>JBBQCO010000056.1:0-20109 GCA_038318785.1 Desulfobulbales bacterium | reverse complement strand
TCGAATGGTCCAAAGAAATCCGTTCGGAGCGGATCGAGCCCTTTCCCTCGCTGCACCCCAACGATCCCCTCCTACTTGAGCATCTCCAGGTAGTCCACGACGAGGGTTTTAAGGGGATCAAGATGCACTCCTACTATCAAGATTATTTCCTTGATGATCCGGGCCTGAACGCATTGTACGAAAAAATGAGCGCGTTGGGAACGATCCTGGTGATCCACGCCGGGTACGACATCGCCTTTCCCCGCATTCGCAAGGCCGATCCCCAGCGGATTCTCAAGGTCTGCCGGCAGTTTCCTAAGCTCAAACTGATCGCCACCCATTTGGGCGGATGGGATGAATGGGCGGATGTGCGTGCGCTGCTTACCGGCGAGCCCATCTACATGGAACTCTCCTTTGCCCTTGATTTCCTTGATCAGAAGCGCATTCGGGATATCCTGCTCTCTCATCCGCCGGAGTATCTGCTGTTCGGCACCGATTCCCCCTGGACCGATCAGGCCACCACCCTCAAGATGCTGGCCAAGCTCGGCCTGCCGGAGCCACTCTTCGAGCAGATCACCGGCGGCAACGCCCGCAGACTATTGGATTCTTCGGATTCCTGAACTGAACGCCTGGGGCGTGTCCAGGCAAATTAGCAACGAGATAAAGAGTAGAGAGAGGTGTTGGATGAATTGGGGACGGATTCTCATGCAAAGAACCATCATTGCCTTGGGAGTATTGGTCCTGCTGGCCCCCTTGACCTTGGTCGGGTGCGCCCAACAACGGCAATGGGCCAAAAAGGGATTGAATCAAGCCGAGTTCGATCAGGATGCAGCCCGATGCAAACGGGAAGCTGCCAAGGCAACTTATCAGGATCCTTTTGCCTATGAAGCAGGACAGGGACAAGGTTTGGAACGAACGGTTACGCAGGAAAAAATCTTTGAGCAATGCATGTTCTCCAAGGGATATCGCCTGGAAAGCAGTGCATCCGGGCGGTAAAAGGCGAGTTTCGCTCAAACCCTCCAACCTTTTCCCTGCCACTGCGGGCGCCTGGGAAACCGTTCCCCAACGACGAATTCTCTCCTTGCGTTGCTGCTCGAAACGATCCGCCGGTATTGGACGGGAACAGAGGACGCTCCAGCACTGGAGGACAGGCGACGGGCGGGGGTCCTTTGGTCTGGCCTCGCCAAGACTCTGTCAAACTGCCTTTCATGCGGCAGCACTATGTTATTCTTTCGCGATACCCTCCTTCAAATCCAGCCGTTCTAACCGTCCATATTTTTCCGTTTGTTCCCACCGCTTGAAACAGATACAATTTTACTCATCAAAACAACAATGGGGAAATTCCCAAAACTGCAACGGGAGGATTTTGTGATATGGCCATCAATCAAAACGATGCGTTACAGGACAGGAAAACAGGAATGGGTTGCCATCATAAAATGTACATGATGCTTGTTGCGGGATTCGCCTTGCTGGCCACCTGCACCGTGGTTGATGCCCGGTCCGTCACCTGTGAATCGGGTGGAGGGACCCAATTCTGTCCGGCAGACACTAGAGGCGGTGTTCGACTCACCAGACAGCTTAGTAAAGCCGGCTGCTACGAGGGAAAAACCTGGGGTTATGATCGAAATGGCATCTGGGTGACGAGAGGATGCCGGGCACGATTTGAGACGGAAGACTTTCGCCCTGAGTACTATGGCGGCGGGTACGGTGATCGTGAGTACGGGCCTCGTGAAGACCATCGCAGGGGGGGGCCGCCTCGGACAATCACCTGTGAATCGCATGACCCTCATGACAATTACTGTCGGGCCCCGTTACGCCATGCCCAGGTGGAAATTGTGCGGCAGCTCTCCAAAAAGCCCTGTAATTTTGGCGAGACGTGGGGTTGGGATGGTGGCGGCATCTGGGTCACGAGAGGCTGTAGAGCGGTGTTCTCGATTGACTGAGCGCACTCTTGCCGGCCATTGCGACTGTCAAGGGCCTTTGTCGCTGAGCATCACCCCGGATTCCGCTGCGCTTCATCCAGGCTACTACGCGAAGATTTCTTGTCATTGAACCGGGCGGCGGGACATCCAACCCGCCGGTTTCGGACTGTGACGAACGGGGTCGGCTCAGCGGTAGGGCTGCTTTTTCGCAGCGGTGTGGCGTAGACCACACGGCGGATTCTTTTCTTTAGGCACGCAAAGAAAAGAATGGGGAAACCCGCATGGGTTGCCTGAAGTTGAATACTTACAGATACAGCAGAAAGACGACCCACCCATACCGCAACTCAACACCTTGTTGCGAGTGGACTATTTCTTCTGTGCAGCAAATAACGAACCACCCTGCCAGCCAATATTTGAAACCTTAACAAAATCTGTAAGGCCGCATTTTTGACAATGAACTTTGAATGCGAGAACAAAGCTCTGCGCTGCTTTTGGACTTAGTTCAGTGTTGTAGGGATTTGCAGGTTGCTCATCCCGAACTTCATAATCAAGAACTCTCAGAATTTCTTCGCCGGGACATTTGGGGCACAAGAAATAAAAATAGTCGGTACCAGCGGTTGCACCTCTAAGCTGACCACCCGAGACGGCTTCGCTGCCGTGATACGCCCTGCCTTGATTGAATTTCTTCATGTAACCTCCTGAACATGCCAAAGTAACTATCTAGCAAGTCGCCTGGATGGAGTGCAACGGAATCCGGGGAACTACTTGATTACATATTTTCCCCCCACACTTCACCAAAGCTACAACCTAACAGCGTTTAAGCAATAACCCCTTCGCCGGTTTACCCCAACGCCTCCCGAATCCGCGCCATCGCCTTCACCACATTCGCCTCGGAGTTAAACGCCGAAAGGCGGATATACCCTTGGCCGCACTTACCAAATCCTGCCCCCGGCGTACAGACCACCCCGGCCTTGTTCAAGAGCAGATCGAAGAACTCCCAGGAATCGCGCTGCCCCTGAATCCAGATGTAGGGGGCATTGTCCCCGCCTACATAACTGTACCCCAACTCAGCTATCGCCTTACCGATGATCTTGGCATTGCTCAGATAGCCGTCGATCAGGGCCGCGCACTGGGCCTTGCCCTCGGGTGAGTAAACCGCCTCGGCGGCCCGCTGCACAGGATAGGAGACACCGTTGAACTTAGTGCAATGCCGCCGGTTCCACAGGGGATGGATGGCCTGTTTGTCGCCTTTGCTGTCGTAGGCCATGCACTCCTTGGGCACCACAGTATAGGCGCAGCGGGTTCCGGTGAAGCCGGCACTCTTGGAATAGCTGCGGAACTCGATCGCCACCTCGCGGGCACCTTCGATCTCATAGATGGAATGGGGCAACTCCGGGTCGCGGATAAAGGCCTCGTAGGCGGCGTCAAAGAGGATCAGCGCCTTGGAGTCACGAGCAAAATCAACCCAAACCTTGAGCTGCTGCTTGGTGATGGTCGAGCCAGTGGGGTTGTTGGGGAAGCAGAGGTAGATCAGATCCACCGGCTCCTTGGGCAGGTCAGGGACGTAGTTGTTGGCCTTGGTCGATTCGAGATAGACAAGCCCCTCGTAGCGCCCATCCTTAAACGAGCCGGTGCGCCCCGCCATGACATTGGTATCGAGATAGACGGGATAGACCGGATCGGGGAGGGCTATTTTGGCATCGGTCGCGAACAGTTCCTGGATGTTGCCAGTGTCGCATTTGGCCCCGTCGGAGACAAACACCTCGTCGGCCTGGATATCCGCGCCGCGCGCTTGAAAATCATTGACTGCAATCGCCTCCCGCAGAAAATCATAGCCCTGTTCCGGGCCGTATCCGCGAAAACCGCTGGTGGTGGCCATCTCGTCCACCGCCTTGTGCATGGCCTTGATGCAGGCGTCAGGCAGCGGATTGGTGACATCGCCGATGCCCAGTTTGATCACTTCACGCTCCGGATTGGTAGCCTGGAAGGCCGTCACCCGTTTGGCGATATCGGAAAAAAGGTAAGAGGCCTGCAATTTCAGATAATGCTCATTCACTTTCAACATGACTCGTTCCTTCAATGGGGAAACCCGCCGGATTCCTGCGGGAGTTAGAGGTTGACCTTGACCCGGTTGCTGAAATCGTAGCCCTCGGTGGAAAAATCATAGTCCATGCGACCGGCGTTCAGCTTCATCTTGGGAGACTGGATCGTCACCTTGCCGGGACTGACCAGCATTTTGTCGGCGTCGTCGTACTCAAGCCGCTCCGAAAGCAGCACCTGTTGCTTCATCGGCTTGCTCACTTTGACATGGTCGGTGAGCACCAGATGCCGCTTGTCGATGAGATAAGTGCCTTTGCGGCTTTCGATATTGATCGGCTCCTTCTCTGTGCCAATGTACATGGCGCTGACCTCTTCCATTTCGATCTCATGTTCCTGGTCGCCGGTGTACGCCCGCTCGGCATCGATCTGCCACTCCTCCATGCCGCCCGAGGTCATGGTGATAGCCACCGACTCCATGAGGAAATTCTGCAGGGGTGTCTCCTCCTGCAGCTGCGCCAGTTTCGGATTGTAGCCGCCTCGAGGGGCAAGAAAGGCACTCACCGGCCCCTGCCACAGGGGACTGGTGACAAAAAGCAGCAAAGGAACCATCCAGAGGAGATTGCGGGGATTGTTGATCATCGGTCGAACTTGGCTCGCATCCGTTCCAGATTACCCTGGGCCTCGAGAATCAGATCGCAGATCTCGCGGACCGCTCCCCGGCCGCCACCGCGTTCGGTGGTGTAATGGACCCGCTGCCGAACCTCGGCCACGGCGTTGGCAGGAGCAACAGCAAAACCAACCCGGTTGAGGATCGGCAGATCCATCAGGTCGTCGCCCATGTAGGCAGTCTGCGGCGGTCGCAGGCCGGTTTCCTTGAGGATGGCTTCGTACACGGTCAGTTTGTCCTGCTTACCCTGAAAAACATAGGCAAAGTTGAGATCTTGGGCGCGGCGCTCCACGGCCTCGGAGCTGCGGGCGGTGATAATGCCGACCGCCACCCCGCTTTCCTGCAGCAGTTTAATCCCCAGGCCGTCCTGGGTGTTGAAACTTTTGGCCTCGCCGCCGCCGGAGAGATAGGTGATGCTGCCGTCGGTGAGGACGCCGTCGACATCTAGCAGCAGCAGTTTGACCTGCCGTGCCCGGACCAGGGCGATTGTCCAGGCCTCACTGCGTGGCAGCGGCTGGTTGCGGACCATGGCCCGGTTGCGCAATGCCTCAGTCAGTTCGCAATCGGTGGGATATGCGCCCCCTGGTGTGCCGCAGCCCTGGTCAGGCATCGATGACCCCGGCGACCGCCTGCCGTACGGCCAACAATTGCTTGAGCAACGTCTCCACCTCGGCGAGGGGCAGGGAATTGGGCCCGTCGCAGAGGGCCTTGCTCGGGTCCGGATGGACCTCGATGAACAGACCATCGATGCCGACCGCCATCGCAGCCCGAGACAGGGCCGGGATGAACTCACGTTGACCGCCGGAACTGCCACCCGCGCCGCCGGGCAGTTGCACCGAATGGGTGGCATCATAGATCACCGGGTAGCCGAAGGACCGCATCACCGGCAGGGATCGCATGTCGACTACCAGGTTATTGTAGCCGAAACTGGCGCCGCGCTCGGTCAACAGGATACGCTCGCTACCGGCGCCGCGCAACTTGTTGACCGCATATTCCATGTCCCAGGGCGAGACAAACTGTCCCTTCTTGACGTTGACCACCTTGCCGGTGCGGGCGGCGGCAACCAGGAGATCGGTCTGGCGACAGAGAAAGGCCGGGATCTGCAGGATATCGAGGTAGTCGGCGGCCATCTCGGCCTGGGCCGGTTCATGGATATCGGAAACCACCGGCACGCCAACCTCTTCCCGCAGGCGCCCGAGAATGCGCAGCCCCTTTTCCGCCCCTGGCCCGCGAAAAGAGTTGAGCGAGGTGCGGTTCGCCTTGTCAAAGGAGGCCTTAAACACGTAAGAGATGCCCAACCGGGCGGTGATCACTTTCATTTCGCGGGCTATTTCCCAGGCGAGCTCGCCGCTCTCCAGTACGCAGGGGCCGGCCATGAGTAGCAGCGGTGCACCTGGTCCAATGGTGATCGGACCGCAGGGGGTGGGGTTCAGTTCAACGGTTTTAATCATCTCAGGCCTTGCTTCTTTTTTTATGGGCGATGGCCGCTTTGATGAAGTCGCGGAACAGGGGATGCGGCTTCATCGGCTTGGACTGGAATTCCGGGTGGAACTGGCAGCCGAGGAACCAGGGATGATCGGCCAACTCAATGATCTCCACCAAG
Source organism: Desulfobulbales bacterium (assembly GCA_038318785.1). GTDB lineage: Bacteria > Desulfobacterota > Desulfobulbia > Desulfobulbales > Desulfobulbaceae > Desulfobulbus. The sequence goes on along the minus strand of JBBQCO010000056.1, from coordinate 13,898 downwards.
TTGCCGTCGGGCGAGGCACCGCTGACGATCAGGCCAGCCTCCTCCAACTGCTGACGATAGGTGTTGTTGAACTCGTAGCGGTGGCGGTGCCGCTCGCTGATCTCCTCCTGACCGTAGGCGGTGGCGGCAAAGGTGCCTGGCTTGAGGACGCAGGGATAGGCGCCGAGCCGCAGGGTGCCGCCCATGTCGGAATGCTGGTCGCGCTTCTCGATCTTACCGGTGCGGAAATCGAACCATTCAGTCATCAGGTAGATCACCGGATGGGGTGTAACCGGATTGAACTCCACCGAATGGGCTCCCTCGATCCCGGCGATGTTACGGGCGAACTCAACCACAGCCAACTGCATGCCCAGACAGATGCCGAAGAAGGGGATTTTGCGCTCGCGGGCATAGGTCACGGCCCGGATCTTGCCCTCCATGCCGCGGCTACCGAAACCGCCGGGCACCAGGATGGCGTCGCAGTTGTCGAGCTTCTCGAGGTCGGTGCCGTCTTCGAGACCATCAGCGCTGATGTACTGCAAGTTAACTTTGGTCTCGTTGGCAAAGCCACCGTGGATCAGGGCCTCGTGCAGACTCTTGTACGATTCGGTCAGATCGACGTACTTGCCGGTGATGCCGATGGTCACCGTCCCCTTGGGGTTCTTGATTCGGCGCACCAACTGTTCCCAGGGTTCGACGTTTGGCGACCCGGTCCAGATCCCCAGTTTTTCGAGGATGCGGTCATCTACTCCCTCTTGCCGGAGCCGCAGCGGCAACTCGTAAATACTCTCGACATCCACGGCCGAGATAACCGCATTGGCTTCAACGTTACAGAAGAGGGCGATTTTTTTCTTCAGTTCATCGGTAAGCGGCGCTTCGGTCCGGCACATGAGGATATCGGGCTGGATGCCTGAGGCCCGCAACTCCTTGACCGAATGCTGGGTCGGCTTGGTCTTGACCTCGCCGGCGGTCTTGATATAGGGCACCAGGGTCAGGTGGATGAACAGGGTATATTCCCGGCCCAGATCAATGCGCAGCTGGCGGATGGCCTCGATGAAAGGCAGCCCCTCGATGTCGCCCACCGTGCCGCCGATCTCAATGATCGCCACATCGGCGCTGCCGTCCAACTGGACTACCGCCTCCTTGATCTCGTCGGTGATGTGGGGAATAACCTGGACCGTGCCGCCCAGATATTCGCCGCGCCGCTCCTTCATGATCACCGAGTAATAGATACGGCCGGAGGTGTAATTGTTCTGCTTGCCCATGACTGCGTTGGTGAACCGCTCATAATGGCCCATGTCCAGGTCGGTTTCGGCCCCGTCGTTGGTGACGTAAACCTCACCGTGCTGAAAGGGGTTCATGGTGCCGGGATCGACATTGATGTAGGGGTCAAGCTTCTGGAAGGTGACGGTCAGGCCCCGTGATTCAAGCAAGGTCCCGATGGAAGCGGCGGAAAGCCCCTTGCCCAGTGAGGAAAGGACGCCGCCGGTAATAAAAATGAACTTGGTTTTTTTGCTCAGGGAAGCCTTCATATACCGTTACCTTTGTGGCGAGGGGAAAAAGAGGGAGGCAGCAGCACTGCCTTTGATGTGGTCGGGTAAAAAATATACCCGATCAGCCCCGGCTTGACAAGTCCGGCCGCTGCAAAAGATCCGCACATAATCTTTTGATTTTTATACAAAAGAGAAAATTTCAGCGGAGAATGTCAGGGATTTTTTGGCCAACTCCACAGCGACTTGGTCTGGTTGATCAGGTCCAGGTGCTGTTTCGGGGTCAAGGGGGTGAAGGGTGAATTGTCGTAGGTGGTGTCGCGGTTTTCCACCACCAGAACCTTGGCATCCGGACTGAGGGTGTGGGTGTGCCAGACCGCCTGCTTGACGTTATACACCCGGCCGGTTTGGAGCTCCTCGGCATGAAACCGGGTGACCGTTTCGTCCCCTTCGCCGACAAAAAGAATGCAGCGGCCCTGGAGCAGGACAAAAACCTCGTCGGTGTCGTTGTGGCGCTGCATCCGGGTGAGGTGTTCCGGCCGCAGGTCGGGGCTGTAGTTGAGAATGGCCACCCGCCACTTTTCGAAGTCCACTAAAGGTTTATAGCCATCGCTGCCGTGCTCGTGTGTTTCCAGCAGGGAGGTTACCATGTCTATCGGGCTGTTGGTGATATCCATCATCGTGTGGCGGGAGCGAGTATTTGTTTGAGGAAGAGTTGGCTGCGGGGGTTTTGCGGACTGGTAAAAAACTCGCGGGGCGGAGCGACTTCAACAATAGCCCCTTCATCCATAAAGACGACCTGGTCGGCCACCTCACGGGCAAAACCCATCTCATGGGTGACCACCACCATGGTCATGCCCTCCCTGGCCAGGGTGATCATAACCTCCAGCACTTCGTTGATCATCTCCGGATCCAGGGCCGTGGTTGGCTCGTCGAAGAGCATGATCTTCGGCTCCATGGCCAAGGCGCGGGCAATGGCCACCCGCTGCTGCTGGTCGCCGGAGAGCTGAATCGGGTAGTGGCTGGCCCGGTCGCGCATCCCCACCTTGTCGAGCAGGGCCAAGGCCAGGATTTCCGCCTGGGCACGACCCATTTTTTTCAACTTGATCGGCGCCAGGGTGAGGTTTTCCAGCACCGATTTATGGCGAAAGAGGTTGAAGCTCTGGAAGACCATGCCCACCTCCATGCGGATGCGGTTGATGTCTTCGCCCTCGCCGTAGAGGTTGTGGCCATCGACGACAATGGTCCCGGAATCAATGGATTCCAGCCGGTTGATGGTGCGCAGCAGAGTCGACTTGCCCGATCCGGAGGGCCCCAGAACCACCACTTTTTCGCCGGCCCTGATGTCGAGGCTGACATCGCTCAGCGCCTTGAAGGAGCCGAAAAACTTGTTGATGCGGTGCAGACGGATGATCGGATCAGCGGCGTTCATAATGGCTCAACCGGTGTTCCGTGATGCTGATGAGTTTGGACAAAACGAGGGTGATCAGGAGATAGATCAGGGCGATCATGGTGTAAGTCTCAAAATAGTTAAAACTTTCCGAGGCGTACTCCCGGCCGCGCCGCAGGATATCGGCCACAGCCAGAATCGAGACCAGGGAGGTGTCCTTGAGCAGGGCGATGAACTCGTTGCCCACCGGCGGCAAAATGGTCCGCCAGGCCTGGGGCAGGATGACATAGGCCATGGTTTGACGATGGTTGAAACCGAGCGAAAGCGCGGCTTCCGTCTGGCCGTGATCGATGGACTTGATACCGGCGCGAAACACCTCGCCCATATACGCTCCGTAGCAAAAGGACATGGCAATAACCGCCGCCAACAGATCCGGCACCCGGACAAAACGCCCCAGGGCGTAATAGATGTAAAAAAGCTGCACCAGAAGCGGAATGCCGCGAACCACCTCCACATAGAGGGAGGCAATCAGGTTGATGAACCGATTGCTTGAAATCCGCCCCAAGCCGGTCAAGAGCCCGATGATAATCGCCAATGAAATCGATAATACCGTAACTTCGAAGGTGATGACGATTCCGTCGGGAACAAAACGAAGGATGTTGAGGTAGGGATCCGGCTTGAACCACGGCAGAAAGATAAGCAGGGAGATGGCCCCGACCAGGGCGATCCACCAGGCGGATACCAGTCCTTTATCATCCGGATTCGGGATGGCCGCGCCGTCGCCGACATCGATTTTGGTGATTCCAGATTAAGACATGGTCATCCCGACCTGAGGATTGGATGAAAAAAGCCGGACCCCAAGGTCCGGCAATCGGAGAATCGGATCAGGCGCTTATTGGCCGATCCATTGCACCTTGAGGTCTTTATCCAGCCCCTTGGCCTTGACTGCGGCAATACCCTTGTTGATCAGAGCCAGGGTCGCGGCGTTGCCCTTGTTGACGGCCACACCATAATTCTCAGCCTCGCCGGATTCGATAATCGCGGCAATTTTCAGTTTATCCTTGTACTTATCCAAGGCATAGTTGGCGGCAACCGGATCGTCGCACACCACGGCGGTAATCCGGCCGACATTCAAGTCCTCCATGGCCAGGCCAACCTCATCATAGGATTTGGCCTCCACGCCAGTTGCGGCCTTGATGGCAAAATAACCGGTGGTGCCGATCTGCCCCCCGACCTTCTGTCCTTTCAGGTCGGCAAGGCTTTTCGCGGTCGAGGCCTTGTTGACGATCAAGGCCTGGCGAACCGTAAAATACGGTTCACTGAAATCCATCTTCTTTTTTCGCTCGTCGGTGATGGAAACGGAGCTGACGATGGCATCAAATTTCTTCGCTTCCAGCCCGGCAAAAATCCCATCCCAGGCGGTGTTTTTAAAAACCGGAGTAAACCCTGCTTCCTTGCCCGCCGCAGTCATGAAAGCAATGGAATAGCCAACCACCTGTTTTTGATCGTTGACGAACTCCATGGGAGGCCAGGTGGCATCAGTGGCGAAAACGATGGTTGTTTCGGCAGCCACCGGACCACACAGAGCAACCAGCAGCAAACAAGCGGCAACTATTTTATGCAGCATACATTTCTCCGTAAATTAGAGTGATGGTAGATTTTTTCTTCATCTACCATCCCACGACACGGCTAGCAAGAAAAAGGTGTGAGGAGAAAGCTCTCCCCATAGGCGAGCCGTCCGGAGCAACAGGACAAAATTAGGTTTTTCTTGACGTTATCGCCCGGTTACAGGTATACATCGACAGTATTTTCTCCATTGTCCTTCACCCTTCACGCGAGGCTGACTCATGAACACATTTACCCGTCTTTTCCTTGCTACAACGCTGAGCTGCACCGTTTTATTTCTGGGAGGCTGCGGCCCGAAACCGGTTTCCCCGTACGCTTCCAGTGGCGGCGGCGGATCCGACAGCACGGATGCCAGCCGAATGGGGAACATCACCGAGGAAACCAGTCCTGGCATGGAAGGGCTCAACTCCACGGGGCGAGGAGGAAGCGGCAGCCTCTCCGGAGACGCCGACCAGCAAAGCGATGCTTACAAGCGCGAACACGGCCGTTCCTCTCTCGAGTTTAAACCGATCTATTTTGAGTATGATCAGTCCAAAATCAAAGGTGATCAGATCCCGAGCATGGAGCACAATGGCGGCTACCTGCGGAATAATGGTTCCGCACGGGTGCTGATCGAGGGCAACACCGACATGCGCGGCACCAATGAATATAACCTGGCCTTGGGTGAACGCCGCGCGATGAGTGCTAAGTCCTACCTCAAGGAGTTCGGCATAGAAGAAGGCCGTATCCGCACCGTCAGTTACGGCGAGGAACGACCATTGTTCAACGGCCAAAGTGAAGACGACTTCGCCCAAAACCGGCGCGACGACTTCATCCTCGAATAACCCTCCTGTTGGCAACAACGGGTCAACCAGAGAGGGTTGACCCGTTGTTCTTCGACCCATTTGCTTCACCCCCCTCCCCCAGACAGTTCACCCCTTCTTCTCCCTTACGCCAAAGGCCCCATCCCGTGCGCAACTCCTGTGCTTTTTACCTTGACATGCGAATGATTATCAAATAATTTTAGGAAAAATTTCCACAAGGGTGACCATGAATCAATACCTGCGCATGACCCATCAACGCGAGATCATCCTCAGCGAATTGAACCGGAGCAAGACGCATCCGACGGCGGACGAGTTATACGAACGGATCAAAAAAAAATTGCCGCGAATCAGTTTAGCAACAGTGTACCGTAATCTGGAAATCCTTTCCGAGGCAGGTCTCATAAAAAAACTGGAGATCAGCGGTCGACAAAAACGGTTCGATTGGGACCCAGGCGAGCATGACCACGTCTTTTGCACCCAGTGCCAGCGGGTTGACAATATTTCGCATCCGGGTGACACAGCCCCGCATCTCGAACCGACACAGGAAAAAGGATACCGGATTACCGGACGCAGGATTGAGTTTTTTGGTCTTTGTCCGAGATGTCAGCAACAACTCGAAGTCCCTACAAAAAAAGGAGAAAGCACAATGGCTTGTTCATCATGTGGAACCGCCACTCTTAGTGATACCCAGCGACAAGTGCTCGAGGCTCTGGCGCAAAGTCCCGATGCCTGCGGCAGCAAAGAGCTGGCCGCCACCACCGGTCTGGAGGCCAAGCAGATCAGTTGCCAGATCACCGCCCTCAAGAATAAGGGCTATGTCAGCAGTCCTGCCCGGTGCAAATACGAAATCACCGCGCAGGGCAAAGATATGCTTGGATGAAAGAACAGAAAAATTGAACCCTGCAAACGCTACCCCCCTATAAGGAGGCAATTCAATGAGCTTTTTAGTGACGAAACAGGCGCCTGATTTTACGGCAACGGCTGTCATGCCGGACAATTCCATGAAACCGGATTTCAAACTGTCCGATTTTCGGGGCAAATACGTCATCCTCTTTTTCTATCCCCTGGATTTCACCTTTGTTTGCCCCTCGGAAATTCTGGCCTTTGACAAGGCCCTGGCTGCCTTCAAGGCTAAAAACTGCGAAATCATCGGCGTCTCCATCGATTCGCAGTTTTCCCACTGGGCCTGGAAGAACACCCCGGTCAAACAGGGGGGCATCGGCGATATTCAGTATCCGCTGGTGGCCGATCTCGACAAAAGCATTAGCCGCCAGTACGGTGTCCTGCTCGACGCGGGTATCGCCCTGCGCGGTACCTTTCTCATCGATCGCGAAGGTGTCGTACGCCACGCGGTGATCAACGATCTGCCCCTGGGACGCAATATTGACGAGGCCATGCGCATGGTTGATGCCTTGCAGTTCCATGAACAACATGGCGATGTCTGTCCGGCCAACTGGATAGAAGGCAAAGAGGCGATGACGCCGACCGCCGCCGGTGTTGCCGAATATCTCACCAAACACAACAATTGATCCGTCACGAACTTCCGGACAAAACAGGGAAAAAGGACAATTTGGCCCTTTCCGAGCCGAACAAGATGGTTTATTGTTTTGCCTAGTTTATGCCGGTGTTAGGGTGGGAATCCCCGCGGGTTCCCGCTCTCCCAAGGATTCCATTAATCTACGAGGAGAATAGGCTATGACCAAGAAAAACGAAGTGTACAAATGCGCGCTCTGCGGCAATATTGTCGAAGTCCTTCATGCCGGAGCCGGAGAACTGGTTTGTTGCGGCCAAGGAATGGCCCTGATGACTGAAAACACCGTCGATGCTGCAAAGGAAAAACATGTGCCGGTAATCACCAAAGTTGCTGAGGGATATAAAGTAACCGTCGGTGCGGTAGCCCATCCCATGGAAGAAAAACACTGGATCGAATTTATTGAACTGATTGCAGACGGCAAGGTCTACCGCCAGAATCTCAACCCCGGCGAGGCCCCCGAGGCAACCTTCTGCATCAAGGCGGACCAGGTGTCCGCCCGTGAGTATTGCAACCTTCACGGCTTGTGGAAAGCCTGATTCAATCGAGCAAGAGAGGAAACAAGATGAAAAAATACACCTGTGTTGTCTGTGCCTATGAATATGATCCTGCTGCCGGCGATCCTGACAATGGGGTAGCGCCCGGCACCGCTTTTGAGGATATTCCCGATGACTGGACCTGTCCGGTCTGCGGCGCGGGCAAAGATCAGTTTGAGGAGTCTTAAATAAAACACCCTCCACTCCGGATACTTCGGGGTGGAGGGTATTTGCCGAGTGCGCCTGCAATTGGACGGTCCCTCCCGCGTCGCCGGGATTGAAACCCGTCCACTCACCCAAAACCTTCCCCAACCCCACTGCTCCCACTCGCAATGGATACTCCAGCAGACCGATCCTCTTCACGACCGCTTCCGTTCACGCCTAACATCCGAGGTCAACTTGATGCATAAAATCGTTTTTTTTGCTTTCCGCGACAATCCCCTCTGTTTTGTCCATGTGCTGCTCAACAGCCTTGATATGGCCAAGAAAGGCATGGAAGGCAAGATCGTTCTCGAGGGCGAAGCGGTCACCCTGGTTCCGGTCATGGCCGATCCTGCTCATTTTCTTCACCCCCTTTACCGCAAGGCGAAAGAACAGGGACTCATTCTCGGTGCCTGCCGCGCTTGTTCCAATAAGCTGCATGTAACCGACGCGATAGCGCAGGAGGGCATCCCGCTGATCGGCGAGATGGCCGGTCACCCTGCCATGTCGGATTTTATAGAGAAAGGCTACACTTTACTCACTTTTTAAACTGCACTGGGTGCAGGAGGATTTGCTGCATGAAAACAATTGAACTGGCGGAAAACGTCTACTGGGTAGGCGCCGTCGACTGGATTACCCGCGATTTTCACGGCTACTCGATCAACGGGACCACCTACAATGCCTACCTTGTTATCGACGAAAAAATCACTCTGATCGATACGGTCAAAAAACCGTACAAGAGCGAGTTAATGCACCGGATCCACAACATCATCGATCCGAAAAAAATCGATTATCTGGTGGTCAACCATGTCGAAATGGACCACTCCGGGGCCTTGCCCGAGATGATCGAAGCGATCAATCCGGAAAAGGTGATCTGTTCGAAAATGGGGCACAAGGCGCTGTTACAGCATTTTCACCGACCTGACTGGCCCTATCATGTGGTCACTCCCGGTGAAGAACTGAGCCTGGGCAAGCGCACCCTCAGTTTTCTTGAGACCCGGATGCTTCACTGGCCGGATTCGATGTTCACCTATCTCAAGGAAGACCAGATCCTGTTCACCAGCGATGCTTTCGGCGAACATCTGGCCACCAGCGAACGGTTCGACGACGAGGTCAATCAGGATGTGCTGATGCACGAGGCCGCCAAATATTACGCCAATATCCTCACCCTCTACTCGCCGCTGGTAAAAAAGCTGCTGGCCCAGGTGCAGGAGATGCAATTGCCGATCAAGATGCTGGCCCCGGATCACGGCGTGATCTGGCGCAGCAATCCCGGCAAGATCATCGAGGCCTACTCCCGTTGGTGTGTCCATCAGGGCAACGGTAAAGCGCTGGTTATCTATGACACCATGTGGGATTCGACCAAGATGATGGCCAAGGCTATTGCCGAAGGGTTGCACGAGCAGGGTGTTGAGTACAAGCTGCTCGACCTGCAGGTCAACCATCGTAGCGACGTCATGACCGATGTGTTGGAGTCCAGCGCCATTGTGCTCGGATCTTCGACCCTCAACAACGGCATGCTGCCGAGGATGGCCGATTTTCTCATGTATATGCGCGGATTGCGGCCCACCAACAAGGTCGGCGCGTCCTTTGGCTCCTACGGCTGGTCAGGCGAGGCGGTCAAGATGATGAATGAGGTCCTGAAGGATATGAATATTATCCTCTGTCACAAAGGTCTGAAGGTGCAGTATGTGCCCGAGCATGCCCAATTAGGCGAGTGCGTGGAACTGGGACGGACAGTGGGCAAAGCGATGCAGGCCTTGCTGGCCGGAGAGAAGATCGAATCGGTGGTCTGATGCGTCGGTGATTGTATTGACCGGCCCGGCATTCCGAGGTGGAATGCCGGGCCTTTTTTATTCCTCCCGGCAGCAGGAGGAGAGCAAAATTTTCTCGTACATCAACCGCACCACTTCTTCGACCGGAAGGCCGGTAGAATCGATGGTCAGGGCATCGGGTGCGGCCTTGAGCGGGGCGATGGTCCGCTCCCGGTCGTCCCTGTCCCGCTGGATGATCTGAGCCAGCAGTTGCTGCTCGTCCACCATCTCGCCTTTACTCCGCAATTGCTCCGCCCTCCGATAGGCCCGGACTTCGGGGCTGGCATCAAGAAAAAATTTCCAGGCGGCATCGGGAAAGACCACGGTACCGGTATCGCGTCCTTCGGCCACAATCCGGCCACTCGCGCCGCTCTGCTGCTGCAACCGGGTCAGGCTGGCCCTCACCAAAGGGAGGGCTGAGATCTTTGAAGCCAGCATACCCATCTCCGGGGTGCGCAAATCCCTCCCCACATTCCGGCCATCGACCAGCACCCGAACATCGTCCTCTCCCGCTTCCGGCGGCAACAGTTCGATGCGAATTGCGGCCAGCAAGGCCTCCATTTGGCCGCTCTCACCGAGATCTATGTCTTTTTCCCGGCATTGATAGGCCACGGCGCGATACATCGCCCCAGTGTCGAGGTAGGTGTAGTGGAGTTGGGCGGCCAACATCCGCGAAACCGTGGACTTGCCCCCTCCGGAGGGGCCGTCGATGGTGACGATCCGTTTACACACGCCCATAGCCCAATTCCTGCAGACACTCGCCCAAAGCGGCAACGAACCGCTGGTTTTCCTCGACCGTACCCACGGTGATCCGAATGAAATCCGGATAGCCGTAGGCCTTCATCGAACGAACAATCACTCCCTTGTAGAGCATGGCCTCGTACAACCGGGTGGCGTCGCCCTGGACATCGATCAGAAAAAAATTAGTGAGGGACGGGTAGGGTGTGCACCCAAGCCCCGTCACCGCCTCACTCAGCCAAGCCCTGCCCTCGGCGGTGGCCTGCAAGGTGTGGTCATAATGCGCCGTATCCTCCAAGGCTGCCAACGCACCCGCCTGGGCCGGCAGGTTGATGTTGAACGGCTGCCGGACCCGGTGGAGCAGGGCGGCCACATCCCGATGCATGACCCCAAAACCAACCCGTAACCCGGCCAATCCAAAGGCTTTGGAAAAGGTGCGCAGGCTCACCACCGCCGGGATCTGCTCCGGCTGGCGGATATAACCGAGAATGTCGATGCGATCGGCCGGATCGACAAAATCGACATAGGCCTCGTCAACAACGACGATCACCGACTGCGGCAACCCGGCCAAGAAGCGATCAAAAGTTTCCTTGGCAATCAAAGTACCTGTGGGATTGTTCGGATTATCAATGAAAATCAAGCGGGTCCGTTCGGTCACCGCCGCACTGATTGCCTCGAGATCATGGTGCATCGCCTTGAGGGGGATGACCACATTTTCGCCGCCACGCACCTGGACAAACTTCTGGTACATGAGAAAGGAGGGGTGACTGGTGATGACCGCATCTCCGGTGCCGACAAAGGCCTTAACCAGAAACTCGATCACCTCGTTGGAACCGTTACCGAGCACGATCTCCTCCGGTGCCGAGCCGATCCAGCGGGCCACGGCCTCGGTGAGAGAGTAGCTGGAGCCGTCGGGATAGCGGTGAAGGGTGTGCAGCATGGTGCCGATGGCGGCAACCGCCTTGGGCGAAGGACCCCAGGGATTTTCATTCGAGGCCAGTTTAATGGCATTGGTAATCCCGTATTCCCGCTCCAGCTCATCCATGGGTTTGCCGGGGGGATAGGGGACTATGGCTTTGATGTGTTGAGGGACAGGGAGTTGCATAATCAGATAATGACCGGTTTTTTTCCGGCGATGCCGGCACGTTGTTCCAGGTTGTAAGCAGCACGCAACAGGATTTCCTCATTGAAATGGGCGGCCTGTAGCTGCATGCCGATCGGCAGGCCCTGACTGCTGAAGCCACAGGGGACCGACATGCCGGGGATGCCGGCAAGATTGGCGGAAAGGGTGAGGATATCCGAGAGATAGAGGGCCAGCGGATCGTCGGCTTTGTCACCAATCTTCCAGGCAGGGGTCGGGGTCACCGGTGAGACCATCAGGTCGCAGGCGGCAAAGGCCCGGGCAAAATCCTCCTTGATCAGGGTGCGCACCTGGGAGGCCTTTTTGTAAAAGGCATCGTAGTAGCCGGACGAGAGGGCATAGGTGCCGATCAGGATTCGTCGTTTGACCTCGTCGCCAAACCCGTGGGAACGCGAGCGGTTATACATTTCGATCAACGAATCGGCTGTTCGGTCTCGGTAACCGTAGCGAACCCCATCAAAGCGGGCCAGATTGGAGCTGGCCTCGGCCGGGGCGATCAGATAGTAGACGGCGACACAGTAATCGGTATGCGGCAGGGTGACCTCGACAATTTCTGCCCGAGCCTCCTTGAGCATGGCAATGCCGTCACGCACCGCTTTATCCACCTCGGGATCCAGTCCTTGGCCGAAATACTCTTTGGGGATGCCAATTTTCACACCTTGCAGTCCATCCTGGAGGGCGGCGGCAAAATCGGGAACCGGCAGTTTGATCGAAGTCGAATCGAGAGGATCGTGCCCGCAGATCGCGTTCATCATCAGGGCACAGTCGCGCACATCCTTGGTCAGGGGGCCGACCTGGTCCAACGATGAGGCAAAGGCCACCAGGCCGTAACGCGAAACCCGGCCGTAGGTCGGTTTCATGCCCACAGTGCCGCAGAGCGAGGCCGGCTGCCGGATCGAACCGCCGGTGTCGGAGCCGAGCGAGGCAAAACATTGGTCGGCCGCGACGGCGGCGGCGGAACCGCCACTGGAACCACCGGCCACATAGCCCTTTTTCCAGGGGTTGTGGGGCACTTTGAAAGCGCAGTTCTCGCTGGTCGAGCCCATGGCAAACTCATCCATGGCCAATTTGCCCAAAAGCACCGATCCGGCTTGAGCCAGCTTGGTGACGACCGTGGCGTCATAGGGAGCGACAAAATGCTCGAGCATCCGTGAGCCGCAGGTGGTAGGCATCGAAGTGGTACAGAGGACGTCCTTAATGGCCAAAGGGATGCCGCAGAGTGGGCTGGTGGCATGACCAGCAGTTTTTCTTCTGATATCGGCCTGTTCCGCCTGCCGGAGTGCTCCTTCGCGATCCAGGGCCAAGTAGGCCTGCACCTTGGGTTCGACAGCGTCGATCCGGGCCAGCACCGATTCAGTGAGCGCAACCGAACTCACCTCGCCGGCACCCAGTAAACGCGATGCCTCATGTAGGGTCAATGAGTAGTGTTCCATACGTTGATTCTGCTGAAAGGAAAAAGGGGGGTCAGCCAATGACCTTCGGGACCACGAAGGATTCGCCGTTCTGCTCGGGTCCATTGGCTAAGGCCTGTTCCCGCGACAGAGAGGGGCGTACCTCGTCCTCGCGAAAGGCATTGACCACCTGTTGCGTGTGGGTGGTAACGGCCACGCCGGTGGTGTCCAATTCGTCGAGCTTGGCCACATAAGAAAGGATGGCGTCGAGTTGTCCGGTCATCCGGTCCACCTCGGCAACGGTTAAATCAAGACGGGCCAGTTTGGCCACGTGCTGCACTTCTTCTCGGGTAATTTTCATGGCTATGTGCACGGAAAAAACGAAGGTGACAGGCTGTTGTCGGTAAAAAACAGCTACTGTTTATACAGCGAACGGGCAGAAAGAACAACCCCCGCAAAAATTTCGACCAGATCGGGGTCAAATTGCGAGCCGGCGCAGCGACGAAGCTCGCCCACGGCCTCAGGAGTGGAGAGGTTGCGCCGATAGTTGCGGCGCGAGGTCATGGCGTCATAACTGTCGGCGATAGTGATGATCCGGGTCAAGACATCCAGTTGATGACCGCCGATACCATCCGGATAGCCGGTGCCATCCAGTTTTTCATGGTGATGACGAATAATGTCGCGCTCCCGCTCCATGAAGGTGAGGGGTTCAATGATACTCGCCCCCACTTCCGGATGTTTTTTAATCAGTTCCCATTCTTCCGGGGTCAGATCACCGGGTTTTTGGATGCAGGAAAGATCGATAACCAGTTTACCGATATCGTGAAACTGGGAGGCCCGACGGAGAACAAGCATATCCTCGTGACTGATCAGAGCGGCTTCACCCAGAAAAACCGCATATTCCGTCACTCTTTTCGTGTGCCCGGCGGTGTATCCGTCCTTTTCCTCCATGGCCGCCTGTAGGCTTGACATGATCTGGACCGTCGCGTTCTCCAGGTGGTTGCTGTATTGCTCAAGCAGGATATTTTTCTCGGCCAGTTCTTGTGTTTTTGCCTGGACCTCTCTCTCGAGATTTTTTTTATAGGCCTTTTCCTGGCGAAGAAAATGCTTTTTTTCCGCAGCCTGCTTGACCTTGACATGAAAGAGCTCAATGTCGGCTATGGGTTTAGTGAGAAAATCGTAGGCCCCGAGATTAATGGCTTTAACTGCATAATCCATGGAGCCTGCGCCGGTGAGAAAGAGGACTGGGATATCGACC
>JBBQCO010000055.1:0-20282 GCA_038318785.1 Desulfobulbales bacterium | reverse complement strand
AGATACTGAAACTTTAGAACATTTCGACCACGTGCGCCATGGCTTTGCAGAAGAAATGCAAAAACAACTTCAAAAAATGTGGGCGGCCAAACTTGGCTTGACTGAATATAACCCACAGGTATTTAAGAAATTAATGCAGCTTATGACTCACTCAGAGGTGGATTACACCATTTTCTTCCGTGAGTTATCCCATATACCAGAGGATGTTTCAGCATTGAAAAAGAGCTTCTACGTTAAAACTTCACAACAACTCGATGAGCAATGGCAAGCTTGGCTAAAAAGCTGGCGCGATCTCGTCGTTAAAGACGGAAATTTTGCTGAGATATCAGCAAGTATGAAACAGACTAACCCAAAATACACATGGCGAGAGTGGTTGATTGTCCCCGCCTACCAACAAGCCATGCAGGGTGACTACGCCTTAGTTAGAGAGTTGCAAGAAATACTTAGCTACCCATACGATGAGCAATCACAAGAAGTAGAGGATAAATACTATCGTCTAAAACCTAGAGCATTTTTTAACGTTGGTGGCGTGTCGCACTATAGCTGTTCATCTTGATTTTGAATAAAATTCAAAAATTAAAATCAGGTTTATAAAAGGAAATGTCAATGGCTACTAAAATAAAAAATCCAACAATTATTCAAGCAGCAGGTAACAAACCCAAAATAATTGAAGAATATATTGGGTTAGTTAACTCTCAAACGTCAGGTTTAAGTATAGCTCGAATGGTTAGTCCGGGGGGTTGGGTTGAACCTTGCCAAAAACCAGAATTTTCTGAGTATACGGTAGTACTAAAAGGAATGTTGAAGGTTAAAACTAAATCAAACGAATTTGAAGTACATGCGGGCGAAGCAATTATTATAAATGAAAATGAGTGGGTACAATATAGTACTCCGACTGAAGATGGTGCAGAATATATAGCTGTTTGTTTGCCAGCCTTTTCTCCCAAAACAGTTCATCGAGATGATGATAACATATAGGACATAACGAATAATGTTAGAATGTGAGAGCTCAGTGAGCCACAATCTGAACCGTTAATTAGAGTCCACATTTCTCCTGTTCATCTTGACTCATCCTACTGCAAGCCATGATTTTGGCTCTTCATTAGGCAACAGTCAATACACCTGATGGAGTAAAGTAAGTTTTGAATGGTTGGCAGCGCAGATTCCAATAATTTTTCTAAATATTACAAAAACATTGTCGATTTTTTAAATAAATTCAACATACTTTCCCTTGGTACACATCCGGTTCAATAACAGGCGGAGAACTATATGGGAAGCGGCCACGATCACTTTACCATCGACGACAGCCAGGAACAAAAGTTGGCCAGGTTTAGCTTGGTCCAAACAACTGCCTGCGCCTTTAAGCTGAACCAGGAAGGGAACATCCTGTACGTCAACAGCAACGCTGGCGATTCCCTTGGTTATTCGAACGCAGAGCTGTTGGCGATGTCGGTGTTTGATATTGATCCCCTCATGGACAGGGGAACGTGGCCACACCTGTGGCAAACGTTATGTGATCAAGGCGCTGTCACCTTTGAGAGCCAACATCGTCGGAAGGACGGCACGCTTTTTCCGGTTGAAGTGACGGCGACCTTGATTGAATTCGACAACCGTCGTTACGCCATGGCCCTTGTCAAGGACATCATGAAACGGAATCGTGTTCATGAATCCTTGCACACTACCCAGTTTATTGTCGACAAGGCCCCTCTCGGTATTTTCATGATCAAAGACGGCGGCTATATCATCCATGTCAACGATCATGCCTGCCGATATCTCGGGTACACCAGAGAGGAGCTTTGCCGGATGAATGTCCTGGAATTTGACCAAGGACATGCCCCACAGGAAGTCGAGCAGATCTGGCTTCGGCAGCAGCAGGCCAACGGCATAGACACGTTTGAGACCGTCCATCGAAGAAAAGACGGCACTGAAATCCCCGTCGAAATTGACGGAATCCTTTTGGAATTAAACGAGGTATCCTATAGCGTTTCTTTTGTTAAGGATATTTCCGAACGAAAAGAAGCCGAAAAGCAGCGTCTCAAAATGGAAACCCAATTGCGAGAAACCCAGAAAATGGAATCATTGGGAACTCTGGCCGGCGGGATCGCACACGATTTCAACAATATTTTGGGCGCTATTTTAGGGTATGCCGAGTTGGCGCAACTCACATGTCCGGTGGATTCCAACCTGAAGAATTATATATCCCAGATCACCAAGGCAGGCCATCGCGCAAAGGAACTGGTGCAACAAATTCTTTTGTTCAGCCGTCAAGGCAGTTCGGAGAGGGTCCCGATAGATGTCGGCAGGGTAGTTGAGGAAGCTCTAAAACTCATCAAGGCTTCCTTGCCCGCGAATATTGAAATCCGAGCGAACATAGCAAACGATCTCGCTCCGATATTCGCCAATGAAATCCACATCCACCAGATCGTCATGAATCTGTGCACCAATGCATACCACGCCATGAAATCCTTCGGTGGTCCACTGAATGTGAGCCTGACGGCCGTTGCCATACAAGATCATGACATACAGAGCTTTTCTGAGATAAAACCTGGGAACTACCTCAAACTTTCCATTTCCGATACCGGCTGTGGCATTCCACCGGATATTATCAACCGAATTTTCGATCCTTATTTCACTACCAAACCAACGGGAGAGGGCACCGGCCTGGGACTCTCCACCATACATGGTATTGTCAAGGACCACAGAGGGAGTATCAAAGTTTATAGTGAGGTTGGAATCGGTACGACTTTCCACGTATTCCTTCCGACAGCCGAAACGACAGCTAACACCACTGTCGAGAAATTGGAGCAACTCCCCATGGGCAGCGGGTGTATCCTTTTTGTTGATGACGAGGAATCACTGATCGAACTTGGTCGGGATTTATTGGGACGGCTGGGCTACCAGGTAGAAACCAGAGCAAGCGCCATTGATGCCATCGAGGCCTTCCGAGCTGATCCTCAAAAATTTGATCTGGTCATTAGCGATATTACCATGCCGAAGATGACCGGAGATGAAATAGCCCGGCAGATCAAGGCCATCCGGCCAGAAATTCCGATAATACTATGCAGTGGCTTCAGTGATCGGATCAATCCCCAGATAATGGAAACCATCGGCATAAATGCTCTGCTCATGAAGCCGATAATCTATGCCGACTTGGCCCAAACCGTTCATAGGGTGCTGAAGATTGATTCGTGAATGGGCATATCGTTAGAGATGGGGACGCAAACAGCAAACCGGCAACACTGAGAAGTATCTCTCGGCATGGCTATATTGCTATTTCTCCGGTATCTCCGGTCCTAATCCTGACGACTTCGTCAATTGTCGAAATGAAAATTTTGCCGTCACCGATTGTGCCGGTCCGAGCGGTTTCAGTGATTGTAGCAACCACCTTGGCGGCAAGGTCATCAGTTACGACCGTAACAATTCTGATCTTCGGTTTAAACGAAATCGCATATTCAGAGCCACGATACATTTCCACGTGACCTTTTTGCCGGCCATACCCTTTCACCTCGCTAACAGTCATGCCCTTAATGCCCAGTGAATCCAGTGCTTCCCTAACAGGTTCCAGCTTGAAAGGTTTTATGATGGCTTCTATCTTTTTCATAATTTTCCTCCAGTCTAACGATGGGATTTGGAGACGGCGAGTCACATTATAAGGAAATGCACATGAGGCACACCACCAAACGAAATTACTCCTTTAATAGCAATCCTAGTGCCATTAGCCTTTTTAGAAAATTATCCTTAAAATTGATGAGTTAAACGCGCATCATTCGCCACGCCCTATTCAGTCGATGTGGCACGGTTAACATTTTTGTTGAACGAGAGGTCAATTTTGCTGGTTTTGTTACAATAAAGAATACGACTGAAACCGACGAGGGCGGTCATCAGAGATGTGAGCGAGAAAGCTCTCCCAGGTATGCGAAGAAAACTGACCTTCGACGGCTTTGGCAGCGCTTGGGGTCATTGATTATTGAAACATCAAATTGACAACCTGGAGTAAGTGGTTGAATAATAGATGATGTCTCTTTTCGCGGCCCGTTGTTCATGAATCTTCTTCCGAAGTAAAAATACTCCCATTTACCCTGCCGTTGAGATTGTTTAGTCCACCTGATTCTACTAAAATCAGGTTATAATATAACGCATGTTGGCTGATATCCACTTGAAAGCTACGATTCATGAATACGCATTCCAATGAAAATTCCTGCTTTTAACCTGCACACTTTCTTTCCCTTCCTGCGCTGGTGGCCGACGGTCAATCGGCACACTCTGCGCGACGACCTCGTGGCAGGGGCTACCGGTGCGCTGGTGGTGTTACCCCAAGGCGTGGCTTTTGCCACCATTGCTGGATTGCCGCCAGAATACGGGTTGTATGCCGCCATGGTACCGACTGTGATCGCAGCTATGTTCGGGTCCAGTTTACACTTGGTTTCCGGACCGACCACGGCGATATCGGTGGCGATCTTTGCAGTCTTGTCACCGCATTTTGAACCGGGTTCGGCACAGTATATCAGCATGGTGTTGACCCTGACCTTCCTCGCCGGTGTGTTCCAAATGGCGTTAGGGCTAGCGCGCATGGGCGCCTTGGTCAATTTCATCTCGCACAGTGTGGTTGTCGGCTTCACCGCGGGTGCCGCCCTCCTCATCGCAGCCAGCCAAATCCGTAATTTTTTTGGCATCGAGATCGTGCGTGGTGCGCCTTTGCATGAGATCCTGCATCAACTCTTCCTCCAATTCGGCACGCTCCATTGGCCGGTGCTCTGCATCAGCCTGGTGACCCTGGCCACCGGTATTGTTATTAAGCGCTGCTGCCCCAAAATTCCGTTTATGGTTGCGGCCATGGTCGTTGGCAGTATGGTGGCGATTTTGCTGAATTACTGGTTGGGCGCAACCGCCACCGGGATTCGCACCGTAGGGGCCTTGCCGGCCCGTTTGCCGCCACTGTCGCACCCTGATCTGTCGCTGGAAACCCTGCGGCTTGCCTTTGGCCCCGCCCTGGTCATCACCATGCTGGGGTTAACTGAGGCCGTGGCCATCGCCCGGGCCATTTCAGTGCGATCCGAGCAATGCATTGATGGCAACCAGGAGTTCATCGGTCAGGGACTTGCCAATATCTTGGGGAGTTTTTTCTCCGGTTATGCCTCTTCCGGCTCCTTCAATCGCAGCGGAGTCAACTTCGAGGCTGGCGCCAAAACCCCACTGGCATCTGTCTTTGCCTCGATCCTGTTACTGCTGCTGCTCTTGCTGGTCGGGCATTTGGCCGCCTATCTGCCGAATGCCGCCATGGCCGGCATCCTCTTTTTGGTGGCTTGGGGACTTATCGATTTCCATCAGATCCGCCACATCTGGCAGACCAGCAAAGCTGAGGCTGTCATTTTGCTGTGTACCTTCAGCGGCACCCTGATCAATATTGAAGCCGGTATTTTTAGCGGTGTGTTCCTGTCGTTGGTGATCTACCTGTATCGCGCCTCAAAACCGGAAATTATGCCGATGGTGCCCGCCAACGAAGCAGGCGCCTATCATTTTGTGCTTGCCCACGATGAACAGGAATGCCCGCAACTGAAAATAGTGAGGATCAATGGCCCGGTCTTTTTCGGTTCAGCCAGCCATGTGCAGCAGACCCTGCGTAGCATCGACGTCGAAAACCCGCAGTGCAAATCCGTGCTGATCGCTGCCGCCAGTTTCAATTATATCGACATTGCCGGTGCGGAGGCCTTAGCCTCGGAGGCGCGCCGTCGTCGCCGCCAAGGAGGCGGGATCTATTTCTATCGCCTGAAGGAATCGATTTACCAATTCTTGCGTAAGGGCGACTATCTCAAAGATTTTGGTGAAGACGCCTTTTTCCCGGTCATGACCCATGTTACCGGTGCCATTTATTGGAAACTGAATCCGGATATTTGCCGCACCTGCAAGGTGCGCCTCTTTGAAGAGTGCCAACTCGGCGTCTTACCCGGAGGGTTGCGCCGTCAACGCATCATGCTTGCCACCGACGGCAGTGCCTTCAGTCACGCCCCTGAGGGGGTCGCCATTGCCTTGGCCAAGGGTTTTGGCGTCAAGTTGGATGTGATGACCAGTGTCGAATCGCCGAGAGCGGATGAAATTGCCACGGCGCGTTTAACCCTGGCCCAAAAGAAGGCGGAGTCAGCCGGAGTGGAATGCGAAACCTGGGTCAGTTATGGCAATGACCCGGTCGAACAGGTCGTGGCGACCGCCCAAAAGGCTCACTCAAATATCCTCATCATCGGGCGGCGCCCTTTGCGAGGTGACATGAAGGAACGATTGATCGGCGACATTGCCGAGCAAATCCTGATCGGATCCCCCTGCCACGTTCTGGTGGCGAATTGGCAGGTTCAGCCGTGGCAGAAACGTATACTGGTTGCCGTCGATGACAGCCGGATCAGCGAAACCGTTATCGAAGTCGCTCTCCAGATCGCCAAGGTTTCAAAACTCCCGGTGACCGTGCTCTCAGGTGTCTCGAACGTATCCCAGCGTGACAAAGCAGAGAAAAAAGTTGCCGATATACTCGGTCTGCTTAAAGCGGAAGGAATTGAAGGCGATACTCTCGTCGTGGTCGGTAAAACGCCTGATCGAGCCATCATTGACACCGCTGAAGAAAACGGTGCCGACCTCGTTATTATCGGCAATGACCAGCGCAAGGGCTTGCCGCGCAAGATTGCCGGCCAAACCACGGACCGTGTAGTGCTTGGCCTCACCTGTGCCGTCCTGGTCGTCAAGCGAGCGCCCGAGCCCAGTTCATTGGTTGCAGCGGTGCGCAAGCAGGCCTAGCGCAAGGTATGGTAGATCATTTCGAAAAGAAGACGACACATCAGGTCGAGGTATCTCCGGTTCACCTTGACTGGAACTTTGTTGCTTCCTAACCAACAAAGAAAGCCTTGCAGGATAATACTATTGATAGACGACGGAACAAGCCAATCATGCGCCGAATTATAGCGATCTTCCTGCTGATAGTCCTGGCCGGTTGCCGAGACAGTGACAAGGAAATGCCTGTGACCAGCATTCCCTCGAGCCGGTCGGGGCCGTCAACAACAAGCACCGATTTCCTGGCGAACAACCAAGTTATCAACGTGCCGCCTGGCAACCGCGAGGCGGCTGCAGCGCTCGTGGCCCATGCACTTGATTCGGGGACGAGCGTGGCGTCCGTGCGCGAAATCCTTACCCGTGCAGGTGTCCGCATCGTCAATGGCGATGGCGTGACGCTCAACGTGCCGGCAACGCCGTCAAAGATCGGCATCACCATCTACGACTTCCAGGTCCCCATGCTCGCCGAAAGCTTGCGGGCGGGGAGCACGGTCGGACTCGCCAGGGTGACCGATCTGGCGCAAGAGCTGTACGGTGTGTCGAACTCCCCCAAGCGATCCTAGAAGAGGCAATGCGGTCCTGGATGAGCTCGGCACCGACGGAACCGGAGAACCCTGAAGCATTCGACGCCGCCTTGCTGCAAGAGTTGGCGAACGTCCTGCCGAAAGACCAAGCAGCGAGGCGGATACACCTGCTCTCGTTTCTGGTGCTCGGTGCGGACCTCTACGGTCCGAAGGGCACGTTCCGATCCAACTCCAGGGCCTCGGCATTCGGCGACGCTCTGGGGATGCGCGCCGCACATGCTGCCACTCCCTGCCCTGAAGAAAAATATGACCCCTGGGATGGCGCGCGTCTCAAAACCGGCAAGACGCTTGCCGACTGGATCTTCGACAAGTTCGGCGACAAGTGGAGCCAGGGGAAAGAGGTCTGGAAGGCTGGCGGTAAGGCGAATAAAGCGCTCGATATCGTGGACATCCTCGATTCGACACTGGCCCGGGCGGCGCTCGTGGCAGGGCTCAAGGTCGAAGTCACCAATGATGCCGACGGCAAGGAGCTGCACCTCCGGCATTCGAGCGGCGGTCCGGACATGCAGCCAGTGACGTTCACGGCGAAAGTGCGCTTCGAGACCCCATGGCCGGGGGCAACGGTGCAGTGTGGACCTTTAAAGGGATACACCATCCCGGACAACTCTGCCGTCAGCGGTGTGTGGGTCGAGTGGGGCCTGCTCGGCGGTCACCTCGAGACCCTCGACCGGCGATCGTCGGAGCAGCTCAAAAGAGGTGGTGGTGGCGGCGGCGCGACCAACGGCGAGGGCAAGGCGGAGTTCCGTGCCGAGACGGTCCCCGAGAAATTCTGTCCCAACAACCGTGGCGAAAAGGTCGACGAGGCGAAATGCGGCAGGGGAAAGCTGAAGCGAGCTTCAAGCGGCGCCGAGGCCCAGCTCGACCTGACCAAAACGCCGCCGATCAAGTTCAAAGACCTGCTCATGGGGCCCAATCCAACCTGGGCAGCAGGGAAGGCTTTATTCAAAATAGTAACCGATGTGGCCACCGACATCGCGACCTCCGCGCGCTCGGCCAGAATCGAAGTGAGCGTGGCTTGGCACGACGGCGGCGTCACTGTCTGGGAAGGGAAGATCACCGTCATCTACGAGCATGAGACGGCGGACCGGAGGACGAAATTCGAGCGTGGGGGCGGCAATGCGAAGGACATCACGACCAACGTGTCGGAATCATCGCGCACCGAGGACTTTGTCGAGGTGGTGCTTCCGCCCGCACCCCCGCTCGAAGGGACGACGAGAGCGATGGCGCGGGTCGTGCATCGCTACAAGCATCGCGATGAGTACATCCGCAATCAGGAAATGGCGGTATGGTGCCGGGCTCCGGGGCAGAACGGCCGATGGAGGGCAACGGGCGTGAGTGATTCATCCCTTATGGACGAAAACGGCGAAGCCACGCAATGGTTGCCGGTCTTCGTGAATGTCGACGGAACGACTGGGAAATATTCGATAAATGCCCGCTACCCGGCGGTAATCACCAAGTGGCGTGAAGAGCGAAAAAACGCCCCTGCCGGCGGCTGCGAGAATCCTCCACCATCGTCAGATATCGACGAGGGCGAGACGAGCCCGATGAGCGAGGCGTACACGCAGTCCGGCAGTACCGAAATCAGCGGGCAAGTCGACCCGAAAGACTCAGACACGCTGTCGGGTGAGAGGGTCACCGGCGACCTCGAGTACGGCCGGACCACAGAGAAGTGGAACCTGCGTCGCGTGGAGCCCACCTACTAGACTACGCCGGGCGCTTCCATTCCGGCAATGTCACCCTCGCCTCCGGGCCCTGGCGACCTGGTAAGGTAAGAGCCTTGCGCAAAATGAACAATGGGATTGACACCAACGTCGGCGTGGCTCCGCTCCGTTAGATAAAATAAAAAAAAATCGACACTGAATATCCGATGCTTATTCCCCAAGATCTGTTTACCTATGGCTCGCTGATGTGCGAGGATATTATGGCCGAAGTGGCTGACGCAAGGTTGCATTGCACTGCGGCCATTCTTGCCGGATATCGCCGTTTTCTCGTCAAGGATGAGCAGTATCCAGGCGTGGTCGCCGAGGCGACAGGGGCGGTGGAGGGAAGAGTGTATCACGACATCACCCCGGAAGGCTGGTTACGGCTCGACCGCTTCGAGGGCGAGATGTATGACCGGCGACCGGTGAGCGTGTGTTACGAGAACGGCTCCCATGCTCTGGTCCACTGCTATATCTTCCGGCCAGAATTTTCCCACCGGCTGACCGCGACCGAATGGGATTACGCGGCCTTTCTCAAAGTCGGCAAAACGCTTTTTCAGCAACAGTATTGCGGCTACAAGTCACTTGTTGTTGACCGACACTAAACACGGTAAAAAACGAAAGATTCACTCCCCTCCCCTCTACCCAGGCAAGGAGTTGCCATGCGCATAGGAATCGATATCGGCGGCACCCACACCGACGGTGTCCTCATCGACGGAACCCGACTGGTCGCCGCCGCCAAGGCCCCCACCCATCACGATAATTTGCTGGAATCGATCAGCCAGGTGCTGCATTCGATCCTTGCCGGTCAGGATCCGGTCCGGGTGCAAACCCTGAATCTGAGCACCACCCTGACCACCAACGCCATCATCACCGGCCGGATTGATCCGGTGGGCATGCTGGTGGTGGGCGGGCCGGGGATCGCGCCCAAGCATTATCGGATAGGCGAGCACTTCCACCAGATTTATGGCAGCCTCGACCATCTCGGCACAGAGACCTCGGCCCTGGACGAGCAGGACTTGGAAGAGGCCATAGCCTCCTGCTGCGACCAGGGGGTGAAATGTTTCGGCGTGGCCTCCAAGTTCTCGCCGCGCAATCCGGCCTATGAAAACCGCATCCACGAGGCCTTGGGTGACCAGGCCGACTTCATCTCGCTGGGTCATCTGGTGTCGGGACAGCTCAACTTTGGCCGCCGCATCAACACCGTGTACTACAACTCCGCTGTCTGGGGTACCTTTCGCAGCTTTGCCGGCGCATTGACTGCCAGCCTCAGGGGCTTTGACCTCCAAGCCGAAGTCAACATCCTCAAGGCAGATGGCGGCACTATGCCGCTGTCGCGCGCCCTGGACGCACCGGTGCAGTCGATCTTTTCCGGGCCTGCCGCCTCGGTCATGGGCATTCTCGCTACTTGTCCGGCGGATGAAGACCTACTGATGCTCGACATCGGCGGTACCACCTCGGACATCGCCCTCTTTGCCGGCGGCGAACCGCTCTTGGAGCGGGAAGGGATTGCCATTGAAGGCCGTCCCACCCTGGTTCGGGCCATCCATGTCGAATCAATCGGTATCGGCGGCGATTCCTTGATCCACGTCGAGACCAACGGCGTCAAAACCGGACCGCAACGGCTCGGACCCTGCATGGCCACCGGCGGCCAGGTGCCCAGCCTGATGGATGCGCTCAATGTCCTAGGTTTAGCCGAGTTCGGCGAGGTTCGACACTCCCATGAAGGCATGACAACCCTGGCGGCACAGCATCAACTCAATGCCGACCAATTGGCCCGGGAGGCAGTGGAAGCAGCGGTTAACGCTATTGTCGCAAAAATCGAGGCTCTAATTCGGATGGTGAATACAAAGCCGGTCTACACCATCCATGAAATATTGGCGGATCGGGAAATCCTGCCCAAAAAGCTAATTGTCATCGGTGGACCGGCCGCCGTGTTCAAAGAACTACTGGCCAAGCGCCTGGGTATGGAGGTCATAGTTCCGCCCCTGCACGGCGTGGCCAACGCCATTGGCGCCGCCCTGACCCGGACCACCAGCCACCTCGCCCTGACTGCCAACACGGCTCGCGGCCAACTCTCGGTACCAATGCTCGGTATCTTTCGGACAATCGCAAGGGGATACAGCTTGCAGGACGCCACCGACGAAGCCAAAAACCTGCTCAAAGTCGACTTGGAAAAGGCTGGGGTGGCCATCGCTGCCGACGAGATCCAGATTACCCAGGCGGAT
The DNA here is from genome assembly GCA_038318785.1 of Desulfobulbales bacterium. Classification (GTDB taxonomy): domain Bacteria; phylum Desulfobacterota; class Desulfobulbia; order Desulfobulbales; family Desulfobulbaceae; genus Desulfobulbus. The sequence continues at coordinate 8,957 of JBBQCO010000055.1, read as the reverse complement.
TCTTTCAATATGATCGATGGTTCGTACACCAGCGGTAAGAATATCCGGGTTGTGGCCCAGGTCCGACCGGCGGTTGTTGCCCGCCTGGAAAACGGCACCGCCAGCATCCATCTTGCAGGTTAGTCATGACCGGCGCAACTCTCTTCCCCAGCCAATCTTCAGCCCCACAGGTCACGCCATGCTGAAAGCCGCCTCTTCCCTTGGAGTTATTTTTTTTCCCGCCTTTGACTGGGCCATCTCCCCTACCCATCCGGAACGGGAAGAGCGGCTCCTATACACCCAGGACCAGTTTCGCGAGGAAGGTCTGTTCGATGTCGAAGGCATCACCGAGCACCGCCCCCTGTTCGCCACCGACCACGACATCATGCGGGCCCATTTCTGTTTTCCCTCGGTGGATGCCATCTGCACCGAATCGCACCGCATCTCGGCAGGTGGCGCCATCCAGGCGGCCCGGTTGGTCATGGAACAGGAAACCCGGCGCGCCTTTGCCCTGGTCCGCCCGCCCGGCCATCATGCGATGAAGGTGGTTCACGGCAATCGCGGCTTCTGCAACATCAACATCGAGGCGGTGATGGTCGAATGGATCCGCGAGCACTACGGCCGCAAGCGGATCGCCATTGTCGACACCGACTGCCACCACGGCGACGGCACCCAGGATGTCTACTGGCACGACCCGGACGTCTTGTTTATCTCATTGCACCAGGACGGTCGCACGCTTTATCCGGGTTCCGGGTTTCCCTACGAAAACGGTGGCCCCAGGGCCTTAGGTAAGACGATCAATATCCCCCTGCCGCCGCGCACCGGGGATGAGGGCTACCTTTACGCCCTGGAGAACGTGGTGCTGCCGATCCTGGCTGACTTCAAGCCGGATCTGGTGATCAACTCCGCCGGTCAGGACAACCACTACTCCGACCCGATCACCAACATGCAGTTCTCGGCCCAGGGCTATGCCCGGCTCAACGAGTTGCTCAAGCCCGATATCGCCGTGCTGGAGGGCGGCTATTCAATTAAAGGCGCCCTGCCCTACGTCAACCTCGGCATCTGCCTGGCCATGGCCGAATGCGATTACTCTGCAGTGCGCGAGCCCGATTTCAATGCTGCTGCGCTGCGTGAGGAACCGGACACCATGGAGTACATCAAACAGAGCTGCGGCTCCTTGCTGGACGGCTATTTCCATCCGGCCATGGGCGATTTCGAGAAGCAGGGCAAGTATTTCATCCGCGAGCGAAAAATCTATTACGACACCGACGGTATCCTCGAAAAACAGCGGGAAGAACTCAAGGACTGCGATCAGTGCCGAGGCCTGCGGTTGATCAAGAGCAGCAGCAGCCAGATCCAGCCCTGCCTGGGTGTTGAGCTGCCCATTGACTGTTGCCCGGCCTGCGAACGCGAGGGGTACGAGGCCTTCAACCGCCAAGGAAATGAGTTTCTGGTAACCCAGTTGCTCGACCAGAAGAACAAGCAGTTTCGTTATCGACCCAAGGGATAAGTGTTCAAGGTGATCAATTAAAATGAATGAAACTTGTATTTTATTTTGACTCTCTGCTACAATTGTCCCAACCTATGATTTAAACTCCCTAGACCAATTATGTCGAAACCCCTGGACGCAGCGCTCAATAACATTCTCACCTCGGCACAGCTGCCTATCCTGCCGGCCGTCGCCACCCGGCTGCTGGAACTGACCGCCCAGGAAGACACTGCGCTCACCGATATCGTTAACCTTATAGCCCAGGACATGGCTCTTTCGGCCAAGCTCCTGAAAGTCGCCAACTCCTCTTTTTACAGCTTTCCCCAGCAGATCACCTCGATCAACCAGGCCGTTTCACTGCTCGGCATCAAAGCGGTGCGAAGCCTGGTGCTAAGCTTTACCTTCCTGTCCATGGGAGAAACCCAGGAAAACAGCCTGTTCAATTTTGATCTCTTCTGGGAACGCTCGCTGGTCGGCGCCACGGCCGCTAAACTGATAGCCGAGCTCCTGCCCCGAGTCGACACCGACGAGATGTTCACCATCGGCCTGCTGCAGAATATCGGCCAGTTGATTTTCGCCCTGACCGTACCTTCGCGGTACAACCATATCCTCGAACTGCTGGCGGTCAGCGACAAAGACGTCTGCGAAGTGTCGCTGGAAGAGGAATTTCTCGCCGTGTCTCATACCACCTCGGGTTACGAGGTCGCCAGGATGTGGGGACTGCCTCCGGCCATCCTGGCCGCCATCCGGTACCACCACGACCCGAATGCCTATCCCGACGACAACCAGCAGGAGCTACTCACCGTCAAGATTATCTATCTGGCTGACCTGGTGACCAAAATATTCTATTCCTGCGCGCCCGAGTGCCATTACAAGCAGCTGCACGATGAAGCCCAGCAGCTGCTTGGTCTTGACGGTCTGGTCATCAAGGGGTTCCTCAAAAAAATCGACCGGGAAATCGGCAAGGCGTCCCGATTCTTCGATATCTCCATCAATCCGGTCAGGCCGGTGGCGGAGATCATCCAGGAGGCCAATATCAGACTCAGCCTCCTGCACCTCAGCTATGAGGAGATAAACCAGGAACTGACGCATGCAAAAAAAGAATTGGAAACCTTGCGCCAACAAATGGTTGAAAGAAATCGCCTTCTGGAGACATTGGCCAACATCGACGGCCTCACCGAGGTCCACAACCATCGATTTTTCCAGAACTTCCTCCATTCGGAAATGAATCGAGCCATGCGCAACAAGGGAGGCCTCACCCTGCTCCTGGCTGATATCGATCACTTTAAGCAATTCAATGATACCTATGGGCATCAGACCGGCGATTTCATCCTTAAAGAGTTATGTCTGGTCGCTAAGGCCGCTATTCGAGATTACGATCTGATGGCACGCTACGGCGGCGAGGAGTTCGCCTTTGTCCTGCCGGAAACCGATGCCGTGGCCGCCATGACCGTGGCGCACAGGATTTGCCGATCAATAGCCGCCCATGACTTCTTCGACGGGCAGCAGCACTACCGGGTGAGTGTCAGCATCGGTGTGGCCAGCGCCTCGCCCACCTCCAGCGATTTCAGCCCAAACGACTTCATTGACCAGGTTGACCAGGCCCTTTACCAAGCGAAAAGGCAGGGAAGAAACCAGGTAGTCCTTTATATTCCCAGGAAAAAATTCGCATCACTTGCTCGTTGAACGACAGGAATTTGCCCGTCAATCAACTCTGGCTTTTCAAAGAGTGAGCCGCTGAACGATTGTTGGAGACCTTATGAACTTTTTATATTCCTTTTGCCAACGCTGGTTCAAGCTGACCAGTTTTTCCTTGGGAGCGTATATCGCTTGCGCGGTTTCAGTGTATTCTGTGGCAGCGGCTCAATCTCAGCAAGACATGAACAATTTTGACTGGGTCATCTATGTGAAGGACACCCAGTTGATGAAAGGGCCTCTCAAGGAACCTCTCACCATCAACCTTGAGGCGGTTAATACCTCGGGCGATATCCCGGGCGAATTCACCGGTTCCGCGATCCTGTCCTTTGGTAAAGACCTTGGCGATGTGTCCGCAAAAGTTGTTTCAACCAGCAAAAGTTTGAATTTCAGCTTGGGGCCCTATGTTCCACCGTTAACCAATACACCTGATCCCAAGGTTCAGCCCGAGTATGCAGGCCAAGGCAAGATGGCCATGGTGACGGTTGGGACAGGTACTGTCGATGGAGAAACCCGGAGCCGCACTCGTGAATTCCCATCCCTGCCAATCTCCTTCACCGTGAAAAATACCGAGGTCGAAATGGTGGTGACCTACCCCACCGGAACAGTGACCTTTCATGGCTATATCATTGGCGAGGGCAAAGGAACCCATCAAGCAAAGGTTGAGAAAGAAAAAAGAGAAAAGGGTAAACGAGAAAAAAAGGCTGCCGCAAAACCACAGCCAAAACCAAGGGTGGACCCCTCTGATTTAGAGCCTTTAGCACCGCTTACGCCTCTCAACGATGAAATGCCGGAACTGGCACCTCTGAAACCTGTAACCGGTGAAGAATTCGAATTAGCCCCCTTGGAGCCCATTAAAAATGAGGAACCAGAACTGGCGCCACTGACGCCTGTAACCAAAGAAGACTTTGAGTTGGCACCATTGCCTCCCATTAAATAGGGGGTAATTTCCCTTGGGTAAACCCCCGGCTTTGCCGGTGGTCACTGACTAAATCTCACAAAGATCCTACCGGTCTCCGAAAACACCGCTTTTCCACTGAATCCGGATTGATTTTTTCCCACCTAACATCAAGTATATATGGTCAGTTACAATTCCACTGAGACTTTTCCGATACATCTTCCGTAGGCTTATTTCATCGTTTCTACAAGTTCGATCAACAAATGATTTGCATGGTCAAGACGAATTAAACCAAAGCGAGGATATTCAATGTCGAGGATGAGGTAGAAAGTAAAAACGATGACAGCCGCAAAGGCCATACTGTAGAAATGAGGTGATTTCTCAGTAATGCTCGCCCGATAACCGGTAACGCCTGTACACGCGAGAGCAATCATGGCGAGCATTAAGAAAATCGGCAAGGGAGGGTGCGTTTGTATGGCGACTGACCGGGTTGTCACGATGTCGATCATGTCATTGAGCGCTGGCAGCAACAGCATGCGTGCAGACTGATATTCCGGGCCACTGCTGGCATTAACCGCCTGGGTCCAGATCTGCTTCTGCAGTTCCAAGGTCTTGTTTAGTTCGTCGAAAGCCGCTGAAGCGTCCGAGATTTTTGGGAACAACGCCGCACGAGACGAAACATATTTTCTAAAATCTTCCCGTAATGGTGTCTGCGCATTCTTGGGTAAAAGATCCAGACGGAGATATGCTGTGCCGATGGCGTTTACTTCCTGGACAATCAACTGGCGCCGCGTATCCATACGTGAATATGCACCAGAAAAAGTAAATGCGATTAAAAGTCCTAGAACTGCAAACATTGCCGAGATAACCACACCCGCACTTTCCGATGATACATTGGCCAGATGTAGGTTGTTTCGGCCCAATCGATAGCCTGTATTTGAAATCAGCACCATTGCCAAGAAAAGAACAGCGCACCCTATTCCACCAACAACGAGAGGATTCATATAGTAACCTTGCCCTAAGAAGTGACAGTTATCGTTTGATCACAAGAACTCAAACGATTTTATGATTGTGCTTATTCTGTTGCATCAGTTGAATTTATCGTCCTGATTCCGATGGAACTTCGCCTTATGTTAGTAAGGTGGGTTGACGACAATGTACTGTACGCTACTGCCGGAGTACTGAGGCTGATACCAGGTGTTGCCACATTGCTGATAGGCCATGTTGTTATATTGTACCACTGAACACGAGGGCGGGATGGTACGGACGATAGAACCTACCACAGCTGCCGTCACCACTGCTGTGGCGGTAACTGCCGCCGCCGTGGCGACTGGATGATAATCGTGGCGATCATAATAACCACCACCATTGACATTCACATTCCGATTGACGTTGACGTTCCGGTTAACGTTGATGTTCCGGTTAACATTGCGATCGACGTTGCGATTAACATTGACGTTCCGGTTGGCGTTTACATTTCCACGATTCACGTTCCTCTTTGCACTGACGTTACGGTTGATATCACGACCAAAGGAATCGATTGGCGTCAGCAAACTGTTTGTGCCTAGGAAGAACACGACTAAAGAGAAAACGCTGAGCATCGATTTTATGGAAGAGTTCATTCGTACATTCATGGCACACCTCTCTTTATGTTATTTCTTTTCAGCTGGAGCTACAGTCGCGATATCAATCTTCATTGCACCCTTTGGTGCTGTAAAGGTGAAGTCTTTAATTTGCACCTTGGGCGACAGATTCCATTTCAAATTGGCAACGAAACTGGGTTGTGAGGGCTCTTGAGTGTCGGTGACTATGAGTTTGTCAGGGAGCGGTTTGTCGCCGGGTTGTATCCAGATCTGGTAGTCTACCCCTTCCTGCCTGAAGGCATAGTGCTCGCTTTCGTGGCCGTTCATCATCTCTACACCAATGAAACTCGCTTCCCTAATGACCTTGGTATCTGCCTTGTCCGTTCCCCAGAGGAATAGATCAGCCAGCGGCAAGTCCAAGTCATATTTTTCTTTGGCCAAGAGGACTAACTGGCCAATGGTCACGGGGATGTTCATCGTTGTGTAGTATTTGAGCCGCGGGGAGTATTGGGTCAAGGTCTTCCCGTTAAAGGTGTAGATGCGCTCCCGATGATCACTCTTTACTTCAAGGCGCAGCCAATGCGGGGTTTGCACTAGGTAATCAATCGTCCCTGCGAATTGTATTTTCTGACCGTTATCAAAGACTTCATCGGTAAGGATGTCAGCATGGATGGCAAACAATTTTAGCGTGTTGAGGTGTTTGCCCATTGATGTCAGGCGATCAATGGCCTGCTCCTCACGAATGGCTTCCGGTGCAGCGGTTGGTTTTTCCTCGGCATGGATGGGGAAAACTAAAAACAGCGTTCCCATCACCAGCAGGATGGCAATTTTTTTCATAAAGCTTCTCCTAAAAAGATTTTTCTACGCATGATTGCAACGGAAGCAGGTCACGCTGCTTCAGCCAAATAACCTCGGGAGGGTGCTTCCTCTTGGAGATTAAGACTGTTCCGCCTCAGCTGGAAATGGACATTCCAGCTGAGGCGGAACAACATGAGCTATTTCATCCGGACAAATTCAATCTGGAAGCTTTGTTTGCTGACCGCATGAAAATAGACTCCCATAAACTGGTCAGTAGTCGAATCATAATCCAAGGTGTAGGTTGACCCTGGATAATTGATGTCGCGCAACTCTACAAACAGGGTAACCGTGCCCTCCTTACGACGTGCTTCTGCCCGGGAGACATTGATCGGCTGCGGATTGAAATAGGCCGCATTCAGGCTGCCGTCCTCTTTGACATCCTGCAGCTGCAGGATGTAGCCGCCATCTAACCGCCTCCAGTACCCCTCGATCCGCTTGCAGTCTGACGATTCGAGTGCCTCTACCGTGCTGGCTTGCGTTGCTCCCGGCATCGGCCACAGGAGCCACGTCCAGCAAATCAACATCGGCAGCAGACTGGAAAAAAACATCTTTCCCCATGCCTGCTGGTTGAAGGCGGCTACACGTGTTTTGCTTCGTGCTGCATTGGAATGACGACCTTGTCGTTCTTGCATCGCCATTGCCTTAAAACTTATAGCTGTAATTCATCGCGATGAAATACATTTGTGGGTTATCATAACTTCCCGCCAGCACATCCGGCGACGCGACATCGGCGCTCTCGCTCAGGAGCCATTCGACAGCAACGCCCAGTGAGGAGCGGTCGTTGAGCTGGTGCTGGACACCCGTTCCCAGTCGCCAGGCTGCGCCTGAAGGCAGCATCAAGGATGTATCCCCCTGCTCGTCGTACATGCTGGAATCGTAGGCAATGCCGAAATTGAGACGGGTATCAGTGCTGAGCTGATATTGAAGACCGGTGGCGACATGCCAGGTATCCTGGCAATCCAGCTTGGACTGTACAGTGAGACTATTGATTGTCACCTCCGCTTCGCCGAGTGAGCTCCAATCCTGCCAGCCGATCTCCCCCAGAATGGTCCATTTGTTATTGAGGACCTGAACGGCGCTGAACATAACCTGCTGCGGGGCATCCACCATGGCTTCCACAGGCAGCGTCCACGACCGCCCCAGTCTCGGCAGTGTGCCGTTTGCGTCCACATCAAATTCGTAATCGACCTTGCTGGTGTACGCCAAACCAAAGCGAGTCTGGGCAGAGGGTTCCCACAGGATGCCGAGCTTGGCATTAGGGGCAATATCGGAGTCGTCCTCCTTGACTTCATAGCCGCCCCGAAGCGCGGTCAGGTCACGGGTCAGGGAAAAAATGCCGTAATTGATGCCCAGGCCCGCACCGACCGACCAATTGTCGTTGAGGCGGTAGGCGATTGAAGGCTGGAAGGTCAGTCCCATCAGGGTGACCTCCTTCACCAGGTTGCGGCCCGCCCAGGTGTCGCCAAAATCAAGGCTGAGGCCGAAGTTACCATACAGGCCCACACCGAGTTTCAGGTTGTCGTTAAGGCTGTGGCTGTAGAAAGCACTCCCTCCCGGCAGCCAGCCGACAACATTGCCCGGCCCGTCAAGGCTGGAATCATTGAGGGTGTAGTCCAGGTCTCCGTACAAGAGTTGTGCCGTGACGGTGACTTGGTTCCCTTGCAGGCGGGTCATGCCGGCAGGGTTATTGGCAATCACCGAGGCATCCTGCGCACGGGCCGCGCTCCCGGCATTGGCAAGACCCAGGTCCTCGGTGCCGATCTCATACAAATAAAGGCCGCCGGCAGCGGCCTGGCTGGCAACACCCAGGAAAACCACGATCACGAAGGGCTTTATTTTGTTTTTTTTCATCCTTCCATTCCTTTTTGTAGAATTTTTATCTAGCCAACAACGTTCAGATCTTTCCTGTGTACCCTCGACCAGCTCAATCTTCTCTTTGCTCATTTCCAGACTGGACCCTTTGCACTGCCTCCACGATCAACGATGATCATCCTACTTTGGGAACATGAACTGCACCTGGAAGCGTAACTGCCAGTCCGGCCCGTTATCCGGGTGAACGACGTTGCCATAAGCGCTGAGCTGGGTGTTGACTGGTAGTCGACCGAGGTGGAAAATTTTGCCTACGCCGCCACCGAGCGGAACGGTCCACTGCTGTGAGGAATCTGCTTTCCAGTCTGCGGTGATCAGAGGCGCGCTGGTCAGATAGAGGCCGCCGCTGAAGTTATAGTTGACAAAGGGTTGCGCGAGAAAATTGTTATACTCCGGGTCGTCATTCGACTGCGACACCGACCACACGTTGTTCACCAGCGCGCCATACACCCACGGGTCGCCTTGTTTCAGCCGCAGAGCAACAGCGGTGGGGCCGAGACCCCAACGCTTGTTGCCCAGCACATCGTCTGTATGGGTAGGCAACTGCCCGATCATACCCACACCCCAGATCAGCCCGTCGGCTTTG
>JBBQCO010000054.1:0-20313 GCA_038318785.1 Desulfobulbales bacterium | reverse complement strand
GAAGCGATTCGTTCCGGAATGAGCGAGCGTACCTTCGGGAAGCTTCACGGAATCAGTCATGGATTCCGGAGGGCTTTTGATGCAGAACAAGAACGCCATGACCTTGAGAACGCTGAGGTCGAGATGCGGAGAATGGATATCGAGTCGTTCTTTCCTGCTCTTTGCACCTACGAAGATCTTTTTGCCTGACTAAGGCTCCAACGCCGAACCTGGAGAACGGTTTCTCGATTGAAGAACGGTCAAGTACGTCGACGCATCAGATGGAGAACCGGTTTATGAGGGAGATTGAACACGCAGACTACGCGGCTTTCCGGTCTCCCCAATCCCAACCACCAGCATCGGATTGAGACATGAAACAGACAATACGAAAGGTGTTGACCCGCAGGTATTTTGTCCTCTCGGTGGCCGCGTTGCTGCTGTATGCTCTCGCCGGCTTCGTCATCGCACCGCTGGTCATCCGCTGGTATGTGCCCAAATACGCTCAGGACAACCTGCATTGTCAGGCCGGGGTCGAAAAAATTCGCATCAACCCCTTTCTTTTCTCGCTTGAAATTGACAGGTTCAGCCTGAATCAAGCCGATGGATCACCGTTGGTTGCCTTTGACCGGTTTTTTGTCGACCTGGAGATGAGCAGTCTGTTCCATTGGGCGGTCGTACTGCAAGCATTGGATCTTGATAATCCGGAGATCCACCTGGTCATAGAGCCCGACGGATCGATCAATTTCGAGAAGCTCGCAACCGCTTCTCCGCAAACGGCCGAACCTCCACCGGCTGAGGCGAAATCCATACCTTTCATTCTCCAGGACGCAACCCTCCGGGGAGGGCGAATTGCCGTTGCCGACAAACGACAGAGTACGCCTGCGAATTTCACCCTTCAGGGGTTGAACCTCGATCTGAAGCAGTTGGCCACTGTCAAGGATCGGAACGGCACGTATCACCTGGCTGCCACCACAGAGGCAGGGGAATCTCTCCAGTGGGAGGGGGAAGTCACTCTTTCCCCGCTCCGTTCAAACGGCAAACTCAGCCTCAATGCCATCAAGATAGCCAGCCTGTGGCAATTTTTCAGGGACAGCACCAACCTGGAGCAACCCGCCGGCCACATCAATGTGGCCACCGAATATCGCCTGAGCGCCGAGAACACCCCGCTGCAAATGACACTCGAAGGGCTGCACTTCTCTTCCACAGACCTGTCGCTCAAGTTGCTCAAAGCAGACAACGCCTTGCTGCAATTAAAAAAATTGGACCTGGATGTGCCTCGGTTTGATCTGGTGACCAAGGAATTGCACATAGGCCGCTTGCTTTTAGAGGAAGGCACGGTGGATGCCCGCATCAACGATTCGGGTGGGATCAATCTGCAGCAGATCATCCGCGCAGCCCGGGCGGAAAAACATCCTCAGAAAGAACCTCCATCCGTTGTTGTTCCCCCTGCCACCGCCGCTCCCGGACCAGATCAAAAGATCGCCGCTCCTCCACCTCCCGCAGATCCTCCCTTCAAAGTGCAAGCAGACGCCATTGAGATCAAAAATATTGCCTTTGCCCTGGATGACAAAAGCCGGACAGCTCCGGTCAAAGCAGCGATAGCGGGCATGGATCTCCATCTGCAGGCGAACTTGGCGATGGGTGACGATACCAACACCCTGGTCCTTCGAGAAATAGCAAGTGAGTTGAGGGGAATACACATCCACAGTCCCCAACCGCAGGCGCCGTTGTTTGCTGCGGAAAAGCTGACGGTGGAAGGCGGCACCTGCGATCTGAGCACCCATGCGGTCTCCGTAGCCCGCATTGCGTTGAGCAAGGGGCGCCTTGATGCCGGTCGCACCGCCGAAGGCATCATCAATTGGCAGCAGCTTCTGCAGGCAAAAGGAGCCGCTGAACAATCCGAGGGTGCCAAACCAGCGCCTGCTGCCGGTCCCGCATGGAAGTTCCTGGTCAAGTCCTTTGAGGTCGAGGAATTTGGCTCAAAATTTTCGGACCTGACGACGCCTTCGGATAAGCCCGTGCTCAGCCTGCAGAATATCAAAGCCCGGCTGACCGAGGTCGACGGCGCATCGCCCATGGGCTTCACCGTTGGTTTCCAGATGGAACAGGGAGGCAGTGCGACCATGAGCGGCACTGTGAATCCCGCCATTCCTTCAGTGGAGGCCGAGGTCAACGTGGCCGGTCTGGTGCTCACCTCCTTGCAACCCTATCTTGAACCCTTCGTCACCCTGCAGTTGCAGTCCGCCGCCCTTGCTGCCCAGGGCCGCCTGCGTTATGGCATTCCGGGGGATGCGCAACAGGTTGCCTATGAGGGCAGTTTCAGTCTGAATAATCTCCGGCTAGCTGACACCAAGACCCCTAAAAAGCCCTATTTGAGTTGGGATGCGGTCCAGTTGCCCAAATTCAAACTGACGCTGCAGCCAAACAGGCTGGATGCACAAGAGATCAATATCACCAAGCCGGTCGGGGAGTTGATCATCGAGGCGGATAAGACCTTGAATCTCGTCAAGGTGTTGAAAACCAGGCCGACCGACAAAAAGACCCCACCATCTGCCAAATTACCACCTGCCAAGCCGCCGTCGGCCAAACCGAACAAACAGACACCCAAAAAAGCCGAACCCACCAAGGAACCGGACACCTTTCCCTACCATATTGCCAAGGTGCGGGTGGAAAAAGGCAATATGGTCTTTGCCGATTTGAGCCTGCGGCCCCAATTCATGACCCGTATCCATGACCTCAAGGGGACGGTCACCGGCCTCTCGTCGTTGCCTGACGCCCAGGCCAAGGTGCAGATGAACGGGCAGGTCGATCAATACGGGACCGCGAAAATCAATGGAGTGATTCGGCCCAACGATTTTGGGCGTTCCTCTGACATTGAATTGGTGTTTCGCAATCTGGAAATGAAAAATCTCTCTCCCTATTCGGGGAAATTCGCCGGTCGTCTGATTACATCGGGCAAGTTTTCCGCAGACCTGAAATATAAGCTCCATGAGTATAAGATGACGGGAGAGAATAAGATTGTGATCGACAACTTGACCTTGGGAGAGCAGGTCGACAATCCCGAATCGGCTAATCTTCCCCTGGACCTGGCGATTGCGCTGTTAAAGGATTCAAATGGTCGCATCGATATCGGATTACCCGTGACCGGCGATCTTAATGATCCTCAGTTCAGTATCGGGCCACTTGTCTGGCAAGTGTTTACCAATCTAATCACCAAGGCAGTCACCTCGCCATTTCGGGCATTGGGCAGTCTGCTCGGCGGGGAGTCGGAAAGTTTTGATGCGCTGGCGTTTGAGCCCGGAAACGCCGAGCTCCCTCCTCCGGAGAAAGAGAAACTCCTGAAACTGGCCGAGGCCCTGAAAAGTCGGCCACAGCTTAAATTGGTGGTCCAGGGACGGTATAGCCCGGAAGCAGATGGTCTGGAATTCAAAGAACGCAGCATCCGCAGGATGGTCGCAATCCGGCTGGGGACGAAGCCCGGTTCAGACGACGCCCCGGAACCGCTCGACTTCTCCGACTCCAGCACGCAAGACGCTCTGGAAAACCTGTATACGGAACGCTTCGGCAAAGAATCTCTGAATGAGCTTGAAAAAGGTATCGAGGCCGGGACCGTGACACCTCGAACTCCCGCCCAGCAACAAAAGGGCAAGGAAGCAGGCATGTTTTCGAAGATGGCCGAAGGCATGAAACTCTACAAGATCATTCCGGGCGGCAAGAGTAACGAACAGGCTGTTCTCTGGGCGGGAGAGTTGTATACCCGGCTGGTAGAGCATGAAAAGATTGCCGACAAGACGTTTCTCCAGCTGGCCGAGAATCGTGCCCAATCGATTGCAACCAATCTGGCAGGCGAAGCGCAAATTCCGCAGGATCGGGTGAGCATCAAAGCCCCGGAACCCCTCTCCGGCGATGAGCCTCCTTCGGTTACGCTCTCTTTGGATGCCCTTTAATTGATCTTCTTAACCTGGAACAAAGCATGAAAAAGATAGAATATCGAGAACAGGCCCTGAAAATCCTTCCCTGGGTCTGCGCCAGTTGCGGCCGCGATTTTTCAGGGAAAAACCTGCGAGAACTGACGGTGCATCACAAAGATCATAATTACAAAAACAATCCGCCCGATGGCAGCAACTGGGAAATGTTATGCCTCTATTGCCACGACAATGAGCATGCCCGATCTCTCGATGCCGAATGGCTGCCCACGCATGATGCTGATAGAGATAAAGGGCCAACGACGACCCATACCCCCTTTGCCGACCTCTCGAGCTTGTTGCGGACCTCTCGCGATCAGAAAGGGAAGGATAAGAAATAGAATGGATAAATGGTTACGGTCGGAAAGGGCCTTAAAACAAAAACCGTGCAAGCCAACAAGAGGGTGTCGTGCATATCTGGGTTGATGCCGACGCCTGCCCCAAGGTGATCAAGGAAATGCTTTTTCGGGCCGCCGAGCGGACCGGAGTCTCCATGACGCTGGTGGCCAACCAACCGCTGGTCACGCCCCGCCTGAAAAATATCCGATCGTTGCGGGTCGCCGCCGGTTTTGACGTGGCCGATAACGAAATCGTGCGGAGGCTGGTGGCCGGGGATCTGGTCATTACCGCTGATATCCCGCTGGCAGCCGAGGTGATCGCCAAGGGCGGACAGGCGCTGAATCCTCGCGGCGAGTTGTACACCACGGAAAATATCCGGGCCCGTCTCAGCATGCGGGACTTCATGGACAGTCTGCGAGCAACCGGCGTGGAAACCGGCGGTCCGGCCTCGTTTAGTCAGGCGGACCGGCAGGCCTTTGCCAATCAACTGGATCGGTTTTTATCCCTCCATCATCGGCAAGCCAAGGGATAGATCTCTGATGTGAGGGGCGTGCTTGATCTTCGGCGATTGAACGTGTCTCTGAAGAAAAAATAAACAGTCGTTGGATGCGAGAAAGAACAATGGGTTGTCAAGTTATGCAAATACGCAGGATCGAGACGGTCAAGATTGTATCAATCTACACCATTTTCGGGTTGGCCTGGATTTACGGATCTGATACTGCACTGGGCTGGTTGGTGCGCGACCCTGAAATTATAGTTAAAATTGCTGTCTCCAAGGGTTCTTTCTTCATCCTCTTCACCGCGACCCTCTTGTATTTTTTAATCAGCCGTTTTGTGCAACGGCTCGCGGTTGCTGAAAGTGGCCGGTTGGAGAGTTTGAAAAATTATCAGGCAATTTTCAACGCAACGAACGAGGCCATCCTGATTCATGATGCCCACAATGGAAGCATAGTGGATGTCAATGAGCGCATGCTGGAAATGTTTGGGTATGGGCGTGATGAAGCTTTAACCCGAGAAATTTGGCAGCTGTCGGCCGGCGTGTCCCCGTATTCCCAGGAGGAAGCGGTGGAGAAGGTTCGGCGGGCAATGCTTGAAGAACCGCAAGTTTTTGAGTGGCTGTCACGCAAGAAAAACGGACAACTGTTCTGGTCTGAAGTGTCCTTGAAAAAAGTTGTAACAGGTGGTTGTGACAGAATTGTCGCTGTGCTCAGGGACATAAGCGAACGCAAACAGGCTGAGGAGGCTGTGCGGGAGCGAGAGCAGTTTCTGCAAACTATTCTCCAGACAACAGCAGACGGATTTTGGGTGCTGGACGCGGAGGGTCGATTTGTCGAGGTCAACGACGCGTATTGCACCATGTCCGGTTACTCGAAGCAAGAATTGGCTGGTCTTCACGTCAATGACATTGAGGCAGATGCAACTCCTTACCAAACAGCAGAGCGCATTCAGCACATTCTTGCCAGTGGGACGGAATTCTTCGAGACCCACCATCGTCGGAAGGATGAAAGAGTCTTTCCCCTGGAGGTTTCGGTTTCGTTTACCAAGGAGCGTGGCGGCCAGTATGTGTGCTTTTGCCGGGACCTGACCGAACGTAAACGGGCAGAAGAGACGCTGCATGCAACCCTCAAGCGAACGCAGATCATTCTTTCAAATCTGCATGCCGGTATTCTCTTGGTCAATAATGAAAATCAAATTGACTTTGTTAACCAATCCTTCTGCGAACTTTTCGATCTGGAGGAAACGCCGGCAAGTTTGCTCGGCATGTCCGCCGCTGCAATGAGAACCATCACTCCCGGAGTGTTTGATGACCCCGGGGCCGCCCTCGTCCGAATCCAGGAAATTATCGCCCAAGACCAAGTCGTAAAAAACGAACAAGTTTCTATCAGAGGGAAGAGGACCTATCTGCGCGACTACATCCCCCTTGTTGTCGAGGAGGAGAAATATGGCCGCCTTTGGCATTACCTTGACATCTCGGAACGTAAACGGGCCGAGGAAAAACTCAAGGAGAGTGAGGAACGTTTCAAGGCGTTACACAATGCATCCTTCGGCGGCATTACCATACATGACAAGGGGTTGATTTTAGAATGCAATCAAGGGTTGTCCCAGATTACAGGCTACCCTGTAGAAGAACTCATTGGCATGGATGGATTGACGCTGATAGCCCCCAGCTCCCGGAAGCTGGTCATGAACAACATCCTTACAGGATATGAAAAACCGTACGAGGCTTTGGGCATACGGAAAAATGGCGAGGAGTACCCGTTACGGCTGGAAGCGAGAGTGATTCCGTATCAAGGAAGAACTGTTCGAACTGTCGAGTTCAGAGACATCACGGAATACAAGCAGTATGAGGCGGAGAAGGAGAGAATGCAGCAGCAGTTGGCTCAGGCGCAGAAGATGGAATCTGTTGGGCGGTTGGCTGGTGGCGTGGCCCACGACTTCAACAACATGTTGGGGGTGATTCTCGGGTACTCGGAACTGATCCTGGAGCAAGCGGAGGAGAGCCAGCCGTTCCATTCGGCTTTGCAAGGGATCCAACAGGCGGCACAACGCTCGGCTGACCTCACCCGGCAGTTGTTGGCCTTTGCCCGCAAACAGACCATTGCTCCCAAGGTGATCGATCTCAACAAGACCGTGGAAAGCATGACCAAGATGCTGCTGCGACTCATCGGTGAGAACCTTGATCTTGCCTGGCTACCGGGGAAGAATCTGTGGCTGGTAAAAATGGATCCCTCCCAGATTGACCAGATGCTGGCGAATCTTTGTGTAAATGCTCGGGATGCCATCGCGGATACCGGCAAGGTCACCATCGAAACGGGCAACGTGGTTTTTGATGCAACCTATTGCGCCGGGCACACCGGTTTTATCCCCGGCGAGTTTGTGTTGCTGGCCGTGAGCGACAACGGCTGCGGCATGGACTCCGAGATCATTTCCCACCTGTTTGAGCCGTTTTTCACCACCAAGGAAATGGACAAGGGCACCGGCTTGGGGTTGGCCACGGTCTATGGCATCGTCAAGCAGAACAAGGGTTTTATCAATGTCTACAGCGAACCGGGCCAGGGCACGACGTTCAAGATGTACCTGCCGCGATATGTGGCCTTGACTGACCAGAAACCGGAGGCTGAGGTGGCGTCTCCTGCCTTGTCTGGCCATGAAACCATCCTGCTGGTGGAAGACGAGCCCATGATCCTCGATATGGCCATGGCGATGCTCGAACGCCTCGGATACACCGTTCTGGCCGGGGCCACACCGGGCGAAGCCATTCGTTTGGCCAGGGAGCATGCCGGCGAAATTGACCTGCTGATGACGGATGTGGTCATGCCCGAGATGAACGGGCGTGATCTGGCAAAGAACCTCTTGACCCTCTATCCTGACCTCAAACGCTTGTTCATGTCCGGATACACCGCCAACGTCATCGCCCATCACGGCGTGCTCGATGAAGGCGTGCACTTCATCCAGAAGCCTTTTACCCTGAAAGATTTAGCCGCCAAAGTGCGGGGAGCACTCAGCACGGAAGCGTAAACGAGGGGCTATAAGCAATGATTTGAAAAATCATGGCGCATCGGGACAGGCTGCAAAGTGCTCATGCCATGCGTTCCCCGTATCCGGGCATACTCGATAGATCAATTTGTAGTGCGGAGTTGGTCGCTGCCGAAGTTGACCCCTCCTCTCCAGCAGCTTTTAAAAAACTTGACCTGCAACATTGAGCCTTGTAAACAGAGTGATATTAAGAAAGATTTGGGCTATCACATGGTGGGATGCAATGATGCATGACCTGTTCCCCGTTAAGCTCTTTCCGTCTCCCCGGACAATCGCTGAAAGCGATACAAACTGGGGTTGCGCGACCTCTCCTTTTTGCCCCCTTCCTTTCTCCCTCTCTCGTTTACCCTCGAAGCGATTGTCCCTTCCCTTTTTGTTCCTTCTGCAACCATCTATGAACGGCAGACCGTTCGTTCGGCCCGATCCGTTCGTAGTTTATCCAACCCCTTGTCCCAGGAGGTGCACAGATGAAACATGCCTACAGCGTGGTGCCATTCTTCCTCATTGCCGTGGGGCTGTCCCTCTTGGTGAGCACACCGGCGGCTGCAGCCGGGGCTACCGTGAGTGGCGCCATCAAGGATGCCTCCAAGCAGGCCGTGTCAAAAGCCACAGTGTACCTGATACCGGCCGCGGATGTGGAAGCGATGGCAAAAACCAAGATGGAGATCAAGAAAAATGCCACCAACGACGAGCCCATGGAGGACAGTCTGGCGGCCAACAAGGACAAGTACAAGAAGGGTGTCTCCGACAAGCAGGGGAATTTCAAGATTGCCGATGTCGCCGAGGCCAAATATTTTATGTATGTCGTGCCGGCGGATACGGTCTATCTCCCAGGCGGTAACAAGGCCAATGCGGCCATTTCCCCCAAGGAGCTCAAGGGAAAGAAAGTCGAGATACTACTCTCCGGTAATATCCCTGCCGATGCGACCTTTGTGGGGACGTCCAGCTGTCTGAAATGTCACAAAAGCTACGCCACCGAAAAAATGACTCTCCATAAGTTGGGCATCCGGGTGGCGGGAAAGGACAGCAAACTGCAGGATTCCTCGAGATTTGTTGAAATCGACAACGGCCTCAACATTCTCAAGGCCGGCACCACCTTCTACTTCTCTGAATTTGATAAGGAGCGAGGATTCGACAAGTACAAAATTGCCCGGCAAATGCCGAAAGATCCGGCCACAGCCAGCCTGAGCGCCACCTTCTCCGCCGACGATAAGGGGAATGTCAAGGTCAAGATGCACAATCTGAAGGATCCGTCAGATCCTCCTCGAGAGTACCCGGTGGAGATGACCTACGGTGGTGGACTGTACAAGCAGCGGTACCTTCTCCGTGTCGGTAAGAGTCTGTATCCGTTCCTTCAGTACAACGAGCACGGCAAGGATGAATATGGCAACAGGACGCGCAAACAGTTCAGAGACTATCATGCCGACTGGTTCTTTGACGAGGCAACCAATAAACTCAAGAATCCGCCGATGGCCAAATCCTTTGAAAAAGAGTGTGCCTCCTGCCACTACACCGGATACACGCTCACCAAGCTGGATTCCGGGGAGTACATCGCCGGGGCGGTCAATGATCCGAACGGCGAGTTTGACGTCGACGGCGACGGTGTCCCCAATGAGTTGAACATCGGCTGCGAATCCTGCCATGGTGCCGGTTCTGCGCATGTCAAAGCCCCGACTGCCAAAAAAGCCGCCACCATCGTTAGTCCCGGCAAGCTGGCTTCGGAAAGGGCTTCCACCATCTGTGGCCAATGCCATTCCAGGCCGCAGGGATTCCTCAACAATGACCAGCCGGTCAATAAAGACAATAAGATGATGGTTCCAGGAATCAGCCGAAACGATTATTTGAATAATTACACCACCCGCGAGGATGCGGCCCCCGGCGACATCTGGGAATCCCATTCCAAATCGCATCATCAGCAGTATCTTGATTTTATCCGTTCCAGCAAATATCGGAACGGTGATCAGATTCTGAGTTGCACCACCTGTCATGATCCCCATGGCGCCAGCGCATCATTCAAGCATCAGATGCGTCAGGATGCGGTCACGCCGGGCAGCACGTACTGCCAGACCTGCCACACCGCCCAAAAGGATATGGCCAAGCATACGGAGAAGGCTGTGGGCATGGCGCATGGGCCTGACACCAAGATCACCTGCACCAACTGCCATCAATTCAAGACAGCCCAAACCGGGGCAGGCTTCGGCAAAGGCCTGGTGACGGAAGACGGCAAGAACTACTGGGAAAACGATATAACCTCCCACCTGCTCATCGTCCCCCGCAAGGACAATAAACATGTGAAGGGAATCGATCCCGATAAGGCTATGCCGATTCCATATACCAATTCCTGCGGCATCTCCTGTCACGATCCGAAAAGTCTCAAATAGTATTGTTACATTTGCCAGGGGGAAAGGGGCTCGAAAGAGCCCCTTTCCGTTTGTCGGTTACCCCAAAGTTTTTCTCAGTCGTTGCGGTGAATGTATGGTACCTTGCTCGATGTTCACCATAGCACCACCCAGCTGCCCCTGGTGTGCATTGGCCCCGTTTTACCAGGATAAGGCTGTTGCTCCCCAACTATAAAACCTTCTTGCTGAATTTTTATCGTTGGCTGAAAAAGTGAAACATCACCCCCTGAGCAATGAATGCTCTATTTACACAACCTGAATCAGGATAGTTTAATCCCTTAAAGGGAAGGAAAGCGAAATGAAACTCTGGGTAACCCCAAAAGGCGACCGTTGGCTCTGTGATGACTGCCAGCCTGAATTCGAAGAACAGATCCGCAGTGAAGAGTGGCGGATAGCCTTCGATGAATTGGATCAAACGCTGCGCTGCTCCCATTGCAAGCACAGTGACGTGGACATCCCTGATTGAGGGTGGAGAGGGAGCTTTTTTCAATGCGCTTTGAACATCGCTCCCTTTTTCAGTTTCCAGTCTCAACCCCTTGAGTCCAGCACTTCTTTTATAAATAGAGGCTGTTTTTTTTGTCCCAAAGGAGACTGCTCTCTTGGGCCGCATCATGTTCACCTGTCCCAGTCGTCCACTTGCTGTTATTGGAGAGCGGATCTGCTGATCGATGATTATTCTGCTCATTACTAGGGGGGAACGATGTGGTAGTTGTTCCCGTCCCGGACAATGATGAGGACCTGTTATGGCAAAAGGAAGATATGGCTGGTTTTACCGATAGAACCATCATTGTCACTGGCGGAGCGCAAGGAATCGGCCGAGCGGTGACGGAATATCTTTTGCGCCGAGGTGCGTCCGTGGTCATTGCCGATTGTGATGCAGAGATGGCGGCATGACCAAGAAAATGATCTATGTTGAGTAAGGGAGGTGCGAATGTGATGCAGCCAATCCGGTTAGTGTCGGCCATCTTGCTGTTTCTCTTCCTGGGTATTGCTGTTCCGGTGCTTGGGGCGAAGGAAAAACAGGTGCCGGAAGATCTCGAAGCCCTCATTGCTCAAGCGGTGACCAACAATCCTGAGGTCAGGGCCTCGGCGGAACGCTGGCAGATGAGCGTGGAACGGGCCCGGCAGGCAGGGGCGCTTGAGGATCCGATGATGATGTTGCGTGTGCAGAATGCCCTGATACGTGACCCGCTGAACTTCCAGCGCGATACCATGACCGCAAAAGTGATCGGCCTCAGCCAGAAGCTGCCCTTTTACGGCAAGCGAGACCTGATGCGGGAGGAGGCCGGATTCGAGGCCGATGCCGAGCGCTGGGTGGTTGATGAGCGCCGGATCGAGTTGCGGCGGATGGTCAAGGAGACCTGGTATCAGATCTACTTGGTTGACCGCTCCCTGGAGACGGTTGCCGGCACCGCCAGGTTGTTGGATGATCTCATCCGGCTGGCGGAGTCCATGTACGGCGTGGGCAAAGCGGGGCAGCAGGAGATTTTTCAGGCGCAGGTGGAGCGCTCAAAGATGGAGGAGATGCGTATCGGCTTGGAACAAAAAAGGAAATCCTTGGCCGCCACCCTCAATACCCTGGCCTACCGCCCGTCAGAGACCGCCATCCCCCAGATCCCCAAAACATCCCTGCCCCCCTTTTCTTTTTCGGCTGCCGAGCTTGAGAACCTGGCTCTGGCCCATCGCCCGGCGCTGAAGTCCCTGAAGGCAAAAATCGACAAGGCTGAGGCCGGCGCTCAGTTGGCGGAGAAAGAACTCTATCCCGATTTCACCGTTTCCCTGGAATACATGCAGCGTGAGCCGGCCATGGAGACACCGGGTGATGATATGTACGGGGCGCAATTGTCCTTCAATCTGCCGATTCAATCGGACCGGCGTCACGCCAAGATTGCCGAAATGCAGGCTTCGAAACGGATGGCTGTCCAGGAGTTGGCCGTCCTGCAGAACCAGATTCGTTTGGCGATCAGCGACGGCTTGGCCCAACTGGAACGCAGCCGCAAACTGACCCGGCTCTACGACAAGGGTATTCTCCTTCAAGCCGGTGGTGCCATTGAGTCGGCCATGGCCGCGTACCGGACCGACAAAGCCAAATTTTCTGAGGTCTTGGCCAGCCGCATGGCCCTGTTTAACTTCGAAAGGGAATATCATGGAGCCATGGCCGAGCATCAGATGCAGCTGGCAGTGCTTGAAAACGTGGTTGGCGCGCCCTTGTCGCCAGCACCGTAAATCGCATCGGAATAAGGGTGGATAACTCTTTGCGGCAAGTTAAGGAGCCTTAATGAGAGCAACAGCAACGGTGAAAACAATAGCAGTGATCATTGGGCTGGCCCTGGCCCTTGGCGGCGGGTACCTGGTAGGTGTCAGCCGTCACGAGCACGGCCCTTTAGATCCCGAAGCGGGGCAAGAGGCGGCCAAAGTCCAATATACCTGCTCCATGCATCCGTTCATTATCCGCGATGCCCCAGGTGCCTGCCCGATCTGCGGCATGGCCCTCACTCCAGTCAAAGCGGCAAGCAGCGGCGGGGCGCAGCAGTGGCGTTCGCCCATGGATCCTACGTATGTGCGGGATGCGCCGGGAAAGGACTCCATGGGGCATGATCTGGTGCCGGTCCAGGAGGGTGGGGCCGCCTCGGAGGGGATCCGAATCGACCCGGTCACCCTGCAGAACATGGGGGTGCGGACTGAAAAGGTGGCCAAACGCAGCCTGCAGCGGACCATCCGCACCGTTGGTCTGGTCACCATAGCCGATGATCGCCAGTTCTCGGTGAACGCCCAGATCGATGGCTGGGTGGAGCGGCTCCATGTCAACCAGCAGGGGCAACCAGTGAAAAAGGGACAACCCTTGCTGGAGATCTACAGCCCCGAATTGGTGGCAGCTCAGCAGGAATATCTGCTGGCCGTGGCCAACAGGGGACGCTTGGCGGCCAGCCCCTTTCCCGAGATAGCCTCCGGTGCTGACCGGCTGGTGGAGGCTGCCCGCACCCGTCTGCGCTACTGGGACATCAGTCCTGAGCAGATCCGCACCCTGGAACGATCCGGCCGGGTGCTCAAAACGCTGACCCTTTTCAGCGAACAGGGCGGGGTTGTGACCAGCAAGAAGGTGGTAGCGGGGGCGCGGATCATGGCCGGCGAGGAATTGCTGCAGATTGCTGATCTTTCCACAGTCTGGGTCAACGCCGATATCTATGAATATGAACTCCCCTGGGTCAAAGTCGGGCAGTCGGTGCAGGTGGACCTACCCTTGGCCAGCGGCAGGGTGATTGATGGCACGATCGCCTATCTCTATCCCACCATGGAGAACGAAACCAGGACCGTCAAGGCCCGGATCGAGGTGGCCAATCCTCGATTGGAACTGAAGCCGGCCATGTACGCCAATGTCAGCATTACCACTGGGGTGGCGGAGGAGACCCTCGTCATTCCCCTGACCGCCCTGCTCAATTCCGGGAAGGGCCAAACGGTCTTTGTCGCTCTGGGCGAAGGCCGATTCGCGCCGCGGAACGTGAAAAGCGGTGTGCGTGACGAGAGCGGTGCCATCCAGATTCTCTCCGGTCTCAGCGAGGGCGAGAGCGTGGTGGTTTCCGCCCAGTTCATGCTCGATTCGGAAAGCAGGCTGCGCGAGGCTCTGGACAAGATGCTTAGCCCGAAAACGGAGGAGGAGACACCCTCCCCTCCGGGGCCCGGTCCTGCGGCCAACCCGGACGAACCCGGAAAAGCGCCTCCCAAGAACAAACCCGATGCCAAGGCCTTGGACGATCTGTTCAAATGAGCAAGTCAACCAGAGCCAACTCCGGGAGCCGCTATGCTTGAAGTCATCATCGCCTGGTCAATCCGCAACAAGTTCCTGGTGGTCCTGTCGACACTCTTTGTCGTGATCGGCGGCGTCTATTCCCTCCGGCAAACGCCGGTAGACGCCATTCCCGATCTCTCGGATGTCCAGGTGATCGTCTTCACCGAATACCCAGGTCAGGCACCCCAGGTGGTGGAAGATCAGGTGACCTATCCCCTGACCACCCGGATGTTGTCGGTGCCGGGTGCCAAGGTGGTGCGCGGCTACTCCTTCTTCGGTTCCTCCTTTGTCTATATCATCTTTGAGGACGGCACCGACATCTATTGGGCCCGCTCCCGGGTGCTCGAATATCTGAGCACTACTTCGGCCAGTCTTCCTCAGGGGGTGACCCCAACCCTTGGCCCCGATGCCACCGGCGTCGGCTGGATTTTCCAGTATACTCTGGAGAGCAACCGGCACAATCTCCAGGAACTGCGCTCCATCCAGGACTGGTATCTGCGCTACGAGCTGACCTCAATCGAGGGAGTCTCGGAAGTGGCCAGCCTCGGCGGTTTTGTCAAGCAGTACCAGGTGGCCATTGACCCCAACAAATTGGCAGCCTACAAGATCCCGATCACCGAAGTGATGATGGCCATCAAGCGGGCTAACCTCGATGTCGGCGGCGGCTCCATCGAAATGGGCGAGACCGAGTTTGTGGTCCGCAGCCAGGGCTATATCCGCACCCTGGCCGATCTCGGCAATATCGTGGTCATGGCGACCGGCGAGGGTACGCCGGTCCTGGTCAAGGATCTGGCCGAGGTGCGACTCGGGCCCGAGATGCGGCGCGGAGTGGCCGAGTCGGACGGGCAGGGCGAGACGGTCGGCGGCATCATTGTCATGCGGTTTGGCGAGAATGCGCTCGCCACCATCGAGCGGGTTAAAGCCAAACTGGAAAGCCTCAAGGCCGGGCTGCCCGAAGGGGTCACCATCAAAACCGTTTATGACCGTTCCGGACTGATCGAGCGGGCCGTGGCCACCCTCAAGGAAAAACTGCTGGAGGAATCCCTGGTCGTGGCTGTGGTGACTCTGCTGTTCCTCGCCCACCTGCCCAGTGCCCTGGTGGCCATCTGCACCTTACCGGTGGCCATTCTGTTGGCCTTTGTGATCATGCATGCCCAGGGGATCAACGCCAATATCATGAGTCTGGGCGGCATTGCCATTGCCATCGGGGCGATGATCGACGCCGCGATCATCATGATCGAGAACGCCCACAAGCATCTGGAGCGCGATCGCGGCCGCAAACCCCATTGGCAGATCATCCTCGACGCCGCCAGCGAGGTCGGGCCGACCCTGTTTTACTCGCTGCTGGTGATCACCGTTTCCTTTGCCCCGGTGTTCACTCTCACCGAGCAGAGCGGCCGCCTGTTCAAGCCGCTGGCCTTTACCAAGACCTATGCCATGGGCGCGGCGGCGCTGCTGTCGATCACTCTGGTGCCGGTGCTGATGGGCTGGTTCATCCGCGGCAAAATCAAGTCCGAGTCGGCCAACCCGCTTAACCGGATGCTGATCCGCCTCTACCATCCGGTGGTCGATTGGGTGCTCAAATGGCGCAAATTGACTCTATTGCTGGCACTGGCTGCCATGTGCTCCATTGTCTGGCCGCTCTCGAAGATGGGATCGGAATTCATGCCACCGCTCTACGAGGGCGACCTTCTTTACATGCCCACCACCTTTCCCGGCCTCTCGGTGACCAAGGCCAAGGAGATCCTGCAGCAGACCGACCGCATTATCCGCCAGTTCCCCGAGGTGGCGCACGTTTTCGGTAAGGTCGGTCGGGCCGAGACCGCCACCGATCCGGCCCCGATGATGATGCTTGAAACCACGATCATGCTCAAACCGGAAAACGAATGGCGGCAGGTGCCGGCCATGCGCTTCTATTCCACCTGGCCGGGCGGGCTGGAATGGCTGAAAAGCCCTCTGCGTCGTCTTTGGCCGGAAGAAAAAACCATGAGCGTTGATCAGCTAATCGAACGGCTCAACAATGCCATCCAGTTTCCCGGCCTGACCAACGCCTGGACCATGCCGATCAAAACCCGCATCGATATGTTGTCCACCGGGATTAAGACCCCGGTGGGCATCAAGGTCATGGGCAACGATCTGGCCACGCTCTCCCGGATTGGCGTCGAGATCGAAGGGCTGATCCGCACCCTGCCGGGAACGCTGAGTGCCATTGCCGAGCGGGCCGTGGGCGGCAACTATCTCGACATCCGCATCGACCGGGCCAAGGCTGCCCGCTACGGCATCAATATCGGGGTGATCCAGGAGATCATCCAAACGGCGGTGGGCGGCATGGCGGTGGCCGAGACGGTGGAGGGGCTGGAGCGCTATTCGGTCAATGTCCGCTATGATCGCGATTTCCGTTCCGATCCCGATGCCCTGATGCGGGTGCTGGTTCCCGGTCCGGGGGGGAGGCAGATCCCCCTGGCCCAGTTGGCCGAGATCGCCATTACTCACGGCCCGGATTCGATCAAAAGCGAGAACGGCCGTCGCACCGCCTGGGTCTATGTCGATATCCAAGGGGTGGATATCGGCACCTATGTTGCCGACGCCCGCAAGGCAGTGGCGGCACACATTCAGCTGCCCCCAGGCTATAACATCGTTTGGAGCGGCCAGTTCGAGTACATGGAGAAGGCGAAGG
Source organism: Desulfobulbales bacterium (assembly GCA_038318785.1). Classification (GTDB taxonomy): domain Bacteria; phylum Desulfobacterota; class Desulfobulbia; order Desulfobulbales; family Desulfobulbaceae; genus Desulfobulbus. Next base: position 3,630 of record JBBQCO010000054.1, on the reverse strand, counting down.
CAAGGCTCATGGTCATCATCCCGCTGACTATCCTGATCATCTTTGTCATCATTTACCTGAGCACCAAAAGCCTGATCAAGACCGGTATCGTCTTCCTCGCCGTGCCCTTTTCCCTGGTCGGCGCCTTCTGGCTGCTCTATCTGCTCGACTATCATACCTCGATCGCCGTCTGGGTGGGGATCATCGCCCTGGCCGGGCTGGATGCGGAAACCGGGGTGGTGATGCTGCTCTACCTCGATTTGGCCCACAAGCAATGGAGCGATCAGGGACGGATGCGCACCCGCGGCGATCTGGTCCAGGCCATCCATTATGGCGCAGTCAAACGCATCCGGCCCAAGGTGATGACCATCGCGGTGATTATCGCCGGTCTGCTGCCCATCATGTGGAGTCACGGCGCCGGGGCGGATGTGATGAAGCGCATTGCCGCGCCGATGGTCGGTGGTGTGGTCACCTCTGGCCTGATGGAATTGCTCGTTTACCCGGTCATTTTTTATCTCTGGCGGGCCCGGCGGCTTAATTCCAGTCCGGTTGCCAGTTCAGAGGCACCTCTTCATGAAGACGACATCGTTATCAACCCACCTCAGATTGAGGCATTACCTAAGGAGAATCTATTATGAAGCGCACAGTCCTTATTTTCACAGTTCTTTCTTTTTTGACCCTGCCCGCAACCTCCATTCTCCAGGCCCAAAGCGATCACAGTCAACACGCGATGCCGTCGCAGGGCGAGCATGGCAGCATGGAGATGGGGCGCACCAAGTCAATCATGCTCGGTGAGCAAACGGTCGAAGGCGTCAAGGCAAAAGGCCTTCTCAACGATGTCGGCGCGGTGATGGCCCAAATGGGGAAAAAGGAGAATTACCACTTTATGGTTATGTTCAGTGACGCCAAGACAGGGACGGCGATTGAACAGGGCACGGTGGCGGTGAAGATCACCGATCCGAAAACCGGGCAGGCCGGCGAAGCTCTTCCCCTGATGGGCATGGGCAATCATTTTGGGGCCGACGTTGTTCTTTCGGGCAAAGGCGAGTATCATTTTCAGGTTGGCAGCAAGCTGGCTGATGGCAGCAAACGACAGTTCCATTTTAGCCATACTATCCAGTAAACTCGAGGAATGCCCGGGGGGCACTCTCTTCCCTTGAGTGTTGAAGTGTATACCAACCAAAAAGACGTAAGCCTTCACGTCCTTTGCCGTTTAATGGAGTGATTGACCCAATGGAACAACCCCGTCTGCACATTATTGGCGTCTTGCATGGCGATATCACAAGCCTTGAAGATGCTCCGAAGAATTATGATGATTCGGAAAGGGTTGGGGTCTTGGAGATCTTTCCTGCGTACCAGGAAGGGCTGGAGGGTATTGTTGCCGGTCAGACTATTGTGGTGCTGTTCTGGCTGCACCAATCGACCCGTGATATTCTTAAGGTGTATCCACGGGGGGACAGGTCGCGAGGACTTCGCGGCGTCTTCGCCACTCGGAGTCCGGTCCGGCCCAACCCCATTGCCCTTTCGGAATTGGAAGTCCGAGCTATCCATGGCAATTGTTTGGAGGTGTCTGGGCTGGATGTGCTCGATGGCACGCCCATCATTGACATCAAAAAGAAGATCAGCCGGTGAGATCTTTGCTGGGCAGTTGCCGGACAAAGGATACACGATTTTCCATTCACTTGATCCCCGGCATTCCTGCCCAATAGCCATTCTTCCCAATCTTCTGAACCATCTATGCCGATCTTGAATCTAACCTTTCCCGAATTGCGTCTCACCATCGCCCCTGACTCCTTGGGTTTCGCCGATACCTCGGAATTGCTGGAACACACCCCGCCGTGGATCGGCCAGGAGCGGGCGGAAATTGCCGCTCATTTCGGACTGGGCATGGATCAGGCGGATTACAACCTGTTTGTGCTGGGAGAGGTCGGCAGCGGCCGTTCTTCGCTGCTCAAACAAGCCATGCAAACGGGTGCTGCGCTCCGTGCCACACCGCCGGACCTCTGTTATCTGCACAACTTCGACGCCCCGGAACATCCGCACGCTCTGCGTCTGCCCGCTGGACAGGGGCGTCTGTTCCGGCAGTGCATGGCGCGCATGGTCAAGGCCCTGCTGACCGAAATACCGCAACAGCTGGACGGCCCGGACTTCAAGGTGGAGAGCGAGCGGTTGGCAAAATCCTACAAGGAGGAAGAAGCCAAGGCCTTCGCTGAACTCGATACCTTTGCCGAAGCCCGCAATTTTACGATGCACCGGGATTCGGGCAATATCCTGTTTACCTTGCTGGGTCCGGAGCAGGGGCATGCCATGACCGAGGATGAAATGCTTGCCCTGCCCAAGGAGAGGCGCGCCGAGATTGCCCGGGCGGAACAGGATCTGCTCGTTGAGATCAATCGCTATTTCGAGAAAACCCGCCCGATGGAGCGGACAATGAACGAGGCCCTGGCGACCTTGCGCCGTCAGGTGGTCACGCCGTTGCTGGATCGAGAAGTCGTTACAGTCCACGATGCCCTGAGCAAACAGACTCCAGACCTGGTCAAAGTCGACGCCTATCTTGACCAGGTGGTGCACGACATCCTCGACAATCTGGAGTTGTTCAAATCCTCGGAAACAGAGGATGAGTTGCGCAACGAGGTGCTGGGCAAGGTGCTGTCCCGTTACCGGGTCAATCTGGTTGTCGACAACGACGGTTTGCGCGGTGCGCCGGTGATTGTTGAAGACAACCCCCTGTTCCGCTCGCTCTTTGGCAGCATCGAATATCAAGCCGAGAACGACGTGCTGATGACCGATTTTTCCCGCATCCGTGCCGGCAGCCTCCTCAAGGCGCACGGCGGCTTCCTGATGCTGCACCTGCGCGACCTGCTGGCCGACCCGCTGGTGTGGGAGAAACTGCGGCGTTTTCTGCGCAGCGGTCAGCTGCAGATTGAAGAACCGGGCACCGCTTTTGCGGCGATTGCAGCAGTTTCGCTCGAACCCGAACCGGTGAAAGTCGACGTCAAGATTGTCCTGATCGGTTCGCGCCCTTTGTATTACGAATTGCAGGAGGGCGATCCCGAATTCGCGCGCCGCTTCCGGGTCAAGGTGGATTTTGCGGAGAAATTTCTTGCCGGGGACGAGAGCCGCCGGGCATCGGCCGTCTTTGTTGCCCATACCTGCCGAAAACTCGGATTGCCCCATTTTTCCGCCGCTGCCGTCGCCCGTCTGCTGGAACAGGGACATCGCGAAGCAGAAGACAGGGCGCGCCAAAGCGCCATCTTCGGTCATGCCGAGGCCTTAATCATGGAAAGCGCTGTGCTGTGTCAAACACGATCCGGTTGCCTCGTCGAAGCAGCCGATGTCGATGCCGCCTTGATCGCGCGCACGCGGCGCCACGACTATCCCGAGCAGCATCTTCGGGAAGCCATCATCGAAGGCGATGTGCTGATTTCCTTGCAGGGTCATCAGGTCGGCCAATTGAACGGTTTGACCGTCGTTGATCTGGGAGACCACCGCTTCGGCTTTCCGGTGCGCGTCACCGCCCGAACCTGCGCCGGCAACGACGGCCTGATCAATGTCGAGCGCGAAGTGGAGATGTCCGGCCCCATTCACGACAAGGGCGTCCTCATCCTGCACAGCTATCTGGCATCGCTCTTTGCCCATAATGCCCCTCTG
>JBBQCO010000053.1:0-20431 GCA_038318785.1 Desulfobulbales bacterium | reverse complement strand
ATGAGGTTGCCGGGTCGGACCATTGCCCCGTGAGTGTAGTTTTTCGATGATGGTCAAGAGAATATGACACCCTATCGCATCGTTATTGCAGATGACCACAGCCTTATTAGGCAAGGTCTCAAGAGCCTCATTCACAAGGATTCTTCGTTACGCATTATTGCCGAAGCAGGGAACGGTGTTGAACTGCTGGAATGTCTACGGCAAAATCCTCCGGACATGGCTATCCTGGATATCACCATGCCGCAACTGAACGGCATCGAGGCGATCGGAAAAATAAAGAAGTTGTTTCCGGTGATGGCCATTTTGATTCTGACCATGCACTCGGGCAGTCACTATTTTTATCAAGCCATGGCTGCAGGCGCCCACGGCTATCTGATTAAGGATGATTCCGATAATGAACTGCTTACAGCAATCAGGACAATTCGTGAGGGGAAACCCTATGTTTCTTCGCAGTTGTCACCGGAAGTAACCGGCGAGGTGATCACCGGTTTCCGGGATCATGCCAAAACGCCGTTCTTCAGCCTCAGCGACCGGGAAAAGCAGGTGTTGAAACTGGTGGTCCAAGGCTGTTCAAGCAGAGTGATCGGCACGATGCTCAGTCTCAGCCCAAGAACAATCGATCATCACCGGGCGAGTCTGTTAAAAAAATATAAAATGAAAAACACCGTGGATCTTGTCAATCATGTGGTTCGGAACGGGGTGCTTCAACCCGACGAATAAAAATGTAATTTTTTTTCTTTTTTTCAACGGGCAATCCTCTGTTGCAATCCCTTCATTTCACTCTTTTATTTTAATTTTCTAGGTAAGGTTGCCTAACTGCCATTAGGTAATTCCCACAATTGTTTTTTCTTTTCCCCTAGGCTTTATTGCAACTTCTTTGATCGGGCGCATTGAAATCGTTGGTGCGACCTGCGGTGATCAACAATAGAAGTGAGGGAAGCCCATGAATAAGAACGACCTTGTTGAATCTATAGCGAATTCGGCACAGATCAGTAAAAGCGCGGCAGAACGGGGGTTGAATGGATTGCTCTCGTCCTTGTCTGCGGCAATAAAAGATGGCAAACGAGTGACCCTGACCGGGTTTGGCAGTTTCTCCGTTGTCGACCGTGCCCCACGAACCGGTAGAAACCCGAAAACGGGAGAAACAATACCCATTCCTTCACGCCGGGTGGTCAAGTTTCGTCCGGGAAAGGAACTCTCAGTAAAAATTCAGTGAACTGAGAGGCTTCTCCGAGTGGAAAGGCGGAAACGGCGTTACCGGTTGGATTGTTTCACGGTCGCCGTTTTTCGCCCCAGCCACAGCAAAATCCCCGCACAAAGCATCAATAGGCAGAGCACCTGCCCCATCGAAAAAGTTGATCCAATGAGGCCTATTTGAGGATCGGGTTCGCGCACATACTCAACCAGAAATCGGAAACAGCCGTAGAGCCCGAGAAAGAGCGCCAGCATGACACCGTGCGGCCACGCCGAGGATCTGGCCGGTTGCCAGGGTTTAGCCTTCATTGTCCAGAGGACCAGGAAGAGGATGAGTCCTTCAAGCAGGGCCTCATAGAGTTGCGAAGGGTGCCGGGGCAGAGGGCCGCCTTGGGGAAAAACCATCGCCCAAGGGACATTGGTGATCCTGCCGTACAATTCGCCGTTGATAAAATTGCCCAACCGACCAAAAAAAAGACCGACCGGCACAGTGACGATGTACAGGTCAGCGGCCTTCCAGAAATCCAATCCAGTGCGGCGGCAATAAAGAAAGCCAGCCAGAAATGCCCCCAGAAAGCCACCGTGAAAGGACATGCCACCCGTCCATATCGCTGGTATTTCAAGAGGATGAAGCCAGTAATACGCCGGATTGTAAAAGAGCACATACCCTAAGCGTCCACCGAGGACGACCCCTAGGATCAGAGCTAAGTTAAGATTGTCGACATGGAGAAACATCCGGTCCCACCGGAATTTTTTTGCCTGATGCATCACCAGCAGGTAGGCGGCGGTAAAGCCGATAACGTACATGAGACCGTACCAGCGAATCTGCAAAGGGCCCAGGGAGAGCAGGACCGGATTGATGGAAGGGTATTCAAGCATGATGAGCCCCGGTGGTGGTTAAAGGATTCCTAGGCGTTTCAGGTGGACCTGAAGGACAGACAGGGCCGCTGGGGTCACCCCTGAGATCCGTGACGCCTGTCCCAGCGAGCGGGGCTGCACCTTGGTCAGTTTTTCCACCACCTCGTTGGAGAGGCCCGGCAGGCCCTTGTAGGTCATGTCAGGGGGGAGTTCAATGCGTTCGAGTTTTTTAAAGCGAAAAATCTGCTCTTCCTGACGCCTGATGTAGCCTTCATATTTGAGTTGGAGTTCAATCTCGTCGTGGAACATGCGTGCTTCGTCGGAAAATGAAAGGGGAAGATTGTTTTCCAGGACCATGTCGTAGAGGTGGTGCAGCCGAATCTCCGGCCGGCGAAGCATTTCCGCAAGGGTTATGGCTTGGGTGATGGGGGTGGAATTGTGTCGTATGAGAAAGGCGTTGATTGCGGCATGCGGTTTGATTCGGGTTTCTCGGAGTTGATGGACCGTCTCCTCGATACACTGTTTCTTGTGCTGAAAAGTCTTCCAGGTCGGCTCATCGACCAGTCCGATTCGGTAACCGATCTCCCTGAGTCGCATATCCGCATTGTCTTCCCGCAGCAGCAGCCGGTATTCCGCTCTTGAGGTGAAGAGCCGGTATGGTTCCTTGGTGCCGAGTGTGACTAAATCATCAATTAAGACACCGAGATAAGCCTGGGAGCGGTCAAGGATAACCGGCGCTTCGCCACGCGCATACTGGGCGGCGTTGATCGCTGCCATCAGGCCCTGACCAGCAGCCTCTTCGTAGCCGGAGGTGCCATTGATCTGGCCGGCCAGGAAAAGTCCGCCGATCTTTTTGGTCTCAAGCGAAGGCTTCAGCTCCCTCGGGTCGATATAGTCGTATTCAATGGCGTATCCGGGGCGGATGATGCGGGCCTGTTCCAATCCGGGGATGGACTGCACCATGGCAATTTGGGTGCTGAGCGGCAGGCTGGTGGGGATGCCGTTGGGATACACTTCGATGGTTTCGAGGCCTTCGGGCTCGAGAAAGATCTGGTGGCGGATTTTTTCGGGAAATCGCATGACCTTGTCTTCGATCGACGGGCAGTAGCGGGCGCCCACCCCCTCAATGATGCCGGCATACATCGGCGATTGATCGATGGAGCCGCGAATGATTTCGTGGGTGCGTTCGTTGGTGTAGGTGATGTAACAGGGCCGCTGAGCCAGTGCCGGCGTGCGGCCGGAGGAATAGGAAAAGAGTGCGGGTTCCTCGTCGGTGTGCTGAGCCTCCAGCCTGGAGTAGTCAATGGTGTTGCCGTCGAGGCGGGGCGTTGTCCCGGTTTTCATACGGCCCACCGAAAAACCGACGGCGGCGAACCACTGAGCCAGTTTGGTCGAGGGAGCATCCCCCATGCGGCCGGCCGGAAAATTTTTCAGGCCGATATGGATTAGGCCGTTGAGGAAGGTACCGGTGGCGACAACGATCGCCTTGACCCGGATATGCTCGTCCAGCGAGGTCCGCAAGCCGGCGACCTTGCCGTTTTCGACCAGGATTTCGTCAACCACTGCTTGACGAATAGCCAGGTTGGTCTGGTTTTCCAGGAGATGTTTCATGCGAAGCCGGTACAGCAACCGATCCGCTTGGGCCCTGGAGGACCGGACCGCTGGGCCCTTACTGGTGTTGAGCCTGCGGAATTGGATGCCGGTGGCGTCGATATTTTTTGCCATTTCGCCGCCCAGGGCATCAATTTCCTTGACCAGGTGACCTTTAGCCAGACCGCCGATAGCAGGATTGCAGGACATTGCGCCAATAGTGTCGGCATTGATGATGCAAACAAGAGTGCGGCAGCCCATGCGGGCCGCAGCCAGTGCGGCCTCGCAACCGGCGTGGCCCGCGCCGATTACAGCGATGTCAAAGTCAGTCATGGTTGTCCATGGGTGCGCTCAGCGCAACGGAAGAGGATTGGCGAGTCGGGATTTCCGGATGCAAGGACGGGAACGGCAAAGCAGTTCCGGAAAAGTGCGGTATTATAAGGTATCGGGCTATATTTGCAACCATCCAGGGAGGGGCTTTGATAAACAGATACTTGAGGCCTGCTTTTGCTCGGTTCCGATCCGTCCGGCTATGTCAGGGTCAATTCATATAAACCCCGGTGGGCATGTGGCGGCAATGAAGCGGACCGAGCCATCTTCGTGCGGGACGCTGAGCATATTTTGCGAAGTGGTCGATCGGGTTTGCTTGAGGTTAGGCCCCGGAACGTCCAACCTGGTATCGGGAGACGGCAGCGTCGCAGGAGTGGTAGGGTGCGGTTCCGGCAGCCGAAGGAAAGCGCGGTTACCGACAATTCATCTGTCACAGCAGGGGCATTTTGAAGATGGAGCACTGGCAGGTGTTCTGGGGGCCGTGGCCTACCTTGTCGGAGACCATCACTTTTTGGAAAGTAATGACCGTGAGACGTTGGGGGGTACATTTGAGGCCGGGCATGGCGTGGGAGCGCGAGGCGCTGACCACATCCGTGGGGGGCTTTGAAGTGCTGCTGCCCATCTTCCGACCAGGATTTTATAGGCTCTGATACTGGCAAGCCGCTGCGGCGCGGTCCTGTGAACATGAATCTTCAACATGTTGGTTGAGAAATCTATACAAGCAACCTGTTTCACCTAGCGGCGAGCAGCAGGGCTCAGGTGTCGGGTTCGCTGCCGACATCTAGGGCCGACTAGCTGGGTTATGGCTAGAGCAAAGCGCGAAACCTCTTTGTAGAAGACGATTGTTGAGCTCTTTGGGCAGAGGCGGCTGCCTCCCTTGCAATCGGTTTTACCTTCGGGTTGCCAGGATTTTTTGCTTGTGCCTGGTGCCGGAGAAGATTCTCGGCGAGGTCCTGGTCTTGCGGCAATTGCACGCTAGATTTTTATCGGGGTGAAATAATTTGACAGATAAGGTTCACTGTGATTAAAATAGGCCTCTTTTTAAAAGGAAACAGGTGGGCGTCTGCCGCCTCTGTTTTAAGAACCCGTTTACCTGCATTCTCACTATCAGTACGCAGGTTCGGGTGTGAGAAAAAGAACCGTCGAGCCATGGGGTGTGTCGCCACCCCCCCATGATCTCTATTCAACAGATTGTCTGAAATAAAGGAATTGGATTATGAGCAAAAGAACTTTCCAGCCCAGCAACACTAAACGTGCCCGCACCCATGGCTTTCTTGTGCGTATGAAAACCCGTACCGGTCAGGCTGTGATCAAAAGAAGAAGAGCCAAGGGCCGCAAGCAGTTAGCTGCCTGAACCGCTTGGATCGGTACACCCTCCCTAAAAAACATCTGTTGCGAACGACCGGGGATTTTCAGCGCGTTTACCTGTCGGGGCGGCGGCTTCGAGGTGATGGCTTTGCTGTGATCTTCCTGCCGAACGCACTTGAATACAGCCGGTTGGGGATCAGTGTGCACAGAAAAGCCGGAAATGCAGTGCGGCGGAACAGGATAAAGCGGCTGATACGGGAGGTCTTCCGTCTGCACCGGGATCTGTTTCCATCGGCCGCCGATGTCGTCCTTACTATCCGTCCCGGATTTGCTATTAACAGTCTGCTTGACATGCAAACCAGTGTGGCTCGAGTGATCAGCGGGTAAACAGGTGGAAAGGATGTCCTTGCGTAAACACCATGAGCACTCCTCCCGTGAAGGAGTGCATCGTTTTACTGTATGGCTCAAAATACCAGGAATATGCTTAATAGCGATATTCAGAGGGTATCAATACCTTCTTTCTCCCCTGTTCCCCCCAGCCTGCCGTTTTGTTCCCACCTGTTCCCAGTATGCGATTGAAGCCGTTACCAAATACGGCGCTCTCCGGGGAACTTTTCTGGCGATGTGGCGGATACTACGGTGCCATCCCTTTTCCCGGGGCGGCTATGACCCGGTAAAATGAGTCGCCACAGCAGACATACGTTCATTTCCCGTCAACACCTCTGCGCTATCAGAGGTTTCTAAAGGTATTTCCATGGATCTGTACAGAGCCTTTTTGGCCATTGTTCTTTCGTTTCTCATTTTGGTCGGCTATCAGTATTTTTTTGCCAAGCCGACCCCTCCGCAACCCCCTCCGGCTTCCCAGACTCAGCAGCAGGCAAGCGAACCGGCCAGCCAGCAGGCGCCGGCACCTGCCGTTGCCACATCGACCGGCAGCGCTCAGCCATCGGTGGCCGTCGATCCCAAAGCCAAAGATATCACGGTGGATACACCGCTCTATACAGCGATCATCAAGGCGCAGGGCGGCGGCTTCAAGAGTTTTGTCCTGAAGAATTACCGCAATAAAATGGAGCAGGATTCCGGACCAATGCAGTTGATTGTTGGTCAGGGGCCCGGCAATTTGCCTGTGCTCTTCTCGCTTGATAATGGTGCAGGCACCTCGTTGCCCCTGTTTAAGGGAGATAAAAGCAGCATTGCCCTGAGCCAGGAAGCGGAGACAGCCAAGCTGACCATGACCGCCTCGTCGGCCGATGGCTTGACGATTGTTCGCACACTGACCTTTCGCGGCGACAGTTACCTGATCAACGCCGAATACAAGGTGGAGAACACCACTGACAAGTCGGTGCAGGTCTCTCCCGCCTTATCCCTGGACAACGAACCTTTTGCCCATGCCAGTGAAAGCAGCCAATTCTTGTTTTCCGGCCCAGCCGCCTATGTCAACGGCGCCCTGGTGGAAACCAAGCCCAAGACTCTGGCCGAGAAGCCGGTGGTTCTGCAGGGTAAGGTAAGTTGGACCGGATTTGTAGATAATTATTTTATGACCTCTGTGGTCCCGGCCACTGGTAATCCGGTGTCCGTAACCCTGCAAGGATCGGAAAAGCAGGTGCGGACGCTCATTTCGGAAGGTATTCAGACGATTGGCGCCCATGAGGCCAAGGCGTATACCTACACACTGTATTTTGGTCCGAAAAAGTTACAGATCCTCGAGACTGCCGGAAATGACTTGGCCAAATCGGTGGATTTCGGTTGGTTTGATATTTTGGGCAAGCCCATGCTGTGGTTGCTCAATTTTTTTCATCAATACAGCGGCAACTACGGTGTCGCTATCATTCTGCTGACCATGTTGATTAAACTGGTTTTCTGGCCCATTACCCAAAAGGGTATGAGTTCCATGAAAAACATGCAGAAGCTCCAGCCAAAAATTGCAAAATTGCGGGAGCGGTACAAGGATGACCCGTCCAAGATGAATCAGGAAATGATGACCCTGTATAAAACCTACAAGGTCAATCCAGTGGGCGGTTGTCTGCCGATGCTGATCCAGATTCCTTTCTTTTTTGCCCTCTACCAGGTGCTGCTGGCGGCCATCGAATTGCGACATGCCCCTTTCCTGTTGTGGATGACTGATCTGTCCGCTCCCGATAGATTGTGGATCGGGTTTGATATTCCCTATCTGCACGGCATTCCAATTTTAACCCTGCTGATGGGTGCATCCATGTTTTTTCAACAGAAGATGACCCCAACCACGGCTGATCCCGCACAAGCGCGAATCATGCAGTTTTTGCCGGTCGTTTTCACCGTCATGTTCATCAATTTCGCTTCGGGCTTGGTACTGTACTGGTTGATCAACAACCTGCTTTCCATCTTGCAACAGTATCTCATTAATCGAAAGAATAAGGCCTGAACCTAAGAAAGAGAAGGTGTATCATGGCGAAAGCAAAAGATTTTTACGGTAAGGATATAGCCGAGGTCATAGAGCAGGCATGCAAAGCTCTTGGGGCATCCCGGGAAGAACTGGATATCGAAGTCCTGGAGACGGGCTCAGCCGGCATTTTTGGCCTGTGTAAGAAAAAAGCGCACATCCGGGTGCAACGCAAAGCGGTTGCATTGGCCGAGGAAATCGAACCTATCCCCCCGCCTGTCGACCTGGTCGAGAAGACGAACTCCATCGAGAAGATGGTCCCGGCCGAGGAAACTGCGGCTGTTGAGAAGGCTGCTTCGATGGCAACGGAATCCGGGGAGGCTCCTCAGGACAGTATTCTGGCGTCAGCGGAGGAGAAACTTCGGGACAGAGGGGGCGTCGACGAGGACGAGCATGCCAGTGAACCGGAGGAGCTCGAAGAAGAGATTCCCATCGAGCCACCTTCAGTCGAGAGCCTCGATGCCATTCAGGCCGATTTGCACCGGTTGTTGACCCTGATGGGTCTGCCTTCCGAGGTGCAGGTCTCTTTTGAGGAGCAGACTGTCCAATGCAACATTACCGGGCCGCACGAGGCTCATGTCGTCGGTTTAGAAGGACGGACGCTGGACAGCCTACAATATCTCTTGCGCAAGATGGTGGCCCGGCATCTGCCGGACAGAATCATGCTGGCTCTTAATGCCGGTGATTTTCGTGAGCGGAGAGCAGAAGAGTTAAAGGTGCGGGCCGTTGAACTGGCAGAGCTGGTGAAGGCGGATGGCAAGACTCAGGCTATCCCGGCCCTCAACCCCTCCGAACGGCGGGTGGTGCACATGGTGTTGCAGGAAGACAAGGGCGTGCGCAGCCGTTCGGTCGGCGAGGGATTGTTCAAGAAGGTGCTGATTTATAAGCCCGGCAAGGGGCGACGGCCAGTCTCAAAAAAGAAGCGAGGAGGGCAAGGTGGCCGTCCATCCGGCGACTGATACCATCGCCGCCATCGCCACGGCGTCAGGCACGGGAGGGATCGGCATTATCCGGATTTCAGGTCCGGAAGCCCTCCCGCTGCTCCATCAGCTTTTTGTCCCCCGCAAACACCGCGGTCATTTTACCAGCCACACACTCTATTATGGCACCGTCGTCAACCGGGACGGGCAGATCCTGGACGAGGCCTTGGCCGTGTACATGCAGGCTCCCCATACCTATACTCGTGAAGATGTGGTCGAATTGCACTGTCATGGCTCCGCACTCGTCCTTGAAGCCATCCTGCGCACCATCTTTGAAAGGGGTGGCCGGCCCGCCGAACAGGGCGAATTCACGAAGCGAGCTTTTTTGGCTGGCCGGATCGACCTGACCAGGGCCGAGGCGGTTCTGGATCTCTTGCAGGCCCAAACTGAAGTCGGTGTGCGCCTGGCCGCCAATCAACTCCAAGGACAACTGTTTGAGCGACTGGAAGCCATTCGCCGGCAATTGGTTACCATCCTGGCCTTATTGGAGGTGGCGATTGATTTTCCTGACGACGATGTTGAAATATTCAACACCAGTGAGGTGGCCACTCAACTCCAAACGACAGTGATCGCTCCTTTAGAGCGATTGATTGCTCTGGCCGAGCAGGGCAAGATTATTCGGGAAGGCGTCAGGGTCGTTATTGCCGGCCGGCCAAATGTCGGCAAATCAAGCCTGCTGAATGCCCTGTTACGGGAAGAACGGGCACTGGTGACGGCGCTTCCCGGAACCACACGAGACACCATCGAGGAACGGATCGCCATTCGCGGGATACCGGTGCATCTGATTGATACCGCCGGCATCCGGATGCATGAAGATCCGGTCGAAGCCCTGGGGATCGAGCGGGCGCGACAGAAGATGGAGGAGGCCGACTTGGTGCTGTTTCTGGTGGACGCCTTTGCCGGAATGGAAAATCGTGATCGTGAACTCTATCACAGTATCCAGGGGAAAAATCATTTGGTGGTGGTCAATAAGCAGGATCTGGTCACCGAAGGACAACTCGAGGCCTTGGCCAAGGAGTTTTCCCGCACCGGGATTGTAGCGATCTCAGCCAAGGAAGAGCAGGGCATCGAGGAACTGCAAGAGGCGATCTATCGAGTGATCGTTGCCGAAAAGGGGGAAATTTCCGAGGAGATGATCTGTGCGCCCAACACCCGTCACCGTGCTGTTCTCACTCAGACCTTGGAGGCCTGCCGGAAATTCGAGCAGGCGATGGGAGCCGGTGCGCCGGTCGATTTGCTGGCGGTCGAGGTGCAGTCCGCCCTTGATTATCTGGGCGATATCACTGGGCTGACCACTTCGGACGATGTCCTGGATACGGTGTTCAGCCAGTTCTGTATTGGTAAGTAGACGGAATGAAATAAATCTCCCGATTTTCCCGGGTGTGCGAGGAAATCGGGAGATGAGATCGTAGGAAAGGCCTAGCTCTACGGGAACTGGTTACTTGCTGAAACTGTCGGCGAAGAGCTGGTTGATGGCAGCAAGGCCGTCGTCGCTCAGGTAGCGTGTTCCCGAACCGACAAAGGTGTTGTAACAAATCCGGGGGCTGTCTTCCTTCCAGGCTCCCTCCTTCCAAGTGAACCATTGGCTGCAGGTCTGGTCATAGACGTGCAACGGCCGATTGAAGAGTTTGGCCAACTCCACTGCCCAACCTGTGCCGCCCTTGACCGAGTTGTCTTCTAAGATGGTGCCGATGACAAAGACCTGGTGCCCTTTGTTGACCATATGAAAGATCGTCTGCAGAACTCGGCGGATCTTTTCGGTTTCATAATAAGTCCGGTTCATCATCCTTGAGGCGAGTTCCATGCTAATATCGCCCCGTTGCAAGTCATCCTCGCTCAGAGTCACCGAGTTGCGGTCCCGGTTGAGACGGTGGTTGTCAAAGGTGAAAACCACCTCCTGGACAGCATATTTCTCGGCGTTTTCGCCAAAAGCTGATTCCGCCCCTTTCAGGCCGCCGTGGTACAATGTGCAGTCTTGTGCATTCATAATCAGATCACCTTGTTAGTTCGTTGTGCGATTGTCAGGCTGTTGTTTTTTCAGCCGGGGGTACAGTTGGAGAGAACTCTTTGCGCAGACTACTCTTTTGCAGCCTTGAAGAATACCCGGCGGGGCGCCGGATACCCCTCTATAGTAAGCGCCTGATTATCCTTGTCAATGAAATCTTCGTATGATTCAAAGTCCATCCAGGCGGTTCGCCGCTGTTCTTCACTGCTCATGGCGTGATCGCAGAACAGCCGGACATCCCTGAACCCTGTCCGAATCATCCAGTTGTGCAGGCAGGTTGCCGTGGGGACAAACCAAGTGCCCGGAACTTTGGCGTAGGTCGAGAGCGGGAAAAGGGCAATTGGATCGTTTCCTGGTATGGCCTGCGATTCGACAATGAGGCAGCCACCGGGTTTTAATGCGGCGTGGAGATCGCGCAGTGCCTCCAGCGGTGAAGGCCGATGGTACAGGATGCCGAGGCAAAAGATCACGTCAAAGCTCTCAGGAAAGAGGTTGAGGTGTTCGATTCCGAGCAGTTCGATCTGGAGCTGCCGCTGGCCGGCAAAGGTGTTGAGGGTGTTAAAGCTATAGTAGTGTTGGACGTAGGGCTCAAAGCCGAGGACAAAGGCTGGCCGGTGCTGAGCCATCCGGAACATGTAATACCCGTTGTTGCAGCCGATATCAGCAACGATCTTGCCCGCGAGTTCAGGTAATTCGGGAAGAATACGGTTCCATTTCCGTTCGCTGCGCCACTCGGCGTCAATGTCGATGCCGAAAATAGAAAAGGGGCCTTTGCGCCACGGCATGAATCCGCGCAATACCTCACGGACTAACCGCTGATCGCCGGGGCTCACCTCGGCAGCCGTGCCGATCCGGACCACATCACCGGAAAAGTCACAGGACGCGGCCCGCAGGTGGTGCACTGTCTGCATGAGGGATCGGTAACTAAGGAACCCTTTTTTCTCCTGGTTGATCCAGGCGGATTTTTCCGCAAGAAGTCGCTTGAGCAGGTTGGTTTTGGCCTGCGGGAAAGAATCGAGCAGATCCATGGAATTACCGTTTCAGGGCCACAATGGCAGTGAAATTGAACCATTTGAAGAAGGTTTCAATCTCCTCAAATCCGGCCTCCCGTAGGAGTGCAATGTTTTCATCCAGGGAAAAGGGAATCAAAACGTTTTCCAGGGCCTCGCGCTTGGCGGCGATTTCAAGTTCCGAATACCCCTGTTTTTTTTTGAAATTATGATAAATTTCAATGAAATCACGGTTGAGGCGGCTGGCATGGGAGATTGTTTTTTCACTGAGAAGGAAGACGCCGCCTTCGGGAAGCGCATCAAAGATCCGTCTGGCAAAGGCTTGCCGGGTCAGGGGGCGGAGAAATTGCAAAGTGTAATTGCAGATGATACCCGCCGCCAGTGGCAAGGGACAACAGGTGATGTCGCCCTCCTGAAATTGCAGCACCTCGCTTTTGTTGAACATGATGCTTTTTCGCCGGGCCTTATCGAGCATGGCCGGGGCGTTGTCGATGCCAATGTAATGAAATCCCCTATCAGGCAGACGCCGGGCCAATTCCAGTAGGGTTGTGCCTGTCGAGCAGCCCAAATCGTAGAGGGTCGCTTTGGGCGCCAGCCGGCAGGCGAGGAGTTGCGCCATCCCATCAATGACCGTGCGGTAATACGGGATGGACCGGTTGAGCATGTCATCAAATACTTCTGCCACCCGATCGTTAAAGGCAAAATCCTCTTCGACAGCTCCGGTGGCGTAGAGGGTGTCTTCGTTTGTCGTCACTGCGTTGTTTCTCGTCCCTGACTGTTGTTAAAATGGGTAAAAAATAATCTGCATGCGCCCTTCCATTTAATGAGGAGCAAGTCTTCTTATTTATATCCTTGAGGATTGGCCGTCTGCCACCGCCAGGAGTCGGCACACATTGCTTCAATGCCGAAACGTGCCTGCCAGCCAAGCTCGCGCCTAGCCAGGGCCGGGTCGGCATAGCATTGGGCAATGTCACCGGCACGGCGGTTGGTGATGCGGTAGGGAACTTGTCTGCCGCTTGCCAAGGTAAAGGCAGCGACCATCTCCAGGACCGAATAGCCCCTGCCCGTGCCCAGATTGTAAACCGCTACGCCTGGATGGTCTTTTAGCTTTTCCAATGCCCGGAGGTGACCGAGTGCCAGATCGACCACGTGGATGTAGTCGCGCACACCGGTCCCGTCGGGAGTGGGGTAATCGTTACCGAAAACCGAGAGCTCCTGCAGTTTGCCGATTGCCACCTGGGCAACATAGGGCATGAGATTGTTGGGAATGCCGTTGGGGTCCTCGCCGATCTGTCCGCTTTCATGGGCGCCGACCGGATTGAAATAGCGGAGAAGAATAACGTTCCACCGCGGATCGGCCCTATGGAGATCGCGCAGGATCTCTTCGGTCATCAGCTTGGTGCGGCCATAGGGATTGGTGCAGGACAGCGGAAAATCTTCCCTGATCGGTACAGAGGCCGGGTCACCATAGACAGTGGCCGAAGAAGAAAAAACGATATTGATTATCCCCCGTTCCTGCATGACTTGGCAGAGGTTGAGGGTTGAACCGAGATTGTTGTGGTAATAGAGGAGTGGTTTTTCCACCGACTCGCCCACCGCTTTGAGTCCCGCGAAATGGATAACCGCGGTTGCGTCGGGAGCCTGGGTGAAAACGTCGCGCAGTTTGTCCGTATCCAGCAGGTCAACCTCAAAAAAGGCGATGGCTTGACCGGTCAGCTCTTCCACCCGCCGGATCGATTCCCTGCTCGCATTACAGAGATTGTCGATAACGGTCACGCGGCATCCGGCATTCAACAGTTCCAGGCAGGTGTGGCTACCGATATATCCAGCGCCTCCGGTGACGATCACATGCATGGTTGCCCTCCTCGTTCATGGCTACGTATTCTCGACGTGGAAACCTCATCGACTTACCCGACAATTTCTGCTATCTATTACCTGTATTGAAGGTGTTTGTCTTGCAAAAAGGGGTACGCGGTGCCTCGATTGCCCCTTGCCTGCGGTTGATCGCTGCCCCTTCGGTTATCCGGCTTTTCCCCCTTTTTCCAGGGAGCCTGTTTGCAAGTGTACGCCCAGTTGATAAACCTTAACCTAAGGAGAATCGTATGCCTTATGTCAGTATTCGTGTGGCTGGAAAGCTCACCAAGGAACAGAAACAGAAGATCGCCCGGGGCGTCACCGATGTGATTGCCGAGGTTGCGGGAAAACCGAAAGAAGCCGTCCTGCTTTTTATTGACGAGGAAAGCAGGGACAATATCGCCAAGGGCGGGGTGTTGATCGAGGACATGTAAACCCATGGAGCAGGGGAAGGTTGAACAACTGGAGCAGCTGCGGGAGCAGATCAGGTTTCATGCGCATCGCTACTATGTGCTCGACGATCCGATTATTTCTGACGGCGAGTATGATGCCCTGTTCCGGGAGCTGCTTGCTCTTGAAGCGGCGCATCCGGAGCTGGTGACGGCAGACTCCCCGAGTCATCGCGTCGGCGGCCCTTCCCTGCAGACCTTTGCCCCCGTTGAGCACGCCTCGCCCATGCTCAGTTTGGATAATATTTTCAATGCCGTCGAGTTTGCCGCTTTTGAAGGAAAATTGAGGCGATACCTCAAATTAGACGATCCTCTTCGGTTCATCACCGAGCCCAAACTCGATGGTCTGGCGGTGGAGTTGATGTACCGGCAGGGAGTTTTTGTTGTCGGCTCGACCCGGGGAGATGGTCTAGTCGGTGAGAATATCACGGCCCAGTTGAAAACGGTTCAGTCGATCCCGTTGCAGCTTACAAAAGTTGAAGGGGCCGCTGTTCCGGAAGAGTTGATCGTTAGGGGCGAGGTATTTTTATCCAAAACAGGGTTTTTCCACCTCAACCGACAGCGAGAGGAGGAAGGAGAAGCGCTCTTTGCCAATCCGCGTAATGCCGCCGCCGGTTCGCTCCGCCAGCTTGACCCCCGGATCACCGCCCAGCGGCCCCTTGCTTTCTTCGTCTACGGAGTCGGTAATCCGGAGGCCCTGGCGGCATCCAGCCAGGAGGCCATTCTGGCTGAACTCTTTCACTTCGGTTTTCCGGTGAACACCCGGGTCAAGGTCTGTGGCGATTTCAAAGAGGTGGAAGAGCAATACCAACGGATTTTGGCTGGCCGCCATGATCTTGATTATGAGATCGACGGCATGGTAGTCAAAGTTGACGATCTGTCCTTGCAGCAACGTCTGGGAGCTACTGCCCGGGCCCCCCGCTGGGCGGTAGCCTGGAAGTTTCCGGCCACTCAAGCGACAACCGTGGTCGAGGCGGTTGAGTTTCAGGTGGGACGGACCGGGTCAGTGACACCGGTGGCCCATCTGCGACCGGTCGAGGTCAATGGCGTCGTGGTTAAGCGGGCAACGCTCCACAATAAAGATGAAATCGAGCGGAAAGGCCTCCGCCTGCACGATACGGTGCTGATCCAGCGAGCTGGCGACGTCATCCCGGAGATTGTGAAGGTTATTCCCGAAATGCGAGTCGGCTGCGAACAGCCGATTGTTTTTCCCACCGTATGCCCGGAATGCGGCGAATCCCTGCTGCAAACTGAAGGGGAAGCAGTGATCCGCTGCATCAACCCTTACTGCCCGGCTCAGCATCTGCAGAAGTTGATCTATTTTGTCGGCAAGAGCGGGTTGGATCTGGAGGGGTTGGGCAAGAAAAACGTTGAACGCCTGGTTCGCGAGGGACTTGTTCGAACAATCCCTGATTTTTTTCGGCTTGATGCCGAAAAACTCGCTCTTCTCGACGGTTGGGGCGAAAGATCGGCCTGCAATGTGTTGGCGGCTATCGAAAGCAAGAAGACCATGGGACTTGCGCAGTTCATCGGCGCCCTTGGCATCCGCCATGTGGGAGAGGTGACCGCCGGCCTGTTAGCTCAGCATTTTATTGATATCCATCAGTTGATTGCATCCGGAAAAGAAAAGTTTGTCCAAATAGAAGGGATCGGTGAGCAGACGGCAGAGTCGTTGGTTGAGTATTTCCACGATCCCGTCAACCGGCAGATGGTAGAACAGCTTTTCCACTTAGGGCTTGTTTTTCAGGCGCAAGAAAAAAGTCAGGCGCTCTTGACCGGTCGGGTTTTTCTTTTTACCGGAACCTTGCAGGCTCTCTCCAGGGACGAGGCCAAGCAAGTGGTCAAGGCCCAGGGCGGGCAGGTGGCCAGCAGTATCAGTCAACGGGTGACGGATGTTGTGGTTGGCGAAAAGGCGGGCAGCAAAAAGAAGAAAGCGGAAGAAATGGGGCTTGCCCTCCTTCCGGAGGAAGCCTTTCTTTCATTGATCGAGGGGGCGTCCAAATGAGTCGAAAACGCGTGGAGGCAATTGTACACGGCCAGGTGCAAGGGGTAGCCTTTCGTGAATATACGCGGCGTGAGGCGGAGCGGCTTGGAGTTTCAGGTTGGGTGAAAAATCAGATTGATGGCACCGTTGCGGTACTCTGCGAAGGGGAAGAGGCCCAAGTCGACACTCTGGTGACTTGGCTGTCCATCGGTTCTCCCTTTGCCCGTGTTACCCACGTTGAAAGGCGTGAGGAAGAACCACAGGGGGAGGCCGGTCCTTTTGTCATTCGGTTTTCGTCCTGAAGCACTCCGGTGTATCCGGCTGGAGGCCATCGGTACCTTGTTTTCAATCCAAATCAATCCATTGTGATCTATGAAAAAAGTCCATATTCCCACCAGTGAGCCGGCCGGCCGCATTTCCTGTCAGCAGTGCGGCAACACCAAGCATTTTATCGAAATCGCCGAAAATGTCCTGGTGACGACCCACTATCAACAGAATAGCGATGGCGCCTTTACCCCGGAGGAAAATATTACCGAAATTTTTGGTGAGGTGAAATTTATTTGTGGGAAATGTGGAGCGGACATGACTCGTTTTCATGCCCATTTTCTGGAGATGTCGTTTTAAGGTCTCAGCACCCCACAGCGAATGTTGACCATACGCCCATGCTAGAGAAGCGTTGAAATAAAAAAAAGGCTGCCTCAAAGGCAGCCTTTTTTTAATGCGTATAAAAATTGGTAAATCAGACGCAACCGGTCGGTTTCGGCAGACCAGCCATTTTACAGGCGCCTTTACCAGGTCCTGACGGAAACAACTCGTAGATGCGCTTCAACGGGAAACCAGTGGTTTTGGAAAGGATACGAACCATAGGAGCAATACCGTTCTTCTTGTAGTACTCTTGCAGTGCATCGATAACTTTCTGGTGCTCGTCAGTGATGTCGTTGATACCTTCAACGGATTTTACGTAGTCAACCCAGTTCTCGTCCCACTCTTCAGCGCCTTTCAATAGAAAACCGTCTTCGTCTACCTCGTAGGATTTACCCTTGTGCTCAATACTTGCCATGTGTTCCTCCTTTGGCCAAAGTTTTTAATATGGTGAGTAATGAAAGCCTATTCTAAAAAATCACCAGTTTAATACTATAGGGGGTGGTCTTTGTCAAGCAAACACCCTCTTTTTTTTGAATGAGGCCTCAGGCATTGTTTTGCAACCATTGGTTTGCATTTTTCTCTGGTAACTTGCTGACAAATTGAACATAATGCGCCTTCCAAAAAAAATGGACGCTGTCGAACCGCTCAGGGAGTTACGCATATCATGTTGAATATTTTAAGGAAAAATGCTCAGTCGGTTGTTGTTCAGGGTATTGTCGTTATTATTGCCATCGTCTTCATTTTCTGGGGCGTGGGGACCAACCTGAATGACAATCCCAATGCTCTGGCGGTCGTCAATGGCAAGGAGATACCCTACCGCGACTTT
Organism: Desulfobulbales bacterium; assembly: GCA_038318785.1. Classification (GTDB taxonomy): domain Bacteria; phylum Desulfobacterota; class Desulfobulbia; order Desulfobulbales; family Desulfobulbaceae; genus Desulfobulbus. Next base: position 2,979 of record JBBQCO010000053.1, on the reverse strand, counting down.
CAACAAAGCTACGAGCGGGCGATTGAGAGTTACAAACAGCAGTTCGCGGGGCAGATGCCCCCAGGATTTCTCGAAAGCATCGGGCTGAAGGAGCAGGTTCTGGATCAATTGATTCAGTCGGAATTGTTGCGGCAGGGCGCCGAAAGCATTGGCATGCGCATCAGCAAAGAGGCCGTTCAGCGTAAGATCAAGGAGATGGCTGTTTTTAACAATAACGGCCGCTTCGATCTCGCCAATTACAAGACGGTCCTGGAACGGAACAAGCTCTCACCTACCTCTTTTGAAGCCGGGATAGAGAATGACCTGCTTATGAACCGGGTTCTTGACGCCCTTGGATCATTTTCGGTTGTCCCCGCGCAAGAGGTGCGGAACTGGATTGATTACGTTGATCAGGAGGTTAAGCTTGCCTATGCGGCGGTGAACACTGAGGACTACATCGCTCAGGTCAAGGTTGCCGACGATGCGCTGGCTGCTTGGTATGAGACCGTCAAGCAGAACTATAAAATTGCACCACAGGCCAAGTTGCTCTACCTCTCTTTCCACTCTAACGATGACCTGAAACAAGTTGCGGTCAGCGATGATGCTGTGCGCACTTATTATCAAGAACATACCGAAACTTACAACCCTCCTGAAAAACGGAGGGCGCGGCATATCCTTTTCAAAGTAGGCGCCGAAGATTCCCCGGAAGCTAAGGGTGCAAGAAAGGCAGAGGCGGAGAAGATTTTGGCTCAGATAAAAAAAGGCGGCGATTTTTCGCAGCTCGCCAGTCAGTTTTCGGAGGACTCGACCAAAATTAAAGGCGGCGATTTGGGATTCTTCGGCCGAGGGCAGATGGTGCAGCCCTTTGAGAACAGTGTTTTTGGCCTGAAGAAGGGAGAGGTCAGCGGTGTGGTAGAAACGCCTTTCGGCTATCATATCATTAAGTTGGAAGAAATCATGCCGGCTAAGACGCAATCCCTTGAGGAGGTCAGCGGCGCCATCCGCACGATCCTTGAGCGGCAGGGCGTGAAAGCGATTACCTTTAAAAAGGCATCCTCTGCCTATGAAGACATCATTAGGGCCGGCAGCATGGCCAAATACAGCACTTCGCAAGGCGCAAGCCCCGTCAAACAAACCGATTTTTTTGCGCAGGACTCTCCGCCCAAGGAGGGAATGGTCAGTGATGCCGCATTTTTGCAGGCGGCCTTCAGCTTGCGCAAAGGTGAGTTGAGTTCCATCGTGGAAACCGCGAGCGGATATGCAATTCTTTTTGTCGATGACATCAAGGAGTCGGTGGTGCCCGAACTTGCTTCGGTTCGCGAACGGGCTGTTGCCGACTACAAGAAGGAAAAGAGTGTTGATTTGGCCCGGTCCGCTGCCGAGGAGCTGTTGCAGAAAGCTAAGGAAAAACAGGAATGGCCCTCGGCGTTGCAGCGTAAGGAGACCGAATACATGAAACGGAGTGGACCATCGGGCTCGGTGCCCAATGAGCTTCGTCAGGATGCCTTTTCGCGGCTCGGCAAAGAGGTGTTCCCCGAGAAAGTGATCACCGTCGGGCCCTCTTTCTACCTGTACCAGATCATTGATTCTCGTCAGCGCCAAGAAGAGATGGATGCAAACAAGCGGCGCAATCTCGAACAACAGCTGCTTGCTGCAGAAAAAAACAAATTGATGGCCGACTGGCTGGGTCAATTGAGAAAAGAGGCAAAAATTTCAACGAATGCCAAAATGTTGCAATGATATAGATGGAAGAGTAACTACCCCCAGTAGCGTCAATCATTGCCAGATGGGGTGCTGGCCCAGCCATTAGCCTGCGAGGCACTGCTGCGCAACCGGGGATCGAGACTGCCCCCCGTTTGTGATGAGCCTTCAAGGTCTGCCTGTTCATGGCCAAAGGCAAGACGGTTAAATTCAGGCGAACAAAGGACATTTTGAAAGAAATTATTGACCCGCTTCCAACGAAAATATCAGCTCCGGCGTCCAAGGGCGCTGTTGATCTTCAGGCTGTCTCTGTCCTCCCCGCAGAAGAACAACTGTTGTTGCAGTTCATTTCCATTGTCTACGAACCGGTCTCTGTCAGTTTTCTCGCCCGGTGCCTGGCCACTCTCGATCCTGCTTTTTTGGGGAATAGGCGCATCGGCAGCGACGAAATTAGCGAGATGGTCGCTCGATTCAGACGTAAAGGTTTTCTCAACGGGAAAAATCAATGCCCTCCTGCACTGGCTGAATTTCTGACCCGCCAGACCTTATCCCAGAACCGCTTTTTCCTGCTGACTGCCCTGGTTGAAAAGGCCGCTCCCGTCGACTACACACATGGGAAATGGCCGACCAGATGCTGGCGGGCCATCCGGCAATTTCGTATTGGTCTTTACAGTCAAGACTTCGACAAACTGGACGAGGCCCTGGTTTTTTTAGAGGGGGAGTGCCACCGCCATCTCGAAACCGAGCCTCCTGCGGTGCTGGTCACTGCTCGCGCTTTTGATCCTATTTGGTTTGCGTCACTACCCGGTTCGTTTCAATTTTTCCTTCTGGATCAGGTGATCCGTTATTCGCTGGAACGACTCCATCATTTTCCTGCTATTCTCACTTTCTTGGAGGACGAGCAGGCTCAGTCTGTTTCTCCAGACGAGCGCGTTCCCTTTCGCCGTTTACTGGCCAGTTGCTATCTGCTGCAGGGGCGACTGGATGATTTGCGGCAACTTTTGGAGCGTCATAGCGAATCCTTTCTCGGTTCGGGCTTTGCCGGATCAGTGGCATTTCTTGCAGGCGATACTGAGCAGGCTCTGGAGTTGTTTGATGAAGACCTCCGGCATCTGCAGCAGTATGCCGGCACCCAGCCCTGTTTTTTCTTCGGCGTCACTGGTCTTTTTTGCATTTTTGCTCTCCTTGCCCGCGACGGAGAGGGCGATCGTGACCGTGTCCGCGAGGCCGTTGCCACGGTATTGTCTCGTTGTCAAGGCTGTCCCGAGGAGATCCCGTTTCGTTTTCTCGATGCGGTAC
>JBBQCO010000052.1:0-20469 GCA_038318785.1 Desulfobulbales bacterium | reverse complement strand
GAGGTTGTCGTGCATACTGTCAAGGATTTCGACGACTTTTTTCAAGCCGCCGACTTGTCGTTGTTCTTGGGCGCCGACCACAATGCCGATTTCCTTGCTCAGCGCCTCCTCGATCCGGTCGATGACCGCCGGAGAGACCTTATCCAGGGTGGCGATGCGATGGATGACGTCTGCCCGCTTTTCCTCGGGCAGCTTGGCAATGATGGCACCGGCATGTTCGGTGGCCTGGGTTGAAAGAACCAGCGCCAGGGTCTGCGGATGCTCCCGTTCGAGCAACCCCGCAACCATGGATGGCTGCATCTTGGAAATAGTTTCCAGAGGGCGGGATTCGGTGCCGGTGACAAACTGCCGCATGAGGCTTGATTCCCTGTTTTTGTTACCGGCGCCGGCAATCAGCTTTTTTGCAAATTCCTGGCCCTTGACCACCAGCCCCGCCTGACTCTCGGCAGCCAGTTCGAAATCCTCAAGCACCCGCGCCTTGATCTCTTCGGGGATATGTTCGATCTCGGTCATACTCCGGGTGACCTTGAAGATCTCCTCGTCTGTCAATTCGCGCAGCAGCTTGGTTGCGGACTCTTCTCCCAGGCAAATGAGAAGGATCGCCGCTTTTTTAAGCCCTGTCAGTTTTACCGCTGCTGCCATGGAGTCCGCTGTTTAAGCAAAAGGTGAAAGATTTTGAGTATATATTCGAGTAGTGTGTGTGAATTAATTTTGTTCATGAATCCAGCTTTTCAAGACATGGGCGCTGAAAACCGGATCAGTTTCCACCCCCATTTTAACTTTATCCAGAGGATCTGAGGGCGGGGATTCCATTGCCGTTTTGTAGGCAGATCCGCCCACCAGAGAGCCGGCTCCGCTGCGGCCAGCGGTTTTACCCTGTCTCGCTTGTTCGGCTTCCATCTGTTCCACTGTTTTATTGTGCTGGGTGACATCTCTCTTTAAGGTTTTCATCAGCGGTCGAATCATGAACACGTAGAGGAGCAGGCCGCCAAGAACAAGCAGGCCGTACCGGACGAACGGCATGTACTGATAGAACCGGTTGGCGGCTACGCCCTCGCCGTTCGCCTCTTCGGCCGATTCGAGAAAGGGCATGGAGGTCACCTCAATTTTATCGCCGCGGGCTGTGTCCAAGCCAAGGGCGGAGGCGACCATGGTTTCCAGCGCCTTGAGTTCAGTCGGTTGCCGGGGTTCGGTTTTGGCCGGTTCCTTGTCCTTGGCTGGAATGATCTTATCGGCAACCAGCACCGAAACCGAGAGTTTACTGACTGTGCCGACCGGATTGATTGTTTTCGAAACCACCTTGCTGATCTCATAATTGGTGGTCCGCTGGGAACGGCTGGTAGGCGGGCTGGCACCAGCTGTCTGGCTGCTGTTGCCCTCCAGGTTTGACTGGACGCCGGGTACGCCTCCGGTGATCTCCGAGCCTGATTTCTCATCGCTGACCTGCTCGCTGCGGATGACCGGCTCTTCCGGATCAAAGGTTTCCTCGGTTTTTTCAGTCTTTGCAAAATCTAGCGTCGCGCTGACCCGGACCATGGCATTTTTAGTTCCCAGCGATTTATCGAGCAGGGCCTGGGCCCGTTCTTCAAGGCGCCGCTCTACCTGCATCTGGAACTCCAGCATGTCAGGGGAAAGATTGCCGGTCAATCCCTTCTCACCGGTCCGGGAGAGGACGTTGCCATTCTGGTCGATCACTGTGACTTGGCCGGGATCGAGTCCTTCGATAGAGTTGGAAACTAAGTGCACTATGCCTTCGATCTGTGACTCGCTCAGTCGTTTTCCTGGAGCGAGTTTGATGATAACCGAAGCGGTGGCTGGTTTCTGCTGATCCTTGAACAGCCGTTTTTCAGGGAGAGCGAGATGGACCCTGGCCGTTTCTACCGGTCCGAGCGAGGCGATGGTCCTGGCAAGTTCCCCTTGGAGGGCTCTGGAATAGTTGACCTTCTGGACAAAATCAGTCAGGGCGAACGATTGTTTGTCAAAAATCTCAAAACCAACGCCGCCGCCTTGTGGCAACCCCATAGAGGCGAGGCTCAGGCGGGTTTCATAGACACTTGTTGCCGGGATCAAAATATTGTGCCCGGCGTTCGTCAGCTGGAAGGGAATTTTTTGCCCTTTGAGCCAATCGACCACGGCAGAAGCGTCCGATTCAGCCAGGTTGCCGTACAGCATCTGGTAATCAGCGGTTCTCGCTTGGACGATGATAAAGGCGAACAGGCCAATGGTGATGGCGGTCACAGCGACCAGAGCAATTTTTCGCGACAAAGGCCAAGCTGTGATAGTGGCCATGAGTGCCTGCAATCCGCTTTTCTTATTTTGGGGAGTGGCGTCTGTTTGTTCAGCCATGGTGCGTCCCTGCTGCAGTGAATGCTCGAGTATGAGTGGTAATACCCTGAATTGTCAACGGTTGTTATACCTGCATCCGCATGACTTCCTGGTAGGCGTCAATGGCCTTGTTGCGGACCTGGATGGTGTATCGTAAGGAGATGTCGGCCTTTTCCATGGCAATCATCGCTTCATGCAGATTTTTTTCGCCACCGGCATGCAGCTGCTGCATAGCCTGATCGGCATTTTGCTGCTGGCCATTGGTTTGCGCCACCAGGGATGTGAGAATATCGCCAAATGAGGTCGCCGCCTGGGTAACCTGCGAGGTCGCCGGTTGGGCTGGTGTGAGCAACGAGGCAACGGCTTGAATTGCTTCCATCTGTTATCTCCCGATATCGAGGGCTTTCATGGCCATGCGTTTGGCCGATTTGATGGTGGTGGTGTTGGCTTCGTAGGACCGGGTTGCTGACATCATGTCCACCATTTCTTTGAAAGTGCTAATGTTGGGCAGTTCCACATAGCCATCCTCTTTTGCATCCGGGTGCGAGGGGTCATAGATGCGTTGGGGAGGGCTGGTATCCTCTGTGATTTTGGCTACTTTAACCCCTTGTGCCTGGCCCTGGAGAGAGGCATCGAGATGCTGTTTGAAAGGAAGCTTCTCCGTTTGAAACACCACTGATTTTTTTTTGTATGGGCCGCCTTCCGGGGTCGAGGTGGTTTCGGCATTCGCCAGATTGGAACTGATCGTGTTCAACCTGGTGGTCTGGGCTTTGAGACCAGAGGCGGCGATGTCAAAGGTGGTAAAGATATTCATAACAAACTCCTGGTCTGAGGTGTGTTATTCTCCTAGCAAATTATGCGCCACCATTGACGGCATATTTGATCTGGGATAATTTTTTATTGAGCATGGTCACCGCTGTCTCATAGAGGATTTCGTTTTCCGAGAGCTTGAGCATTTCTTGGTCCACGCTGACGGTGTTCTGGTCACCAAGGCCGGCGGTGTCTTTCTTGGCGGAGACGATGCCGCTGACCTGTTCGAGGCTGGTTGGTGCCAAGGGGAAATGGTTGGACTGGGTGGCCACCGGACGCAAACCGTTCTCCGAGAGGGCGCTTTTCAACTGCTCCTCGAAGCTGAAAGATTGCGCCGCATACCCCGGCGTTTCGGCATTGGCGATGTTTGATCCTATAACCTCTTGATTTTTCTGGCGAAGATCGAGCACCTTCTGTAAAAGTTTCATAGTGGTGTCAAATTGCTGAATGCCGGGCATCGTGTTTCTCCAGTGGTAGTTATTGTCTTTGGTAACAATGAAGGCTCGGGTCACCTTTTCTCTATCTCGAGAATTGCCGCTTCCTCCCGGGCAAGTTTGGCCCACAAAGGGTCTTTGCCTATTTCGGCTAATTCCTTGAAAAGAATAAGTGCCTGCTGTTTGTTGTCTTTTTTTAACGCGATTTGAGCCAGCCGGTATTGGGCCTGCTCGCTGCCCTCTTTCTGTGCCTTGATCCGTTGGAACAAAGTGAGGGCCTGATCGTCCTTGCCGGTTTGAAAATAAGATTCGGCGAGAGGAAGCAGCATGGAATTCTGCACCAGCGCCTCCTGCAAGTCTGTTTGAGCCAGGGTGTCGATGACCTTCTGCCACTCTTTGTTCTCAAAGAAAATCCGTCCCTTGAGGATTTCCAGTTCCCGTATTCGGGGACTGGACTCGGAGGTCAGTAGTTTAAGGGCTTTTTCGAGCTGGCCGCCGGCATACAGTGTCCGGATTTTGAGCGCAAAGATAGCCGGGAAGTCGCTCCCCTTGGGATAGCGAAGCTGATAGCGGTCGGCATATTCCTCGACCTGAAGCAAGTGGCCTGAGCTGAAAAGTGCCTGGATGAGAGGCAGGTAAATTTTTTCTTTGTTGGCTTCTTCGGTTACTTCGAAAATGTATTGGTACGTCTGAGCGGTCTGATCGGCCAAGCCGAGCTTGCTGTAGGCCTGGGCAAGGTCATACAGCACGCCGACCTCGATCCAGCCGCGGGCAAAAAACATTTTGTTTTGTTTGGCTAACACCAACGCCTTGACATACTCTTTGTTTTTGACCATCTGCCTGATGACACCAGGCAGTTGCTGGATTAAAAGGGCCATGGCCTCGGTGCGCAAGTTCCCGGACTGAAAACCGCGAAGCAGTTCCATGGCTTGGTTGACGCTGGCCTCGCCTGCGCCTGCCAGCGCATTCACCAAGGCCTGCTTGAGAGCAGCTTCTTCGCGCAACGAGATTGATTCGGCTTCCACCGCATATTTTCCATACATCGATTCCGCCTCAGACACGGCCATTTTGTTGGCCACATAGTCCAGGTCAGTCAGTTTAATCAGGGCTCGCACCCCGCCTTTGGTTTCAGTAAAGGCGTTCTGGATCTGCTGCAGATCGATTCTCGCTTTTTTTTCGGTAGTCGGCATCTGGAGATGACACATGGCCAATCGGAAAAGAACGAGATCCAGACCCGGTCGATTGTTGTTGAGCAGGTCACCGAGCTGTTGATATCGTTTGGCGGCTTCGGGATAACGCTTGGCGGCATAAAGGGCATCTGCAAAACGGGCGAGCGACATCGGGTCGGAATCGATAAGGGCAGATTGGCTGGCCAGGTCCAGGTAACCTGTCAAGGCTTTGCCTTTTTGTTTTTTGGCGGAAAGCAGATCTGCTTGGCGCAACAGGCGGATCAGTTTGAGCGATTCGTTGTTGCTGACGCCTGGGTTGGCTAAAATTTTCTCCCCTTCATCTGGGAGGCCTGCCATCAGAGCCAGTTCGGCCAGTAAAAGATCGAAGGATTCAGTAAATGGGGTCTCTGCAATATTTTTCAATAAGCTGTGAAGTTCATAGTAGGCGTTGGTATAATCGCCCCGGTCAGCCTGCTGATAGATCAGGAGAAAACGGGCCAAGTCGGCCATCATTGAATCAGGATACTGCAACATGATTCGCTGCAAGAGGAAATAGGGATCTCTATATTCCCCGGCTCTGATCAGGGCCTCGGCATAGCTCAGGACAAGCCTCTCCTTGAGCTGTTCATCCGGTTGTTTGTTCACCTGTTCGCGCAGGAGTTGGCATACCTGGAGCCATTTGCCGTCCTTGATCTGCGCCTGGATTTCTTCGGGCAACCATCTTTCAAGAGCCGTCTGCGGCGGTAGAGCGGCGGCCAGCGGGAAGGGAGGCAGATGCAGTTTGGGAGGGGGAAAGATCTCGAGAGGGGATTCGTAGTGCGTAAAAAACAACCGCCAATTTTGAGCAAAAGGAGAGAGTTTGACAGGGCTCAGGGAATCGGATCGGGCCTCTTTCACCACCTTAACCCCCTGGAGATTGGAGGAAAGGTCAGGTGAGGAGACTGACAGCTGGTTGCCTAGCAGGATGTCGAGGATGATGACCCCGGTGTTCTTGTTGCTCTCGGTGGATACCTTTTGTGGCGGATAACGGAAATAAAAAGTGAGCGTTGTAGCGTTGTTTTCGACCAGACTGACCATCTTGATCATTTTGCCGTCGGTTGCAGGGGGCACCAGTGATTCGCTTAAGGTGGTGTCTGAAAATTTAAGGTCGATCCTGCGGCCGTTGGTTAAAAGATTGAAGCCCGGCAGTTGGTCAAAATGGAGGGAAAGCTGTAAGCGAGCTGATTCATCACTACGGTTCACTGCCTTGAGAACTGCGGCCGCCAGCGCGTTTGTCAGGGAAAACAGGTTGACAGTGAGCAGCAGCAGGGTGATGATGAAGAAATGACGGGTCATGTTTTTTTTTAAATAACAGTGAGAGCTAGCCTGAATCCATGTCGCCCGGACGGGACCTTGCAACCCTTAAAGCAATAAGTATTCCATGCTGCCGGTTCGGCGCTGCAATCCCAAGGCACTGGTTTTCAGCGATACCTGTTCGTGGTCGGACAGGTTGTATGCGGCATTTGCAAGGTTTACAATGAGCCGTGTCGTTATTTTGGCACAGGGGAAGCTTTGGCGTTCTGTGTATATTGTAATTGTTGCTCAGTCAGAGGGGATGCCGATCCGTTGCCACCGGTAGTTGGCGGCATTGGATACTGGCTGACAAAGGAGAAGTGGAGGAGCAGTGGCACCTGAAGAAAATCAACAACTCTTAGAAACATTTGTCCATGAAACCCTGGAGATGGTCCGCCAAGTTCGGCCATTTGTCCGCGCTCTTGTCGAGCAACCGGATAGGGAGGATATTCTACCCAAGGTAACAAGTTCGTGTTTCCGTCTGTTTCATTCCGTGAAGGGGACCGGATCTTTCCTTGGTCTCGATCACCTGACTGCCCCAGCGGAGGCCATGGAATACCTGCTTGACCGGGTTCGATCCGGTATTCTTTTGTTTACTCCGCGCCACATTGCCTTGCTGGCGGAGGCCTGTACCTTCATGGAGCAGGGGCTGGCTCTTGTTCTTATGGAGAAAAGTGATGCCCGTTTAGCCAATTCCGCCGGTGCCTTAGCCTCGGCGATTTTTCTTTCTGCCTCCACTGGCAATGAACCCGGTTGTGATGAAGGAGCGGTTGGGTCGGTTCCTTCCGAAATGTGCGAGTCCTTTTTGTGGGAAATCGAGAATCTGCTGGCCACCGTAGAGCAGGAATGTGTCCTCTGGGACTTCATCGCGGTTGATCTTGAACGGGTGACGGACTTGTGCCGGTTGCTGCACAGATTGAAGCAGAACTTTGCCCTCTATGATTTCAGTGAACCGGAGCGAATCTGTATGGCTTTGGAGTCGACTCTGAATCGCTATGTGCAGGGTGAGTTTTTCCAAACCGAATATCCCGAAAGGGTCTTTCTCCGCTGTATCGACGCTCTGCGTACGGCAATCGCACAGTTTTCGGCAGTTGATGAAATCATCGTGTCCGATATAGAACATCACTTGGCGGCTCTTCAGGGGCTGATGCGTCAACCCATAGGGGAATTGTTGATCGAAGCCGGACTGGTGGATTCGGGGGTAGTCAACCATGCTTTGGAGCTGCAGCGCTCTACCCGTGAGGAACAACCGCGCCGCCTGGGCGAGGTGCTGGTGGCAATGGGCGAGGTCACCCCGGAACAGGTGCAGCATGTTCTTCAGGAGCAGCACAGCAAACGGTTGCGAACAGCGGAGGCGGAAACTGCCCTGGGCGGCAACGGTTCGGATTTTCCTCAACGTTCATTGACCAGTTCCGCCACGCATGAGGTGCGCATCGATGGTCGCAGAATCGAGCGGATGGGTGTTGTTCTGGAGCAACTGATGGCCATGCGTCTTCCGGGAGACCACACCGCACTGCTCGGGGAGTTACAGTCACTTGTCCAATCGTGCCGTCGCGACGCGCTCTCCTCATTGGTCAACCGTTTACAGAGGGTGGTGCATGATCTGGCTGTTCATGGCAACAAGCGCATTCATTTTTCCATCGAGGGGATCGATGTGCTCCAGGAGATGGGAGAAGCAACCTTGTTTGCCGATACCCTCCTTCATCTCCTGCGCAATGGCGTTGAACATGCTTTGGAAAGTGTGGAGGAAAGGTTGCGGTTGGGGAAGAAGAAAACCGGCAAGCTTCATCTCCTGGGCTTGCGCCAAGGAGAGGAGATTTTAGTGAGCATCGAAGATGATGGCCGAGGCTTTGATTTTGAAAAGGTGGCGGCCCTGATCGTCAAGCGTGGATTAATTGAGGTGGAGAGCGTCGGCCAGATGACCAGCCGTGATCGCCTTCGCCTCCTGTTCACCAATGGCCCGGTTGCGCAAAGCAGAGGACAGGACGGAGAAGATCATGGCCCGGGATTGCTGGTCGTCAACAGAATTCTCCACAGAATGCAGGGGAAAATCGATGTGGTTTCCCGGCCGGGGAAGGGGAGTTGTGTCACCTTGCGTGTACCTCGGAAGCGTTGAAGTGCTTGGAAAAAAGCTCCACCCGGAGGAAGAAACCTTGATTTCCCCGTTTTCCTCCTGATAGAATAGCCAATATGAAAAATTCCCTGCTGCGGAAAGTGTTGATCAAAGCGGGGTTACCCCCATTATTGACGGATGTCGTGTCCTAAACGAAAAAGAGGAGAGAACAATGGCAAAGAATGTACTGCTTGTTGATGATTCCAGCACCATGCGTAAGATCATCAGCCGGTCGTTGCGTCAGGCCGGACTTGATTTTGGTGAGATTTACGAGGCAGGGGACGGTCAAGAAGCACTCGCCATGCTTGAAAAAGAAGCCATTGACATCGTGCTCAGCGATATCAATATGCCGAATATGAACGGCATCGAGTTCCTCCGGGAAAAAGCCAATCGTCCGGGAATGAAAGATATTCCGGTGTTCATGATTTCGACCGAAACCGGCGATGACATCATCGGCGAAGCCAAGAGCTTGGGAGCTGTCGGTGCGTTGAAAAAGCCCTTTACTCCAGACAAGGTCAATGAAGTGCTCGGCCCGCTGATGTAAAGAGCCTGGCGGGGCGCTTGCTATAACTCATATTCTTTTTCCGGATGACCCTTCCTGGTCTCCGGATGATTCTGGAGGGGGGCAGTGTGAACAGTTTTGCCGAAATTAATGATAAGATCATCGAGTCGACGATAGAGATATTTACCGGCATGGTGATGATGGAGATCTCTGTGGCCGGCCAACCGCTGGAAACAATGGGCCCCCTCAAACAATCGATTACAGGGATGGTTGGCTTGGCCGGCACTCATAAAGGCGTTCTTGCGGTGCATTTTCCCAAGCAGGTGGCCCTAGACGTCACCAGTAGTTTTCTCGGGATGGAGGTCACGGAGATCAATGACGATGTTCAGGACGCCATTGGCGAAATTGCCAACATGCTCGGCGGCAACCTAAAAACAATTCTTTCCGATCGAGGCAAAGACATTCATCTATCCCTGCCTTCGACCATTTTCGGGGATGAATACTCCTTTAGCTCACAGGCCGAGGTCGATCAGGTTATTCTCCCTTTCCAGGCGCCTGCCGGTATGTTTTACGTGGAGGTTGAACTGGAACACTGATGTTTCAGTTTTATCCAAGCAATACAATCTTTGTTGCGGGAGAGCTGTTCTTGGAAGTGGAAAATTATCTCATAGATGCTACCCTGGAGGTCTTTGCCTCCATGATTTTTATCGACATTGCCGCAGAATTGCCTTCTGCGGATCCGGCGTCGGATATTGACCCGAATTTGTCGAGTCTTATAGGCCTTGCCGGCGATCTCAAGGGTATTCTTGCCATCCATTGTCCAGCGGCTGTAGCCCTGGGGATCACTTCAAGCATGTTGGGAATGGAGGTGACGGAACTCGACGAAGATGTCAAGGACGCTATCGGCGAAATCGCCAACATGGTCGCCGGTGGCCTGAAGGTAGCTTTGGCTGCCGATGATAAAAAAATCGAGCTGGCCATTCCTACCACCGTCATCGGTAAAGCCATCCATACCAGCGGTCTTTCCAGGGCAACCCGAGTCATGATCCCTTTTTCCAGTCCGATCGGCCGGTTTGGTGTTGAGCTCCGCTTCATGTTGTCGTAAGAAATCAGGTAAATTTTTTCCATTTTTCTGTCGAGATAAATAAGACGGGTTCAGTGTTTGCAAGGTTTCTCTTGGCAAACACTGCGCTGTTTTTTTCCGTATCGGACGGATACCCCTGGCGTTTGGCAGGGGTCATACCTTTACCTGCCGGCGTGGACCTGATGCGATGATTAATCTCTCACTGTTTATGCAATGAAAGCCAGAGAACGCTTCGACAAAATATTACTCTCCTGCTGCGAGCGGATCCAAGAAGAAGTCAGCGCCTTGATCGGGAAACCGCTTAAATTGGGCGAGGCGCAATTCCGTCAGGTCAGCAAGGAAGACTTGTTTTCTGAAGCCGGAGGCAAACAGGTCCTCGCTCATATCAGCTTGGAAGGTGAAATCGAGGGAAGCGGCTGCCTTTTGATCGGCATTAAGGACGCCATTTATATTGGCGGTACCTTAATCATGCTGCCGGAATCGGAACTGGAGAGCGTTCTTGCCGACCAGCAGTATTCGGAGGATTTGCAGGATTCTTTTGGTGAGGTCGCCAATATCGTCTGCGGAGCTGTCACCGTTACCTTTGAGGAGCAGTATCCGAAAAATGTGCGTTTCGTCAGGACTGAACAGGAATTGATCACCCCGGTCAAGGTGGTGGTTGAATCTGAGCAGCCAATTACCGATGTTCCGTATTACCTGATGACCGTTCCTCTGCAGTTGGACAGTCGCAAACTTGGTAGTCTTCAGTTAGTTCTACCCGCGGTCCCTTTTGGGCTTGTGGAAGAGGCAGCCAAGGGAAAAGTCGAACAACAATCCTCCGAAGCGAAAACGACCCCGGAACGTGGCGAGAAGGATGCACCGGAATCTGTTGGGGCGATTGAACGGGAAGCTGCCGGTGACGACGTTCCTGAAAAAGCCGGTGTGCTGCCGCGTCCGACATCAGAGGCAGAGGGGATAACGGAACAGGCTGCTCAATCGACCCCGCGCACGCGCGACATCGGCAAGCAGAAGAAATTGGTCGACGATCTGTTGAACAACAGCATTGTCAAGATGTGTGAGGAGGTGAGTGCCCTGCTTGGCGGGACCTTGAAGGTTGTGCCTGCGGAAAACATGGCGCTCACCAAGGAGCGATTCCTCGATCAGGCGGGCGGCAAACAGATCATGAGCCGCATGGATATACGCGGCGGAGGGCAGGGTGAGGCCTTTCTGTTTGTCGACGTTAAAACCGCTGTGTATCTGGGGGGAGCACTCATCATGCTGCCCGAAGGCGAGTTGGAGGAGACTGCTCGCAACGAGGAATTCGGTGACGACGCCCGCGACGCCTACGGCGAAGTAACCAATATCATCGCCGGTGTATATACGGCCATTTTTGAGGAACAGTACCGCACCAAGCTCGGTTTTGTGAAGACATCGATGGAACCGGTAATGCCGGTCAAAATTGATTCTGATTCAGACGATGTCTTTGCCAACCAAGCCTATTATCTCTCGACTGGCCAGATACAGTACAACGACCGCGATTTGGGGCGGTTGCAACTGCTTATCCCCGCCAATGTGCTCGAACTGGAAGAATTGCTTCTGGTCGCCGAAGAGCCTGTTGAGACTGTTAAGGCGAAGACGGGGGGAGCGCCCGTACAAGCGTCTGTTGAAAAGGCTGCCGCCACATCTGTCGAGCCGTCGAGGATTCGAGATAAACCAGCCGAGAGCGCCGATATTCTCTTGTTCACCGACGATGACGGCGAGGCTGGTCGGGTTGCCAATGTCTTGGAAGAAATGGGATATGTCTGCCGCATTCTCCATTTCAAGGATTCAGTCAATAGCGTGTTGACGCCCCGCATTCAAATGGTCTTTCTGGTGATGCAGGAAGCCAGTGAGCAGGGTTTCGGCGTGGCCATCAAAATCAGCAGTGCCGGTTTGTCGGTGCCCCTGGTGGCCGCTGGTCCGGCATGGACTAGAACCATGGTGCTCAAGGCGGTGAAATACGGGGCTTGTGATATTCTCATTACCCCGTCGTCTTTGGATGATATTCGGGAAAAAATAGAGGTTAACTTGATAAGAAAAGCTGCTTGACCAGCCCTACTCGCCCGCCTCTTCCTCCGTCTCGCTGACAACCAGTTCCTTTTTCTTGATTTTTTCCAGTAATGTGGTCCGCTTTAAATTCAACAGCCGTGCGGCTTCTTTTTTATTGCCCTGGGTCAGTTTCAAGGCCTGAACGATCAACTGGGTTTCGAAATCGTTAACCAACGTATTGAAATCAATACCGTTTTCCGGCCAGATTTCGTTGGTCACCGTAGCGGAGGTGGACGAGAAGAGGAGCAGTTGCTCGGGACGGGTGACATCATCGAGTGTCTGCTGTGAACTGGTTTGCTCGGACTGGAGGGGAATTGATGCGCCGTTACGGTATTTTTCGGGGAGATCACTATGGCCAACTATTGATCCCCCATGAAGGATGGTCATGTATTGCACGAGATTTTCCAGTTCCCGGACATTGCCCCGCCAGGGAAAAACGGACAAGGCCCGCATGGCAACCGGATCAAACCCCAAAAGGGGTTTTTTTTTGCTTTTTCCGATGCTGTTCACGAAATATTCGATAAGCAAGGGGACGTCTTCGGAGCGTTCGCGCAACGGGGGGATGGATAAAGGAATGACATTGAGGCGGTAATAAAGATCTTCCCGGAACCTGCCTTCAGCTACCATTTGTTCCAGGTTGCAGTGGGTGGCTGCAATAACACGTACGTCCACCGGAATAGCTTTTAGGCCGCCCACCGGTTCAAATTCGCGCTCCTGCAGTACCCGCAACAGTTTCGCTTGGAGCACCGGCTTCATATCACCAATCTCATCGAGAAAAAGAGACCCTCCGTTGGCATATTCGATTCGGCCTATTTTGGAACTTATGGCGCCGGTAAAAGCGCCCTTGGTGTAACCAAACAGTTCGCTTTCCAGGAGATCGTCGGGGATTGCCGCGCAGTTGACCGGAACAAAGTGATGGGCGTTTCGGGGGCTGTGTGCATGGATTGCCTTGGCAACCAGCTCTTTGCCGGTTCCGGATTCCCCATGGATCAGCACGGTGCTGAGGTCGTCCTCGGCAACCTTGCTGATCAGCTTGAAGAGCCGCTGCATGGATGCGCTGCGGCCGATTATTCCATAAAAAGCATCAAGGGCCATGGCTCAGTCGGGGAGTTTGTCCGCAAGTTTGCTCGTGGTCAGGCGCATGTTGAGACTCAATAGTTGCATGACTTTTTTAAGCAGGGTAACGCCCACGCTGGGATAATATTCTGTGAGGATGTCAAAACCCCTTTTAGTCAAGATTATGACAACCGATGGTTGGCGAGCCACGACCGCAGCTGATCGTGGCGATTTATCGATGATCGACATCTCGCCGATGGCGTTGCCCTTGCCGAGGCGGGCGATGACTCGATAATCGCCGGCTGTGGTTTTTTTAAGAACATCAAGGAGGCCGCGCACCACAAAGCACATAAAATCGCCTTTGTCACCCTCAACAAAGAGATGTTCTCCCCGCAAGATTTCTGCGAAGTTCATGTGGCGGGCAAGGATGTCGAGTTCATCGGTTTTAAAGGCGTCAAACAAAGGGAGAGTAAGGATGAGGTCCCTGGTTTTTTCCTCGTTTTCCGTAAGCTCTTGATCGGATGCGCTGGTTTCTTCCATGTTGGCAGGGGGCAGCGGTTGTTGAATAGCCATAGAGGGTACAATTTTTTATGTTCTTAAGTTCAATTATTTGTAATGTTACCACAGGTCGATGATCGAATACAAGGGACTTTCGAAAAAAGTGTCATTATCTTGACAATAAAATATATAATCATGACCCTGTTGGGGAAAGGAGAAGCTCGGGCGTTTAAGGAGAAAGAATGGAACCTCGTCAACAATCAATCTATTACCTGATATTACTCTTTTTTTTGTTGTGGACCTCGCCGGCAATTGCATGGGAGGGAACAGTGACCCGGGTGCTCGACGGCGATTCGCTGAGGGTTAATCAAAGCGGCCAGATTGTGACCATCCGCCTCTATGGTATCGACAGCCCGGAGTATAGGCAGGCCTTCTGGCGTGCGGCCAAGGATGCCACCAGTCATTTGGTTCAGGGGAAAAATGTTACGGTTGAACCATTGGATACGGATCGATACGATAGAATCGTTGCCTTGGTCGGTGTCCGGGGCAGGTCGGTCAACGCAGAATTGGTACGCCTCGGCATGGCCTGGATCTATCCGCACTATTGCAAGGCGCAGCCTTTGTGCCGCAATCTGGAAGAACTGGAGCAGACCGCTCGTGTGCAGAAACTGGGAATCTGGAAGGATCGCAACCCAGTGCCGCCTTGGGTTTGGAAACACGGTAAACAGTGAATTTCGAGCCGCCGGTTGCGGCAACCGGCGGCATCTGTAAAGAGGATTAAAACCGGCTATTTTCTTTCGTTGGTCTCAATGATCGCCTGGATATCGGCCCGAGAGAGGGTCTCCCGTTCAATCAGCGCATCGGTGATAGCGTCGAGCAGTGCGCGGTGTTCTTCGAGTAGACCACGCGCCCTGTCGTACGCCGATTGCACCAGTTTCTTCACCTCAACGTCGATCAATACCGCCGTCTGTTCGCTGATGATCTGACCGGGCTGATTGCTCAGGGGATTCGAGGCCCTGAAAGTCAGCGGACCGATAGCCTCGCTCATTCCCCATTCACAAGCCATGCGCCGGGCAATATCCGACACCCGTTCGATGTCATTCCCGGCTCCTGTGGTCATCTGGTTGAAAACAATCTCCTCGGCAATACGGCCGCCAAGCAGGGTACAAAGATTGTTGAACAAAAAGGTGCGATCATGGGAATTGCGTTCTTCCTCGGGAAGTTGCATGGTCAGGCCAAGTGCTCGTCCCCGGGGGATTATCGTGACCTTGTGCACCGGATCAGCCCCGGGCAGCATCCAGGCCACCAGGGCGTGGCCGGCCTCGTGGCAGGCGGTTATCCGTTTTTCCCGGTCGGTGATGATGAGGCTGCGCCGTTCCGCTCCCATCAGCACCTTATCCTTCGCTGCTTCCAGAATCTCCATGCTGATGGTAGGACTGTTTTTCCTGGTCGTCAGCAGGGCCGCTTCATTGACCAGGCTGGCCAACTGGGCGCCGGAGAATCCAGGGGTACCCTTGGCGATCACCTGCCAGTTCACGTCCGGACCGACTTTGGTGTTGCGAGCATGCACCTTGAGAATCTTCTCCCTGCCGCCGACGTCGGGCAGAGGCACCATGACTTGCCGGTCAAAGCGGCCAGGCCGCAATAGGGCCGGGTCGAGGATATCCTGGCGGTTGGTGGCGGCGATGACGATCACGTGGTCATTGGCTTCAAATCCGTCCATTTCCACCAGCAACTGGTTCAGGGTTTGCTCCCGCTCGTCGTTGCCGCCGGAGCCAGAACCGGAACTGCGATGACGGCCGACCGCATCGATCTCGTCTATAAAGATAATGCAAGGCGCTTTTTTCTTTCCCTCCATGAACAAGTCCCGCACCCTTGAGGCGCCGATCCCCACATACATTTCGACAAAGTTCGAGCCGCTGATCGAAAAGAACGGTACTCCGGCCTCGCCGGCAATGGCTTTGGCCAGCAGGGTTTTGCCCGTTCCTGGTTCACCATACAGGAGTACCCCAGTGGGAATTCGGGCACCGGCCTCAACAAATCTCTCCGGTTTTTTGAGAAAATCGATCAGCTCGGCAACTTCCTCCTTGGCCTCATCGATGCCGGCAACATCGTTTAGCTTAATTTTCGATTCCTCGGGATTGATCAGTCTCGCCCTGCTCTTGCCAAACGCCATAGCTCGGCCGCCACCCCCGCTTCCCTGACCGCTTCCTTTTTGAAAATAAAAAAACCAGAGAAAGGCAAGAAGGAAAATGGGGAGCCAGGAGAGAAGGGTTTGGAGGAACCAGGGCGTTTGGGGAGGCTCTTCAGCCCGGACCGTTACGTTTTTGAGGAGCAGGTGCTCGAGGGCGTCGTTGGTCTGGGGGACAACGGTTTTGAAAAGTGAGCCGTCGGCTGTCTCCCAGAGAACAGTACTATTGATCATCGTCACCTTGGAGAGGTGTCCGCTGTCAACCTTTTTAAGGAATTCAGTGTAGGGTACGGCATGGTGGCGGTCAGGTGATTTCTGACAGTAGTTGAAGAGGAGCAGTGAGGCTAAAGCAATGATCAGCCAAATGGACAGGTTTTTGTAAAATTTCTGCACAATACTCTCCTGAATTGGATGAAATAAACTCAGTGAAACCAGAGACGGTCAACGAATTGAAATTCGGAAGGGTGTAGGGGAGTGAACGTGAGGTTTAATAGAGGCATGATCCCTACATTCCTTGCAAGGAGCTACCATAAATCAGGGTAAAGGTAAAGCTGGTGGGGAAGAGGAATGAAAAAAATTCCCCTCCAAGGCCGCCACCTTGGAGGGGAGGGGGGAAGCTTGCTCGTTATCTGGATGAAATCGAGTAGCAAAATTAGTGTTTGCACTATCTGTTCCACTGTCAGGACTTGAGAGAAGATAGAGGCATTTCTAGTGTAACATATTGTTTTTGTATTAATTATTTTTTTTGTCAGTGTGCAGGGGTGAGACGTCTGGTTTCGTTCGTCTTTTTCTTTGGGCTCATTTTGATTCTTGCGCATGTTGAGCTTGGCTCATTGTGAGCATTTCACTCGAAGTGAGCGATTCACCTCCTGGGAATTTAGTTACAAATGATTTTTAGTTTAAAAAATATCGGAATAACAGATATATTTTTTTACGATAAATAATCGTTAACCGGAAATTAATATTTCAACGAAAGAATGAAGTGGTTAATTGGACGCAAGTTGATCATGTTATTTATAGTTTATTTGACAATGAACACGAGTTTTTCTTGACAGCTTTTTTGGCTGCGTATAAAAAGCTTACATAGATTGAGAAGAAAACAGGCCCGGCTCCGTGATGGTGTCAGGGTCGCATCAACAAAGGAGGTGCTGGCAAGGAAGAGCGTGACCGGGTTTTTATCCGCCAATAAATCCTGGTGTAACACAACTGTCCGGGGATCCGGAGCAAGGAGAAATACAAATGGAAGCTATACTTTTTTTCGTTATCTGGTTGGGTGGTGCTGTTCTCCATACGCTGTTCGATCTGAGAATCAAACCGGTTCTGCAGTCCGTCAGGGAAGAAAGCGATTTACCCTAACCTTGTTTTTCGTACAGGATTGAGTCAACTCAAGGATCAATAATAGTGCCGGGCGACGGTGGTTGGAACTGTCGACCTGGAAAAGGAGGAAAAGGTGCCATGGAAAATATTTTAACCAAGGTTTTGCCCCAGGAAGGGGGGCTTGAGGGGAGTCGGTCCGGAGTATACAATGGGGTAATCGGATTGTTAGGTCTGCTTACTCTGGTCGGTATTGTCTTTGGACTGCACGCCTTTTATTTGGGATATCACAATGCCTACGGTGTCAGTCGTGAGGTGCCGTGGGGTGTGGTGTTAGCCGCTTATGTCTTTTTTGTCGTTACCTCAACCGGCCTGTGCCTGGTTTCATCGATCGGCCATGTCTTCGGTTTTGAAACCTTTAAGCCCATTGCCAAGCGTTCGGTTTTTTTGGCCATTGCCACGATTGTTTCCGGTTTTTTGGTTATCGCCTTTGAGATTGAGAACCCTTGGCGCATGGCCATATATAACATTATTTCGCCCAATCTCACCTCGAGCATCTGGTGGATGGGTACACTGTACGGGGCGTATCTCTTTTTTATGTTGATTGAATTTGCCCTGTTGCAGGCGGGGAAGCACAAGGTCGCCGGCATGCTGGGATTGCTCGGGGTCATTTCGGGTGTTGCCGCCCATTCCAACCTCGGAGCGGTTTTCGGTCTGCTCAACGGTCGTGAGTTCTGGCACGGACCGTACATGCCAATCTATTTCATCACTTCGGCCATGATGTCGGGTTGTGCCGCGGTCATATTTTTTCACTGGCTGGGGTATAAAATCAACGGTTGGAAGATGAGCGCGGAGTTGGAAAATTCGCTTTGCTCGGTCGCTAAGCTAGGGGCATTGCTCTATATCATCATCATGTTTTTCACCACCTGGAAATTAATCTCCGGCGTCTATGGCTATCCCCCTGGAAAATACGAGGCGGTAATGACGCTGATCAATGGTCCTTATGCCCAGAATTTTTGGTACGGTGAGATTGGTCTGGGGCTAGTTATCCCCTTGCTCATCATTCTCGCGGTCAGGGCTCGGAATCTCACAGCCATGGCGTTTGGTTCGGCTTGCAGTATTATTGGGATCTTCGTCATGCGCTACGATCTGGTGATTGTCGGTCAGATTATTCCTGGATTTCACGAATTGAACATTGTCGATCTCCCCCATATCCTGTCCTACTCGCCGACTCTGCACGAGTGGATGGTGACCATGGCCGGTTTCGCCTTCTGTGGAATCCTCTTCATGATGGGCGAGCGGCTGTTTCGCGGCCATCTGTCTGAAGATCACTGATGGAATCCGTGTCGAAAGGAAGAACGGCAACCGGTAAAGGTCTGCCGCTCTTCCCCGGCGCCCCGCATTGACAGGAGGCCGGTATGGCGAGAAAGAGAACTGAAATACAGGCGATTCGCTCGGATGTTGCCATCTATCCGATCGGTGTTGCCGCCAAGTTGTTGAATGTGCATCCCCGCACTCTGCGGATTTACGAGAAGGAAGGGTTGATTAAGCCTACCCTTGTGGGTAATCGGCGGATTTTTTCTGCCGATGATATCCAGTGGATAACTTGTCTGCGCACCTTCATTCATGAAGAGGGGATTAGTATCCCAGGGTTAAAAAAACTGCTCGATTTTGTCCCTTGCTGGGAGGTGGCCGATTGTCCGGCTGAGATCCATGAGCGATGCCTGGCCCGAATGGATCGGGCGGTACCTCGAACCTTGCACCCGGTGGGTGATGTTGCTGCCAGGCTGGAGGCCAAAGAAAAAGATAGGGAGAGCCGGGAAAAACCCGGCCAAAAAAAAAAGCGCCAATCTTCCGTATGATTTTTTTTCGGGACGATCGACAACCCCTGCACGATGGCGAAACCCCGCACTCATCCTGCGGTTAAGGTTAGGTGCGTGTGGTCATGGTTGCGGGATCGTTTGGTGACGAACGGGTGAGCAATGAACAGCGAAAGTACTCCACGCAGTAAAAAGGCGTTCCGGTTATCCGGAACGCCTTTTTTGTTTCTTGATGCAAGTTGTGTTTAATCGTCTTGTTCGATTTCGTTCGCTAGCGGATTGTGAAGACCGTAACGCTCGATCTTTCGCCGCAGTGTATCTTTGGAAATCTGTAGTTCACGGCAGGTGGCCATTTTTCGCCACCGGTTGCGTTCAAGGCTGAGGATGATCGCCTGCTTCTCGATGTCTTCCAGGGTTTGCGGTCCGGCATCGCGCGTCGCCAGCGGGATTGCTTCTTCAAACCCGGCAGCAAAAGGTTCGGGTAGATGCTGGGGCTGGATATAGCCGCCCTCACAGAGGATGAACGAGTATTCGACGATGTTTTCCAACTCCCTGATATTGCCTGGAAAATCGTACCGCATGAGAATGGCCAGCGCGCCGCTGGAAATGCCGACAATGTCCTTACCCTGCTGGGCGCTGTATTTTTTGATGAAATGGTCAATGAGCAGTGGAATGTCTTCCTTGCGTTCCCGGAGAGGCGGCAGGTTGATTTTAACTACATTGAGGCGATAGAACAGATCGTCGCGAAACGATCCTTCCTGTACCAGGGCTTGCAAGTTGCGGTTGGTGGCGGTGATGATGCGTACGTTGGCCTTGACGGGAGTGTTGGAACCGAGTGGCTCGTACACTCTTTCCTGCAGGACACGCAGGAGTTTAACCTGAACACTACCTGGCAGGTCGCCAATCTCATCGAGGAAGAGGGTGCCGCTCTCGGCTACTGCAAATCGGCCTATTTTATCCTTGCGGGCATCGGTGAAAGCGCCAGCCTTATAACCAAACAGCTCTGATTCGAGCAGGGTTTCGGGGAGGGCTGCGCAGTTGACAATAATAAAGGGTTTGTCTTTGCGTTCACTGGCGTTGTAGAGGGCGCGGGCGATCAGTTCCTTACCAGTGCCGCTTTCTCCAAGAATCAGGACCGTGCTGGGGCTGCGGGCGATGTCCGGCAGGATGTTGAACAGGCGCTGCATGGAGGATGATTTGGAAATGATCGCGTCAAAGGTGTATTTCTGGCTTAATTGCTGGCGCAAGGTGGTGATCGCGGTCAGGTCGCGGAAGGTCTCCACTCCGCCGATAATGTTCCCCTCATGATCGGTAAGTGGGGCAGCGCTGATGCTGATGGGAACCTTTTCCCCTTGGCTGTTGCGAATAGTGATCGAGCGGTTGGCCACTGGAGCACCTTTGTACAGGCTTTCGGCAATGGCGCAGTTTTTGCCGCAGATGGAAGAATGAAAAATATCCGAGCAGGACTTGCCCATGGCGTCATCGCTGGACCAACCGGTGATTTCTTCGGCTGCTCGGTTAAACGAGGTGATGTTCCAGTTTCGATCCACAGTAAACACGCCGTCGGCAATGGAATCGAGGATCAGGCTTTCGCGAATTGATGAGGTGTTGTCGCGAAAGGTTTCAATGCCGCCGATGATATTGTCGAAATCGTCAAGGAGCGGGGCAGAACTAATGGTGACCGGAATGGAATTCCCTGCCTTCCCCTTGATGAAGATGGAGCGGTCGACAAACTTGCTATTGCTGTCAATAGC
>JBBQCO010000051.1:0-21210 GCA_038318785.1 Desulfobulbales bacterium | reverse complement strand
AGTTGCGTTGTGCACGGTATAATTCCAAGTACGATGATGCTTTTGATCGCTATATGACACAACCCAAGGGCCAGGAACCAGCGGCAGAAACCAAGTTGTCACGGATTAAATGATTTCGGCCATAAACTTCGGATGCACCCGATCGGTATGCTTCGTTTGATTACTGCTACCACTACTTTCACCCCACCACAGCCAACGATTTATTAGGAGAGATAGAAAAAAGTTGCTTATCACTTGGATTTTATCTTGCAAGCTGGGGTATGCTGCGGGGCTCCAGTTTCTTATTAAATAAAAGCGTAAAATACTATGAACCACTTATTAGATACATTGCAGGTTTGGACCCTTCTGTTTGGGATATAGATGTAGATAAATATTCAGATGAAAACATTAGAAAAATCTGCGACATCTACCGAGAAATCCAACGAATTGTTGTAAAAAACGGAAACTCCCACCTGACCCTTGTTACCAAAATTATGCTTGGTGTATTTGGTTTTATCCCTGCATATGATAATTTTTTCGGAAATACTTTCAGAGAGATATTTCAAGGTATATGCGGTTTTCGAAGCGTAAACCCCAAATCCTTGAACTGTATCCAACAATTCTACGCCGATAACAGAGAAGAAATTGACCAGTATTCTTCAGAAATATATGTGAAGGAATTTACCACTGGAAATGGCTCTAGTTTTACGTACACGAAGTCAAAGGTCATTGATATGTATGGGTTTGCTAAGGGACTGAAACAAAGCACTTAACCACCGCCTACACACGGACCCCGCAAACAGCGCGGGTCCGGTGAGGCGGAACGTTAGGCTACACTGCAAAGAAAATGAGCAGGAATGCTCGACTTTAAAAAAAAGTGAAAAAAGGTCTTAGAAAGGCCGCAACACCCAGATGCCGCAGGGGCAGGTATCGGCGCAGAAGCCGCAGGCAATGCACTTGTCGTCATCCGAGACATACTCGTAATCCACGCCGTCCGGACCGGGAATAATCTCCCGGCGGGAGATGGCGCCGGTCGGGCAGATGGTCTCGCAGAGGTGGCAGTCGCGGCAGGAACCGCAGCTCAGGCAGCGGGCCGCCTGTTGGTCCTCGGTGGCGCCACGGTCGGTGCACGGGTCGTAATGGGCCAAGGTCAGATCTTCATAGTTGATCAGCCGTTGCCGGAACGGGACCCAGGGTTCCCCTTTGAAGGTAGCAAGCAGGAATTCGGCGGTCCGTTTGCCTGCACCAAGTGCATTGGTCGCCAAACCCGGCCGTTCAACATCGCCGACCGCAAGGATCTTGTCATCGCTGGTCCGGCCCGCCTCATCGGTCTTGATCCAGGCCGCTCCGCCCACTTGAAGCACCTCCACCGTCTCCGGCAGAAAGGGTAGGCTCGGCACATCGCCGATGGAAATAATCACCGTCTGCGCCGGAATAAGCGTGCCGTCGGCACCAACCAAACCCTCCGCCGTCACCTCGCGGGTCATAACCGGCCACTGGAAGGTGGCACCCAGCGCCTCGGCTCCAATCCGCTCCTTGCCAAAGGCCAGCGGTTTCTGGATATCGACCAGCACCACCTGCTCTGCGCCCAGACGATAGGCCTCGGCGGCCACATCACAGCCGACGTTACCGGCGCCGATAATCACCACCTGCTTGCCGGTTGGCATAGGATGGTCGCTCTTGGCGGCCTTGAGGTAGTCGAGCGCGGGAATAACCCGCTCGTGACCGGGGAAAGAGAGGGTGCGCGGCTGATGGGTACCCACCGCCACGACGACATAATCGAACTGCTTTTTCAGCTCCTCAACCTTATCTTTGCTGAGTTGCACGCCCAGATTGACATGGAGATTCTTGGTTTTGAGGAAACGATCGACCTCCACATCCCAGACTGCGCGGGAGAGCCGCTCCCAGGGAATGGTCTGGGCCAACTTGCCACCCAACTGGGTATCCCGCTCAAAAATGTGGGCCTCGACACCGTTGAGTGCCAGGTGCCAGGCCACAGCCATACCGGAGGGGCCGCCGCCGATGATCGCCACCCGTTTGCCGATGGCAGGCTTGGCCTCCGGCGGCTCCACCGCTTGCACCGAACGACCCAACACCGAGGCATCGATGGAGTAATCGATCTTCTCGCGCGAGCAGTTCTGGATACAGAGGTTCGGGCAGATCGTGCCGCAGACCGAGGCCGGAAACGGCGTGTACCGCAGCAGCATCTCGTAGGCCTCATCGGTGCGGCCTTCGCGGATCATGCGCAGACGGTCGATGGTCGGGATGTGGATGGGGCAATAAAAGGTACAAGGGGCTGCGGCATCACGATTAGCCCAGAAGGGCTTTTTCCGACGGAATTCGCCGGTCTCGACCACACCGATGAGTGAACGCTCCAAGCCAGGAGCGATGTCACGCAAGGGATCACCGCCGCCGAACCCCTGATCCCAGACCCGTCGGCGGAATTCGGCCATCGACATGGGACCGGAGAACATCAGGGCCCGCTCCTGCGGAGTGATGGCCGCCAGCACGTTCCACTCCTCGCGCACTGAAACAGTCTGCCGGAGATCGGACCGGTCGAGCTTCTCGAGAAATTCGGGCAACCGCTCGCTCAACCATTGCCATTCTTCGTCGCTCAGTGGGGTCAGTTTGGCGTTGGTCTTGGAATAGGAATCGTCGATTGGACCACGGAAAAAGATCTTGCCTCCGACCATACCGACGCAAGGCCGGTAGCCGAGCACATTGTTCGGATTCTTGGGCTCAATCCCGCACACCACGCCCAGACCACCGCAGTTGAACTCGGCAAAGGTGTCACCCACCGAACCGAGCACCCACATCTCCGGCCGCTCGTGGTCTGGGTTCCACTTGGTCATGGTCAGGCCGCGGGCACCGATACTGCCGCCGACCATCACCCGGCCGCCAGCCATGGCGTTGCAGACGCCGTTAGTGGCATCACCCTTGACGATGACATCCGCGCCGATATTGAGATAGCCGACGTCATCCGAGGCCGAGCCCTCGCAGATGATGGTCGCTCCCTTCAGGCCCATGCAGCCGAGCCGCTGGCCGGCGGGGCCTTTAACCCGGATGGTCAGCGGCTTCTCGACGGAACCGAGCCGCAGGCCGATGTTGTGCTGGCCGTAGGATTCGAGAATCAGTTCATCGGCAACAGCCGCCGCGCCCCGAACCTCTTCCTCAAAAATCTTGGACGAGATCCGCTGGTTGTTGTCATCCCTGCCGCGGACAGTGAGTATGGTGTGCTTTGTTTCGCTCATTTTCTAAGGCGTCCTGTAATGAATCCTGACTAACAGATATAATTGATCTGCAACCGTTCCGCGATGGCCTCATCGTCAACGCCGAGGGCATCGGACATGCCGATGGGCAGGCTCTGGGAGCGGCCGAGCGGCGCCATGATCTTCTTGGCTTCGGTACGAATGGTCATGAAAACATCGGCCACGCGCTGGGCGACCTCGTCGGGATCAAGACGGCGATACAGTTTCGCGTTCTGGCTGGTGATGCCCTTGGGACAGAGACCGACGTTACAGACATTGCAGCGGCCCATCTCATTACCAAGACAGCCGGCGGTGGCCTGCATGATGTACTTGCCGATATGAACGCCGGAAGCGCCGAGCATGATCAGGGCCATGCCATTCTGGGTGACGTTGCCGTTCTTGCCGATACCGCCGGCGGCGAACAGCGGAATCTCGTTCTGCCGGCCCTGACGGACCAAGTCGAGATAGCATTCCCGCAGGTTGGAGGCAATCGGGTGGCCGGTGGCTTCCATGCTGACGTTGTAGGCCGCGCCGGTGCCGCCGTCGATGCCGTCGATCAGCAAGCCCCCGGCATAGGGGTTGCGCACCAGGTTGTTGAGGACCGATTTGGACGAGGTCGAACCAGAAATCTTGGGATACACCGGCACCCGGAAGCCGAAGGCCATGGACATGGTCTGGATCATCTTCATAACGCTCTCTTCAATTGAGTAGAGCGTCTGATGCACCGGCGGCGAGGGCAAGTCAACCCCTTCGGGTACACCGCGCAGCCGGGCGATCAGTTTGCTGACCTTGAACCACATCAGCAGACCGCCGTCGCCGGGTTTGGCCCCCTGGCCGTACTTGATCTCAATGGCTGCCGGATCGCACTGCATCTCGGGAATGGCGCGGATGATCTCGTCCCAGCCGAAGTAGCCGGAGGCGATCTGGAGGATGATGTATTTAAGGAAGGGGCTCCTCAACACCCAGGGAGGACAGCCGCCCTCACCGGTGGCCATGACCACGGGGATGCCAAGGACCTCGTTGCAATAAGCTACGCCCTGGAGCAGGCCAAGCCACATATTGGGCGACAGAGCGCCAAAGGACATTGAACCGATAATAAACGGAAAAATCTCCCGGGTCGGCGGGATCCACTCGCCGGTCATCTTACGGCGGAGAAACTCCTCCGGCGTCAGCACCCGGCCGAGAATGGTGTTCATGTTGAATTCGTGGCGCCCGGCATCGAGCGCCGGATCGGTGAGCATCGAGATGCGGCCGAACGAGATGCGATCAAGCACAGTCTTGCCGGTGGCGTTACGTCGGCCACCGCGCTTGTGGGCATCACCCTTCTGGTTGAGCAGAAAGGTGGCGCGGTGCTCGTTGTCGTTGACGTGCGGTCCGATGGCCTCATTGGGACAGACCGAAGCGCACATGCCACAACCGATGCACCGTTTTTCGATGACTGTGTGTTGCCGGATGCCGGTGAAATGCCGATACTCGTTCCCCCGTTTTTTCTGGAGAATATCGAGTTTTGGCATTCGCTGCCGGAGATAAGACAGCGATATAGCCCCGACCGGACAGACGGAGGTACACCGGCCGCAGAGCGTACAGCGATCCTCCCGGTGCTCGATGATCCAGGGAAGATCGTGGTAGCTTAAGCTGCTTGGGGAAGTGTAAATTGATCGAACTGAGACCATATTGTGAGTTCCTTTCGCTCGGGTGGAATAATGACGGTGTGCTCCCGCATGGGCTGAAAATCAAGGGAGGGATCGCGGTCCGGGACCAGGGCGTCGACGCCGCACATCTCCGAGGCGATGGCCCAGGCACCGGGGCGACCACCAACGGTTGCCGGCCGCATCTTCTTCTGATCCATCACCAGCAGACTGGTTTCATCGGGTAGAGTGCCGATAACCGCGTTGGGGCCGTCGATAATCAGACGGCGGCAGACGGTGCGCAGCCCCTTGAGAAAATCGCCGTTGGGATGCACATTCAGTTCCTCGGTCTTCAGCGGGGTGATGACATGCTTGTAGAGTTCCAACGGCAGCTTCAACTTCTTGGTCACATAGTGGAGGATATGGGTAAAGGTCTCGGAATCGCTGTGATAGCCGAGATAA
This sequence comes from Desulfobulbales bacterium, assembly GCA_038318785.1. Lineage (GTDB taxonomy): Bacteria > Desulfobacterota > Desulfobulbia > Desulfobulbales > Desulfobulbaceae > Desulfobulbus. Next base: position 15,893 of record JBBQCO010000051.1, on the reverse strand, counting down.
CCAGGGATGTTTTTGCCCAGCAACCACTCCTTGATCGGGATAAAGGCGGTGTTCTCGCCGTTGGTCATGGTGGCGATCCCCTGAATGAAGAAGGGATGGCAGGCGTAGAGGTTGATGCCGTAATTGGTGTTCTGCCGGCCCTGGGCCATGACCACCCGCGCCCGGAGGCGTCCATCCTCCAGACCAAGGGCGTCGCCGACCTCCAGGGGCCAGCCGACCTCTTTGATCATCACCACGTCACGGTACAGCGAAAACACGGTGACGTCGCCGCCGTGGGCCTCGCCGTCACGGCGAATGGCCAACCGCACCTGCAGCAGGCGGTCGTCGATCTCTTCCGGAGTCAATCCCGCCCACTGGTCCGGCATTTTGTAGACGCGAACCAGGTAATTAAAACGGTCCTTGGCCTCGATCAACTGGGGCCGCCGTTCAAATTCGTGCACGTACTTGACCTGGAACCCCTGGCTGCCCATCCAGTCGGTCAAACGGTGGAAGGCGGCTTCGGTATGGGCAATCCCGGAGAGGACGACATGATGGGGTTTGAGTTTAAAATCTTCGAATTCCACACCGCGTAGCAGCAAGCCAAGACCGCTACCGTCGTAGCCTTCCTGCATGGCCTCCATGGCGGTGAGGACTTCATAGGGTGAAAAAGGTGTGTCAGCGCTTTTGAGAGCTAATCGGCACATGAACGGCTCCTGAAAGGTCGATCGTGGTCAGAAGAAGACAATCACGGACAAATCATAACAAAATTGTACACTTTCGTACGCTTTCGTAATTACAATATCACAGAATTGACAATGGGTGCGAGGGAAAGCATTTACTGAAAAGGGGAATGGTTGTCAAGTGCAAAGACCCTTCGGTCGGAAAGCGGTATACAATCGAACAGGGTATCCGCCGGTGCAGAAAAAAATCAGCGCATTATTTACCAAGGATGCCGGTGATGTCCTTGGCTTTATCGAGCGTTTCCTTGACCTCGGTGATCTCCTTGACCACGGGCAGGCTTTTCTTGAGGTCGGCTTGAGCCTCTTCAACATCACCCAGCCCCTTTTTGAAGGAACCGAGGGCCTTGCCGAGACCGGCACCGATTTCCGGCAATTTCTTGCTGCCGAAAATGAGGAAGGCAATCAACAGGATAATAATCAGCTCAGGGGTACCAAGTCCAAACATTGCAGTCGCCAGGGTGGGGGTGAAAAAGGGGGAGAAGAAGGATCCGTTCAGGCTTCCTTGTCTTTGTCCTCGTCAAGGGCCTTGGGTTCATTATCTTTTTTGGTGGCATCCTTGAAGTTGCGAATACCCTTGCCGATGCCGCTGCCGATTTCCGGCAGTTTGCCCGCACCGAAAATAATGACAATAATAACGAGAATAATAATAAGTTCAGGCATTCCGAGTCCGAACATGGCGACACCTCGTGTAGAATGAGTACAACAGAATGAAAGGAGCAGATAATAGCACTCCGGCTAAGCGCCTGTCAACCGTCATTGCGGCTTTGGCGAAACCCAGCCCCAATCCCGGCGGCACGGGCCAGGATCGCTGGCTCATCAAGGGTCAGCAGATGGCGGTTCCGCATTACCACCCGGCCGTTTATCACCGAATGAATGACATCGCTGCCGCGGGCGGCATACACCAGATGAGACACCGGGTGGTAGAGCGGCGTCAGGTGCGGCTGATCGAGATCAAGGACAATGCAGTCAGCTTTCTTGCCCGGCTCGAGACTGCCGATCAGGCTTTCGGCGCTCAGCACTTTGGCTCCGCCCAGGGTGGCGGCGTGCAGGGTAGTGGCGGCGCTCATGGCCGTCGGATCCATCCGGTCCACTTTGTGAATCTTGGCCGTGGTGTTCATCTCGCCGAACATATCGACATCGTTGTTGGAGGCACTGCCGTCGGTACCGATGCCCACAGTGATTCCGGCTTCCAGCATCTGGACCACCGGAGCAATACCCGAGGCCAGTTTCAGATTCGATTCCGGACAGTGAGCCACCTTGACGCCTCGTTCGGCCAGCAGGGCGATCTCGGCGCTGGTGACCATGACGCAATGATCAGCAACCACATGGGGACCGAGCAAACCCAAGGCTTCGAGGTGTTCCACCGGTGTCCGGCCATAGCGCTCCCGGCAGGTGCGGACCTCCTCTTCGTTCTCGGCGAGATGGATCACATACAGCGCACCCGCCTCCTTGGCCATGGCGCCCAGACGGGTCAGCAGGTCGGGTGAACAGGTGTAGACCGCATGCGGATCAAGGGTAATGGTTACCAGCGGGTGGTGGCGGTAGCGCTCCATCAGGTTTTGGGTATAGGCAAAACCCTTCTCCAACTCCCCGTAGTTGGGTGAGGGAAAATCATACAGCACCTCGCCGATCCAGGCACGCATCCCGGCCTCTTCGACCGCCCGAGCGACATCGCCGGCAAAAAGGTACATGTCGCAAAATGAGGTGGTGCCGGATTTGATCATCTCGCAGAGCGAAAGCAACGTCCCCTGATAGACCAGATCACCGGTCAAGGTCGCCTCCACCGGAAAGATATAGTCCTGCAGCCACTGCATCAAAGGCAGGTCGTCGGCGAGCCCCCGAAATAACGACATGGCGGCGTGGGTGTGAACATTGACCAGACCGGGCATGATTAACCCGTGCGGCTCGGCAAGAATCGTCGCGCCGGGATACCGCGCCAGCAGATCGCTGGCTTTGCCGATGGCCAGGATGGAGTCGCCGGCGATGGCTACCCCCCCCTCTTCGATCAGCGACTGCTCCTTGTCCATGGTCAGCAGATAGCGACCGGTGAGTATAAGGTCGGCCTTCTGGGCGCTCATGGTTTCAACTCCGCCAGGAGATTGATGACCAACTGCTGCAGGCGCGGTCCCGCCTTGCGGGCGGCCTGAATGATCTCGTCGATGCGGATCGGCTTGAAATGGTCCGGATCATTGACGTTGGCCACCACCGAAATCCCGAGAACCCGCATTCCCGCATGGAGGGCCACCAAAATCTCCGGGACCGACGACATGCCCACGGCATCGGCGCCGATCATCCGCAAAAACCGGGTCTCGGCTGGCGTTTCCAGACTTGGCCCAGGGACGCAGACGTAGGTGCCGCTGACCACTTCACTCAGCCCCAACCGCTTGGAAATCCGCTGGGCAAGCTTGCGAAATGCGGGATCGTAGGCGGTCGAGAGGTCGGGAAAACGTGGCCCCCAGCTATCGACATTGGGGCCGCGCAGAGGATTATCGCCCAGGAGGCTGATATGATCATCAAAGACCATGAGGGTGCCGGGGCGATAGGTTGGATTGAGGCCGCCAGCGGCATTGGTGATAATGGCCGCGCTTGCACCCAAGAGCGAAAGGACGCGGATAGGGAAGGCCACCTCGCGGGCCGAATAGCCCTCGTAGCAATGAAACCGCCCCTGGAGGATGGCCGTTCGTTTGCCGGCCAATTTTCCGACCACCAGATTCCCGGCATGGCTGGTCACGGTGGAGCGCGGGAAATGGGGTATCTTCTCGTAAGCGAGGGTGCAGGTCTCCTGCATGGCTCCAACCAGCTCCCCCAGCCCGGTGCCCAGTTGAATGAGCACCTCCGGCGGCTCGGAGATACGCTCCCGTAAAAAGGCAACCGCTTCCTCCACCTCGCGCTGGTGCCGGGCCATATCAGTCATTGATCACACCCCCTTCGACGCAAACTGTTTCGTTTATTGCAAGGCGTTGGCGGCCACAAAATTCTTGATCGCAGTCATCTCCGCATCCAGCACGACGCAACGACTTTCCCGGTTCTCTAGGTCGGCCAGGGCCGGCGGTAGGGGCGGTTCGCTGCCGATGGCCTGGGTGACAGCGGCACCGAACTTGGCCGGATGGGCGGTGGCCAGACAGACCACCGGCCGATTCGGATCGCGAAGTTCCAGCGCTGCCTTGACTCCGACCGCCGTATGCGGGTCAAGCAGATACCCGTGTTGCCGGTAAAAATCGCTGATGGTGGCGATGGTTTCCTCCTCAGAAACCGAACGCGAACGGAAATCTTCGGCTACCTGTGCTTTGAAGGTGGAGAGATCAAGAACCCCGGTGGCGGCAAAGCCTTCCATGTCCCGTTTGACCTGTGTGCCGTCCTGGCCCCGGAGGTAGTAGAGGTAGCGCTCAAAGTTGGAGGCAATCTGGATGTCCATGGACGGGCTGCTGGTGGCAATGACCTGGCCCCGGGAATAATCACCCTGGATAACGAACCTAGTCAGGAGATCGTTGGCGTTGGTGGCTAGAATCAGGGTATGGATACAGCCGGCGGGCAGCAGTTTCCGGGCCACATAGCCGGCGAAGATGTCGCCGAAGTTGCCGGTGGGCACGGAAAAATCAACGCTGGCGTTCCCCTGTTTCCGCAACTTGAAATAAGCGTAGACATAATACACCACCTGGGCCAGGACCCGAGCCCAGTTGATCGAGTTGACCGCACCCAACTGGTAGAGGTCGCGAAAGGCGAGATCGTTGAAGATCGCCTTGACGATCCCCTGGGCATCATCAAAGGTGCCACGCACCGCAATGTTGAACACATTGGGATCAAGCACCGTGGTCATCTGCAGAGCCTGGATCGGGCTGGTGCGGCCGTGCGGATGAAGGATGAAGATGTTGATGTTGTTCTTACCGCGCACCCCGGCAATGGCGGCGCTACCGGTGTCGCCCGAGGTGGCACCGAGGATGTTCATGAAGCCGCCGGTGCGGGCCAGCACATACTCAAACAGGTTGCCGAGCAACTGCAGGGCCACGTCCTTGAAGGCCAGGGTTGGGCCGTGGAAGAGTTCCAGAATATAGACATCCCCCTGTTTGCAGATTGGGGTTACCTGCGGGTGGGCAAAGGAGGCGTAGGAACGTTCGACCAGATCCTCAAGATCAGTCGCCGGGATATCGTCGATAAACAGCGAGAGAATTTCACGGGCCAGAGACTGGAAGGGCAAATGCTGCCAGCTGTCGAGAACAGCGGCGTCTATCGTCGGCAGGGTCTCGGGCAGGAGCAGCCCCCCGTCCCGAGCCAGCCCCATCATCACCGCATCTTGAAATCCCAGGGGCTCAATCCCGCCGCGTGTACTGATATAGCGCATACTCGTGTTCCTTTCCGTTAAACTATGGTTTTGTTAGGCCGCAGGTTTGAAGTCGGTATTTTATGGGCTCAAAGACCCAACACCTACAGGCTCTCAGACGAGTAAACTCTCGCCTTCCATCTCGGCTGGAATCGGCAATTCCATCAGCGTTAGGATGGTTGGAGCAATATCCTTGAGTGCCCCGCCGCCGCGTAGGGTCCGGTGCCGATAGCCATCGGCCGCCAGAATGAAGGGCACCGGATTGAGGGTGTGAGCAGTGTAGGGGCCCCCGGTCTCCGGGTTGACCATCATCTCGGCGTTGCCGTGGTCGGCGGTGATCAGCATGATCCCGCCGCGCTCACCGACGAACTGGTGAATCCGGCCGACGCAACGATCCACGGTCTCGCAGGCCGTCACCGCTGCCGCCATCACCCCGGTGTGGCCGACCATGTCGCCGTTGGCAAAATTGAGGATCACCAGATCATAGGGCGTACCGGCGGCTTCCTGTTCCGCCAGGATCCGCAACAGCGTATCCGTCACCTCCACCGCGCTCATCTGCGGTTTAAGATCGTAGGTGGCGACATCGCGCGGCGAATTAATCAGCATCCGATCCTCGCCCGAAAACGGGACTTCGTTGCCGCCGTTGAAAAAATAGGTGACATGGGCATATTTTTCCGTTTCCGCAATCCGCAATTGCCGGCGGCCGTGCCGGCTGACCTCCTCACCGAGGATACGGGTCAGGCTGACCGGTGGAAAGGCAATGGGGAAGGTAAAATCCGCCTCGTATTCGGTCATGGTCGCCAGTTGCAGCAATCGGGGCCGAACACCGGCTTTAAAACTGGTAAAGATCGGATCACCAAAGGCATGGCAGAGTTCCCGCACGCGGTCAGCACGGAAGTTGAAGAAGATAACCGCATCGTTATCGACAATCCGGCCCACCGGCTCGTCATTGGCATCGATGAGCACGGTGGGGGTGATGAATTCATCGGTCTCGCCACGGCCATACGATTCACGCATCAGCCCAATCGCATCCACGGCCTTCGGCCCCTGGCCGTGCACCATGGCGTCCCAGGCCTTGTGGACCCGATCCCAGCGTTTATCCCGGTCCATGGCCCAATAGCGGCCGATAACCGTGGCTACCCGACCCCATCCTATGCGGTCCATGGCCGCCGCCAACTCCTCCATGAAGGTGATGCCGCTGGTGGGCGAGGTATCCCGGCCGTCCATGAAGCAATGGACAAAAACCTCGACATCTTTGACCGCCGCCATCTCAAGCAGGGCAATCAGATGCAGGATGTGACTGTGGACGCCGCCGTCGGACACCAGTCCGCAGAGATGGAGCCGGGAACCGGCCGCCTTGACTTTGGCCATCACCTCGTTCAACACCGGATTGGCGGCGAATTCGCCCAGATCCACGGCCAGGTTGATGCGGGTAAAGTCCTGGTAGACGATCCGGCCGGCGCCGATATTGAGATGCCCGACTTCGGAGTTGCCCATCTGGCCCTGGGGCAAGCCGACCATGCCGTTGTGGGCGGTGAGTGTGGTCTTGGGAAACTCGCTGCTCAGCCGGTCCATGTTTGGGGTGTCGGCAACCGCCACCGCGTTAGTGGCGGTGGGCTCACCAATCCCCCAGCCGTCAAGGATGGTGAGAATAATCGGGACAGGAGCGGGCATTGCAAACCTCCTTAACTGTTATTGCTGCGAATCTTCGGCCAGCAATTCATCCACCTCGATCTTCGGGGCATCGTGCCACAATCCCTCGAGATCGTAAAAGCTGCGGTTTTCGTGATAAAAAACATGCACCACGACATCGCCGAAATCAAGCAGGACCCACAACCCCTCGCGCAACCCCTCGCTGTGCTTGCTGCTAACCCGCTTAGCGCTCAACTCGCCGGAAATGGCCTCGGCGAGCCCCTGAACATGGCGGGTGGAACGGCCGCTCATGATCACAAAATAATCAGTAAAGGAGGCCAGGCCGCGTACATCAAGCACCACCAGATCCTCAGCTTTGGTATCCAGGGCGATGCGGGTACAGGCCGCAGCCAATCCCCTTCCCTCTTTTTCCGCATAATCTTTTTTTAAATGTCGCATACTTCCATGAATTATTGACTGGCTGTAGTGTAGAAGCACTGCACATTTCGCCGCCATTCGAAATGCATTCTTCTCCGGGACGGAGACGGGGTTCAGCCGTTGCCGGCGTCCTTTTCCGCTCCCCTTTTTCCCCTGGGGGGAAATTCAAAAGTCAGTTTGCCCTTGGCGTCGAGCAGTAAAAAGGCATCAAAGGGTTTTTTCTTTTTCGATATAAAACCGCCGATCAGTTCGGTGCGACCATCGGCCAGCAGCTGGCTGATATGCTCCCGGTCAAGCTGGCGACTGAGAATCACCTTGGAAATCCGTAAGCCCTTTTTCTGATCGCCCTCGAGAGCCGATTCCGACAGGAACCCTGCAGGGGTCTCGAACACCTTGGTCCGATCGATGGGTGATTCCCCCAAAGGCTCTTGGCGGCGGATCTCATCGAGATCAAGCTCGGCGGTGGAGTCGGCAAAGAGAAATTCCACCTTGGAATGGGCGATATGGACAGAGGCGGTGAACGGCTTGCCCTTTTTCGAGCGAAAATCCGCAAAGGGCCCCAAAGTATTGCCCTGGATCAGCTCGACGATCTCCTGCGCCTTCATCACCCGGCCACCCAACACCTTGCGGATCATCAGCTTCTTGTCTTCGGACTCAAAGGCCGAGGCGGTCTCGTAAAAACGCGCCCCCTCCAGTGGGGAAAAAGCGGCCTCGTGCCGTTCGTTGCCGCCGCCCTGCTTGACTTTGTCGACGATGGCGCCGGTCATAGCCCGGATTTCCTTCATGAACTGCGGCCGGGTCATGGTCCCTTTCAGGATCTGATTGAGCTTGTATTCCCAGTCACCGGTCAATTCAGGGGAGGCCAACACATCGATCTGCCGGGCTTCGAGCAGGCTCAATAACTCAATGGCCTTGCCGGTGGGCACCAAGTCCCGCTGTTCCCGGACAACGTACTTCTCGTTGATTAATTTCTCAATGATCGCGGCTCTGGTTGCCGGCGTCCCCAGCCCCCGCTCCTTCATGGCCTCAGCCAACTCCTCGTCTTCGATCAGCTTGCCGGAATTTTCCATGGCCGAGAGCAGGGTTGCCTCGTTGAATCGTGGCTGCGGTTTGGTCTGGTGCTCCTGCTTGTCGATTTCCTCGCATTGGACAACGGTGTCAGGCGGCAGGGCCTGCAGCTCTTTGTCGCCGTCTTCCTCACTTACCGATCCGTAGATCGCTTTCCAGCCCGGTTCCACTAGAATCTTGCCCTCGGTGAGGAAGGTCTCGCCCTCAACCAGGGAAAGACGCCGGGTGTTATGATACACCGCCGGCGGAAAGAAAACGGCAAGAAAACGCTGAACGATCATCTGGTAGATCTTCAATTCCGGCTCGGACAGAGTTTTAGGCAGGCCAGCGGTGGGAATGATGGCAAAATGGTCCGATATTTTTTTGTTATCAAAGATCCGCTTGTCTTTTTTCAGATATTTTTTAGCAAGGGCCTCAGTGGCAAATTTTCCGTATTGCCATTCTTTTTGCCGGTTCACCACCTTTTCCACAGTGGGCAGATAGTCTTCGGGCAGGCAGCGGCTATCGGTCCTCGGGTAGGTGAGCAGCTTGTGCCGCTCGTACAGGGCCTGGGCCAGGGAGAGGGTGTTCTTGGCGGAAAACCCGAAGCGGCTATTGGCCTCGCGCTGCAAAAGGGTGAGGTCATAGAGGGGTGGTGCGCCCTTGACCGCTTTCTTGCTCGTTTCTTCCACCGTGGCCGGCTTGCCGGTACAGCGTTCGACAATCGCTGTGGCTGCCGGTTCTTCCCAAATGCGGTTGCGGCGGCCATGGGCCTGTTCTTCGTCCTTGGCAAAGGCGGGATCGATCCAGACCCCCTCGTAAAGAACCGGACCGCAGCCGAAGCGGGCATGCAGCTCCCAATAGGTGGCGGGGACAAACTCGCGCCGCTCTGCTTCCCGCTTAACCAGGAGCGACAGGGTCGGGGTCTGCACCCGGCCGCAAGGAGTCTTGTGAAACCCGCCGAACCGGGAATTATAACAGGTCAGGGCCCGGGTGGCGTTAATGCCGATCAGCCAGTCAGCCTCGGAACGGCACAACGCCGTATCCTCGAGCGGCAGCATCTCCTTATTGTCTTTGAGCTTTCCTAGCCCGTCACGGATGGCCTCCAAGGTCATGGACTGCAGCCATAAACGCCGGATAGCCTTCCCCTCCACTGAACGGTTGGTGGCCTGTTTAAGGATATATTTAAAAATCAGTTCTCCCTCACGCCCGGCGTCACAGCCGTTGACAATCACCTCCACATCCTTGCGGCGGATCAACTTGGTCAGGGCGTTGAACTGGGCCTTGGTGTCGGGCAACACTGCCAGGGGAAACTCCTCGGGCAGAATGGGCAGGTTATCGAGGGACCATTTATGCAGGTCGGGATTTATTTCCTCAGGGTAGGCGATGGAAACCAAATGGCCGATGGCAAAGGAAACAACATGGTCATCACTTTCAAAATGGGTTTTGGCCTTGGTAAATTTTCCAGGAAGGGCCTTGACGATATCAGCGGCAACGCTCGGCTTCTCGGCAATGATCAGTGTTTTTCCCATGTGCTTGCCGATGCAATCCTCATGTGTTCAAGTTGGTAAAAAAAGTCCGCAGGCTAGCATGCCAGCGATCCGGTTGCACCAGATAGCAGGGATGCGGGGCTTCGGGATAAATTTCTCGGGTGGCGTTTGGTATTTCGACGAGCAGGGTGTTGCTGTCAGCCAGCGGTGAAATCTGATCTTCAGCACCCCAGACGATATGGGTTGGTGCGGTGATGCCAGTCAAACCAGCCCGGTTTTCTTCAACGCCCACAGCACCGGCCAGAATCAATCCAGCAATCCGCTGCGGATACTTGATGGCAAATTCTAAAGCAATGCGACCGCCCATGGAAGGACCGACGAGCACCACCCGATCAAGCCCCTGTTGTCTGACAAATTGTGCCAGCACCTCAACCGGAAGCGTCTCGGAGGCAGGACTCTTGCCAAAACCGGGCATGTCCACGGCCAACACATGCAGCCCCAAACCGGCCAAAACCTCCAATGTTCCCAATTCCCGCCAGGTCTCGGCCTGGAATTTCATGCCGTGCAGAAGCACCACAGGCTTTCTCTTCGCCTCGCCACACTCCAGGCAATGCACCACACAGCCGTCCAGGTCAACTCTTTTCGATGTTATTTCTAGCATTTCACACACCTCGCCTCAACACGTCTCCCCAAAGAACCTCATTCCCAAGGGTTGAATGCTGCACAGAAGTAAGCGACCCACGCCGCTTTGTCAACGGCCAGAAAGAGTCAACCGTTGGGAACGGACTAAAGTAGAATAAGTTTTCCCTAACCATACACTAAGAATTAAATTGCGATCTTTTTCAAAAAAAACATCACGTTAAGGAGACGATTCACCATTCGGCTTTATCAATAACCAAAGTTCAGTAAATTTATTCTTTTAATTTGTGGAACTATCGAATGCTCACCGCCTAGATTTCAGGGTGGAACACTACACGGAGAAAAAAACTCCCTCTAATAAAATCCCCCAGAAATCTTACGTCGGCATAAATCAAAAAACCCCAGCAAAGCTGGGGTTTTCTCCGTAGAGAACTACAAAACTGGGTGTTTATAATGAGGTAGCTGGTGTCACCGAGGCACCGGTCCCGGTTTTCGGCGGCACATATGCGCCACCACTCGTCGCCGGTCGCGGACCAGCACCCGCGTCAACAGCCTTCAATTCCGCTTCGATCCGAGCCAGGTTCCGCTGGACCTTGTCGGTCAGGCCTGATTGCGGATATTTCACCAGGATGCTCTGCAGCAGATCACGGGCGGAAAGCAGCAGTTTACGTTTTTCTTCGGAATCGCGATTATTGGAGGCGCGAACAAAAAGCTCGGCTGCTTTTTGTCGCATATCCTGAGCGCCCAGCTTGGAAGCTTCCTCTATCTGAGAACGCGCCTTGGCTTCATAAGGTGTTCTCGACAGCCTGTTGAAACGTTCAATTGCCTTGTCGTATTCTTTTGCCTGAAGATGCGCCATGCCTCTATCGTATTCATCCTGCAGGGATTTTTCATTGCCCACCGGCGATTGAGGCGTGACGACGGCCTGGCTCCCGCCTGCCGTCAATACATCTCCCGGTTGAGGGGTTCCACCAGAAACCTGCCCGCCTGCAACGGGAGGATCGAAAGCCTTCCGTTCTCCGGCCTGGGCTTCAATCCGTTTGATGCCCTGATTCAACCTGGCATCAGCCTGTTCCCTGGTGATTTTATTGATAAGATTAACATTGGACACCAACCGCGATGCCGGATAGGCAAGCATAAATTTGTCGGCCTGCTCAGCCACATTGTAGCCATCACGCTTGGGGGAATAAGCCAGATAATTTCTGAGCAAGGTAGCGTACTCTTTCATTTCCGAAGGGGCGGCGCCACCGGGTTGCAGGGCCGCGAGTTGCAGCCCTGCCCACTCTTCCTTGTGCGCCCCTTTCTCGATGGAGAGCCGGACAAGCTCCTCGTACTGTTTCCTGGCCTCATCATGAGATTCCAGGCCAAAATTAAGATCGGCGGTGGTCTGCAACAGCTGCAGCAGTAATTCGTCCTGCCCCTTCTGCGACCGCATGCGAGCAAGCAGTTCTTCCAACACTTTCCGCGCCTCCGCTTCCTGATGATTTTTAAGCAGGGCTTGGCCGTATTGAAAGGTGGTCTCGGCGGCGGCAACCTGCCCCGGCGTTGAACCGGTTTGGGCATAGAGGTTGATGACCTGATCGTAATCGCCGTTCTCAAATGCGGCTTTAATCTGGGGGTCGGCCGGCGCGGCAGCCGCAGGCTGCGAAAGGGTCTTCAGCTCGACCAAAAACTTGCCGCAACCGCTTTCGAGATAGTCAATATCCTGCTGATTGAGCTGCAACAGAGAATTACCGGCGAGCAATTGGGCGGCCTCGACCTGTGTTTCCTGCTGCAGCTGCTTTTGAAGCGAATTGTACTCAAGGAGAATATGCTGGAGATGGGATCTGCATTCGTCTATCCTGTTGAGTTTCTCCTGTGGCAACGCCAACAAAGAGGCTCTCCGTTCTACCTCCTTCCACTCTTCGAGCTTTTGTTCATAGGAGCGAATGCGATTATTAATTGAACTCATCACCGGCATCATGACATCCCGCCGGACAACCTCGGTAGCGGGCTGATCCGTGCGCTCCTGTCGGGTTGCGGCTTCCCGTTTTGCCCGGGCTTCAGAGGGGTCAATCATCCCGTTTCCGCCCGCACAGCCTGAAAGGAGAAGACCGCACAGACAGAAAACCATTACCAACGGTTTGAAAGACGAAGATAGTGTACGCATCATGGTCGTTAAATGTGTGTGTGGAGGGAACGTTTTCAATACGCCGGGATACCGCAAAAATCATCACTGATCCCCACGGGGCTTTTGCCGGCGCATGTCTCCAGGAAAACTTCAGGAGAGTTCGAGAAAACAACAACTCGCTGATATGCAAACAAAAAAAAAGAGCAATCGGGATGCTTGCAACCAGTAGCGGCATCCCATCTCCCCATCCTGTTGTTAAAAATAGCAAAGAATACAGAGGAAGATAGCAAATTCCACTCTACCGGACAATTTCTTTCTCGTGTCTTAAAGGAAAACATCACAACCAGGAAGGGAGCCAGGCTCGACATCTCTTGGACAGAAGGGTTCACCAGACGCCCCAGCGGGCTATCCTTGGAAGATAATCGTCAGCGATTTTTCCAGAACGGCAGAAAGAGGCGCTCGGGCTCAAACCGGCCATTTGCACCCACCGCGCCGAAACAAAGACTCGCGGGAGATGCGGGGGGCGTGGCTTGACGTAGCCCGACAGAGCCGCCCACCACGGCCCCCCCCTGATTGGGGGCCACAGGTAGAAACACCTGTTTGACGTCGGGGTATTGCAGGGTCAGCCCGTTGAAGGTCAAATCCACTGCATCGAGCCGGTCAGCAATATTCTCCTCATCAAGAAGGACCTGGGCAATAGCGCTCCAAGCCGGCAGGGCACCCACCGAACCGCTGACCCGGAAACCGCCTTTCACCATAGGGAGATTGTTGTCAAAACCCGCATACACCCCGATGGTATAACCGCCCTCCAGGCTGACTCCCGATTGATCCTTTGCCAAAACGGGGACATAGCCGACAAAGGCGGCGTTGCGGTAGTCGTTGGCTGTACCGGTTTTTCCCAGAAGCGGGTAGGGCTGACTCAGCTTGGTCAGGATTTTATTGCGGGCGGCATCATCGCTGCGGAGCCGGACATGCTCAATGGCATACTTACCGGTGCCGTATGGAATGACATTCTGTAGGATGTTCCCTATAGCCGCGGAACTCTTGGCATCAATCACCCGTGTTTTATGGACCTGCCGGGAATAGACCACCCTGCCTTCCGGGGTTTCGATCCGCTCGATAAGAGCTGCCCCATCCGGATCCACCCGCCCATCCAACTCGGATTCGGCCAGGGTGGGGGCATCGGCAGCGTCATGGCGGCTGCCGGTGATGAGCGTCTCGTACATGCGGGTGATTTCCGCCAGAGAGACCACGTTGGACCCGAGCGGTAACGACAAAACCGGCTCAAAATTGCTGTTAACCCCACATTCCTTGGCCAGTTGGACCAAGTACTGCATCCCAAGCATCACCCGAAAATCGCGAACCTCGCTAAGTACCTCCAGCGAATACAGCTTGTCCGGCCCCAGCTTCTCCCGCTCAATCCGGATCTGGTTCTCGACTTGCTGCAGGGTCGTCGCTGCGATCATGCCGTCAAGCTGGACCTGTTCCCGCCAAAACGACTCGATCAGTCCGGCATCAAGGGTAACGAGATGATCGACTATCTCCGTCGTGGTTAAAATACGCCAGTTGGGCGGTGGGTCCTGCCGCAGAGTGAAGATAAAGCGGCCGACCGAATCCCGGACTAGCCTGCCACCGGAAGGAGGTGCCGATGTTCCTGGATTGTCAAAAACGCTGTCCAAATCGAGCTGTTGCGGGGCGTTGGCAAGAGATTGCCGAAAGGCGAGCATGGCCGGGACAAGTGAACGTAGACCAAGAAAATCGTCATACCGCATGCGCTCCAATTGGTTGTACTCTTCGGTGCGGTTGTCAAAGACAAAGTCGGGCTTCAAGGATCGCACCGCGCCGGCAAACGCGGCATGATCGAGGTATTGCCGGGAGAGAACAATGCCGTAATTGTCCCGGATTCGCTCTTTATACCGCTGGTAGTCCTCTATTTTTCCGTCCTCTGATCGCGGCGCCATGTCCACCTTGGCTGCCAGTTCCCGGATCATGGGCGGGGTTAAATGGTCAGTCAGATGATACAGAAGCCAGACCGCGGCAACGTTTTCCGAGGTAACGCCTGCCCAACTCAACGACACCGAACTGAAGGGACTGTCGTGGTCCGGTTGCGGCGCATAGGGACGATTCATAAAGACAAAGGTGTCCCGGTTGTTACTAAGCATATCCACCGGACTCCAGCCCAGTTGCAGAGCCGCTGCAAACAAAAAAGTTTTGAACGTCGACCCCATTAACCGCTTGGCCGTAGTGGCCCGGTTAAAGTTCAGATTCGACATCCCGCCACTCATGGCGCGAATAGCGCCCTCCTGCAGAACAAACGCTGCCCCTTCAACCTCTGGAAATTTCTCAAGATCGAGCTGCAGTTCTCCTGATTCGCCGACTCCCCGGACGCTGACATAAACCCGGTCTCCGGTCTGCAACAGCTTGAGCAGGGCCTTACGATCCGCAGGAGAAGCGGCAGAAGCCCCACGGCTGAATTTGGCGTAAGCATCGCCCAACCGATTCAGGCCAATCGCATCAATAACGCCCACAAACCGGCCATCTTCAAACTGCACCCGCACTTCCGCGCCTTTATCGCGGGTTTCGCTGATGGCAGTGATTATGCCAAAGACAAAACTGCCCGGGGTGTACTCGTCATCCCCCGGGTACTCCAGTGCCTTATACTCGGTTTGCACGAGGACGCGGTGGTAGCCACGCAAGCGGACATCAAGCTGGGAAAGGTGCTGGCGCAGGGCAGACACTGTTTTCCCCTGAAGTTTGGGGTCAAGCGAGGTGATGATACGGGCGCCGGAGGTGGAAATATTTGAAATACCGTTTTCCTCCAAGGTGTCAGAAATAAAGGGGGTTTCCAATCCTTCCTTGACCAGATCCATGGCCGTATTTTGGGCGAAAGACATTTTCCCCTGCTTAAAGGCCAGATCCGCAACCTTCAGCTTGGCGTATTCACTTTCGCTGACCATACCGGCTTTCCGCATCTTACCAAGGACATACTGCACCCGTTCATCCCCCCTTCGCCGTACCTCGGCGGCATTGGCCGCATTTTTCTTGAGAAAAGGGTTATAATAGTTCGGCCGTTTGACACTGCCGGCAATGAAGGCACACTCCAAGAGCGTCAGATCTTCGGGTTCCTTATCGAAAAAAAAGCGGGCTGCCACTCCGAGTCCATGCCCGTTGCCGCTGACGAAAAACTGGTTGGTATAAAACTCGAGAATCTTTTCCTTACTGTACTTGCGCTCAAGCCGAAGGGCGTACAGCAATTCCTTAACTTTCGCCTGAATACTGCGCGATTCCCTTTTGAAAAGGTTCTTAGCGGTCTGCTGAGTGATGGTACTGCCGCCCTGGACCACCTTTCCCGCTTTGAAGTTGACGAGCATGGCCCGGACGATGCCGGGGATATCCAAACCAAAATGGCTGAAGAACTGGTCGTCCTCGGCAGCAATCAGGGCATTGATAAAAGTAGGGGGGATGTCTTTGTAGGGCAGGTATTGGCGGTGAATGCCCTC
>JBBQCO010000050.1:0-21211 GCA_038318785.1 Desulfobulbales bacterium | reverse complement strand
CATCACCGTCGCCACCGCCGACGGCACTACCCAGCAGATCAGCATCACCATCGCTGGTAGCAACGATGCGGCCCAGATCACCGGGACGTCCTCCGCCGAGGTCCGCGAGGACGATGTCACCACGGTTTCAGGCACCCTCACGGTGACCGATGCTGATAGCGGCGAGGCCCATTTCACCGCTGCAACGCACCAAGGAACTCACGGCTCCCTGGCCATCGACGAACAGGGCGCCTGGACCTACAACCTCAACAACGACGCCGACAGCGTCCAAGGTCTCGGCCAGGGTGAGACCGCCACCGAGACCATCACCGTCGCCACCGCCGACGGCACTACCCAGCAGATCAGCATCACCATCGCTGGAAGCAGCGACAGCCTCATCGGCACCGAGGCAGGAGAAACCATCGCCGGTGGCGAGGGCAGTGACACAATAATCGCCGGTGGCGGGGATGACGTCTTATCAGGCAACGGAGGGAATGACTCTCTGGTCGGGGGAGCAGGGAATGATCAAGTTTTTGGCGGGTCAGAGCATGACAGTGTCGTTTTCTCAGGAGAGAGTAACCAATACTTCTTCCAAGACAACGGCTCTGGCCTGGAGGTAATAGATACCCTGGAAGGCCGCGACGGCAAGGATACGACGTATGATGTCGAGGTTTTTCAATTCCAGGATATCACCCTTGACCAGGAATTCCTTTTGGTTAACATGGACGACTTGAACCGTCAAACGCAGGAATATCTGGACTCATCACCTGACGTTTTTGCCCTTGCTTCAGAACAAGAAGCATGCTCGACAGACCAATATCTTGTCACCGATGCAGAAGCAGAGGATATTCCAGCCATGGATGCACAGATTGAAGCCTCTGTTGAAACAAAGGACGAGATCAGCGAAGCCGGCCTTGACGTCCAGGATAGCGTTGTCTACGAACCGGATGATTCCTCTCTAACCACCCACCACGACCCAATGACATAAAGTGCGCTGAGCAGGATTTCCAGCCTTTAACCATCCACCAACAAATTATTAAACACCTGTGTACATGAACAAAAATTCAATGAATTACACCAGACATCTCATTCCGTATCTCTTTATCATCGGACTGATACTGCTGCCTGCTCCACTCCCGGCCGCTGCCCATAAGGACCACCAGCCGGACGCACAAGCCTCCCCTCTTAAGACGCTAAATAATAAAGAGGTGCCGGCAAAGAATGTCGATGCTGCCCCAACCCCTCAAACCGGGGAGATTGATCAGAAGATGCTCGTCACCCCCCGGGATGAAGAGATCGACCAGATCATGGAAGAGTTTGTCGCCAACATTACCTCCAGTGAAGATCGCGCCATCCTTGCAGTCTTTGATGACCTTTTCCGGCTGACCTATTTTTCGGCGCCGGAACTCCGCATTGCCCGGGAAAATCTCACCCAGAAAGGCAAGGAAGGCTACACGGCATGGGCAAAACGCTTCGCCCCAGCCCTGAGCGGTACCCTTTCAGGGGTCAGCGAGATAAACCCTGACGAGAGTACGTTATTGACCGAGCAGGATGACGACTCCCACGGTGATTGGAGCCTGAACATGGATCTTCCAGTGTATCGGCGCACCCTCTCCGTCCGGCTTGATCTGGCGGAGACCGAGGAGCGGCTGGCCGAAAACAATCTCCAGATCAAGACCCAGGAGTTGGACCTTAAACTCAGAGAACTGCTGGCCAGCTATCTTGAGAGCAGTTACCGGCTGTTCAACATCCGCAACTCGGTGCGGATTTCCCAGGAGCATGTCGACCGGATACATCGCGGCTATGAATTGCGGGACCAAACCCGGCTTGAGCTGCTCCGGGCTGAAGCAAACCTGAAAGAGCTGGAATCCCGCCGGGATCTCGATGAACAGAACCTCGCCGCCGCCCAGCGGGCACTTTTTGACTACACCGGTCTTCCCGCCTCCCACCCGGTCTTCGAACAGTTAAATCAACTGCTGGCGGATGAGGGCAGAATCGCTGGCTGCATCAACTCTCTGGCCGCTCTGGATAGTTCCTATCCACTCATTGAACCCTACATTGCCGGCATGAACGACAAGCAGCTCCGCAGTCAGTTTGAAAAGGAAAGCCTGCTCTACCGCAAAATCAAACTGGAGCATGAATTGGCGGGCAACAAGGCCAAAACATACACCGCTGAGGAATATCCCGATCTCGCGGTCAAAGGCTCCCTTGCTCGCAAGGAGGACACTCGGTTTGACAATTATGATGAGGAAGGAAGAGTAGCGCTGGTTTTGTCGGTGCCGCTGTTCACTGGTGGCACCCTCAACAGCAATCGGGGCACCCGAGAGGCGGCAGAACAGATTGCCGGCATTACCCAGACCCAGAGCATGCGCCAGACTGTCCATTCCATTGAAAACACCCGCGACCTGATCACCAGCCTGCGCAAGGTGTATGCCACCCAGCAGGTCAACCTGCGGCGGCAACAGGAGATTGTCACCCTCTCAGTCAAGTCCTACGGTATTAAACAGACCTCGATGGAGGATCTGTTGACCTCGAAAAACCGGCTGATCGATGCCAAGAATGCCCTGATGAACACCACCAACCGGCTCGGCCTGCTCATGCGCCAGTTTGTCTGGCAGCTGGGAGCCCCTCTAGCCACCACCAATCTTCAATCCAAGAAGTGATCACACCGGCTGGCCCTGCCCCCTACCCCGCACTCGGTCGGGTGGGGCGCAAGATCCCGTTGCTTCCGAATCAGCTCTTTATTGGTCTTGATCAGTCGCACCGGACAGAATCGCCGGTGGTCCCCTTGGTTGTGTCGATGGTCGCGGTCACCGGCATGCCGAGGCGCAGTTCCTGCTGGGGATCGCAGGCAAAGATGCGGGCCCGGTAAACGAGTTTAGTCCGCAGTTCCGTGGTTTCCACAGTTTTGGGGGTGAATTCGGCAGTGGAAGAGATGAAACCGACCCAGCCTTTGTAGGTCTTGCCGGGTAAGCTGTCGGTGTGCAGTTCGGCCGGCATGCCTTCCCGCACCCTGCCAAGGTCCGGTTCGCTGATGTAAGCCCGAACCCAGAGCGGATTGGTCAGAGCCAGGGTGAGGACCGGTGCTCCGGTCGAAGCCATGGCGCCGGGCTCCAGAATCCGGTTGCGAATGAACCCGTCGGAAGGCGCGAGCAACCGGGTATCGGTCAGCCGTTGTTTTGCCAACTCCTTGGCGGCTTGGAGGGCGGTCAGATTAGCCTCTGCGGCGGAGATATCCTCCTTGCGCGGTCCCTCGAGCGCCAGCGACTGCTCTTCCTCGGACACCTTCAGGGTCGCCTGCCAGGTCTGCACCCTGAGTCTGGCGCTGTCCACCTCCTGCGTGGAGATGCGGTTGGTAAGCAGTAGTGACTGCTTGCGGGCCAGGGTGAGTTCAGCATCCTTGAGACTGGCCTTGGCTGAGGCTACCGCTGCTCTCGCCTTTTCGATCTCCTGGGGCCGACTGCCGCTCTTAAGCCGCTCCACGAGCTGCGCCTGGGCCATCACCTCACCACCCAACCGCTCAGCATCCATCTGGAAACGAGCCGGATCCAATTCGGCAACCACCTGCCCCTTCTTAACCTTGGCGCCCTCATCGACGGCCAGGCTGCGTATCCTGCCCGCATCCTGAAAAGCCAACTGCACCTCACGGATATCGACATTGCCGTACAGGGTCAGAGATTCGGCCGCGCCTTTGCGTTCACCTTGGTCGGAACATCCACCCAAAGTACTGACGATGAACAACAGCGCTGGCACAAACAGGCGCTTTCCAAAACAAAAAAACATAATGCGATAGCTCCTTGTATCGAGAAAATCAGCGAGAACGACGGTTCCGGTTCATTCGCCGATGATCTTGACCAGCACCCTCTTTTTGCGCCGGCCATCGAACTCGCCGTAAAAAATCTGCTCCCAGGTACCGAAGTGCAGCTTGCCGCTGGTGATTGCCACCACCACCTCCCGGCCCATGACCTGCCGCTTCAGGTGGGCGTCGGCATTATCTTCAAATCCATTGTGCCGGTACTGATTGACCGGTTCGTGCGGGGCCAACCGCTCCAGCCACTGTTCGTAATCGTGATGCAGGCCGGATTCATCGTCGTTGATAAAGACCGAGGCGGTGATGTGCATAGCGTTGCACAACAACAACCCTTCCTGAATGCCGCTCTCAGCCAGGCAGTGCTCCACCTCCGGAGTGATGTTGATGAAGGCGCGCCGGGTAGGCACATCAAACCAAAGTTCCTTGAAGTAACTTTTCATAATTGTCGGGTTGAGATAAAGGAAAGAGGCGGTTGGGCCCGCTGTCAGTCGAGATTATTGGCCGCAATCTGCCTGAAGTGGGGCTCCACCTCTAAAAAGGCGTCAATCAAGGTCGGGTCGAAATGGGTTCCCTTGCCCTCGAGCATGATGGCCATGGCCTCTTCGTGGGACAGGGAATTTTTATAGACCCGTTTGGAGATAAGGGCGTCGTAGACATCGGCAATGGCCATGATCCGTCCGGCCAATGGGATTGCTTCACCCGCCAGCCCCCGCGGATAGCCGCTGCCGTCATACTTCTCATGGTGACTGCCGGCAATATCCTTGGCACAACTGAGAAAAGAGGTCGGCTTGCCTGCCATCTGTTCAAGATTGGCAATAACCTCTTCACCATACTGAGCATGCATCTTCATCTCATCGAATTCTTCGGGAGTGAGCTTGCCGGGTTTGAGCAGAATGGAGTCGCGAATGGCTACTTTGCCGATGTCGTGTAACGGCGCACATTTCCACAACAAGACGATGTATTCCTTGGACAAGAGTTCAAGAAAATGCCCTTGGGCGACCAGGGCTTCGGCAAGCAACTGCACATAGGCACGGGTACGATGAATGTGACTGCCGGTTTCGGGATCACGATACTCCGCCAACTCGCCCATGGCCTCAATGATAACATCCTTGAGCAATTCCGCCTCCCGGCTCCGTTCCTCCACCAACCGTTCGAGATTACTCCGGTACGCATGGAGTTCCAGGTGGTTGCGGACCCGTGAACGCAATTCCACCCCCTTGAACGGCTTGGTGACGTAGTCGACGCCGCCGAGCTTGAAACCGCGGACCACATCCTCCGATTCAGCTCTGGCAGTGAGGAAGATCACCGGAATCGAACAGGTCTTCTCGCTCCTGGCGAGTGCTTCCACGACCTGGAAACCACTCATTCCCGGCATCATGACATCCATGAGGATCAACTGGGGACTGGTGGCGGCAATCCGCTCCAGGGCCTGCTCACCGGATGTGGCGTAGGCAAAGTCGCAGTCGAGCTCCTTCAGATGCGACATGGCGATCTGAATATTTTCGGGCACATCGTCGACGATGAAAATAAGGGGCTTTTTAGTATTCATGGTTCTTTTCGGTCCATAACCTTGGACAATCTAGAAAGAAGGCGATCCACACCCAAAATATTGGGTTCATTGGCGTAGTGCATCAATTCATTCCCCAGCTCAGCCAGCATTGGTTGATTTTCCGTCAGGCCCCTTTCTTTCATGGCCATGCCCAGGGAGGCTGCATCCGCCAGGCTACCGGAACGAGAGGCCTGGCGGCGCAGTAATTCCAGATCAGTATTCCATACGCTTGCGACTCGAAGAACCAGGAGCCGTTCATCTCCGTCAGCGCTGTCAGGCGAAGTCGATTGCGGCCCTTGCCCTGAAGAGGTCCGGGCATAGCGGACGACAATCTCCTTGAGTGCTTCCAGCCGGAAAGGTTTCTGGAGAAAATCATCGAACAACGGCCTGTAATCGGCTTCCTCCAGCATCTCCCCGGTCATGACGACCACCGGAATCGAGGCGGTTTCAGCCGTTCGCCGCAACCGCTCGGTCACACTTCGACCGTCGGTCCCGGCCAGATTGAGGTCCATAAAAATAAGAGCCGGCTGCTCCGAAACGGCAAGGGACAGAGCATCGTCACCGTTGGTGGCCGTGAGCACCTTGTAGGGACTGTCCTGGAAAAAATCGATAAAAACATCCTTGATCAGATCAACATCATCAACCACCAACAGCTTTCTTTCCTGCTCGGGGCTCTTTGCGTCCCAGTCAAATGCCAACTCATCCGGGGCCGTTTGCGCAAGCTGTATGCCGTAGAGAAAGACGGTAAAGCGGGCACCCTCCCCTTCGTTGCTGGCCAACTCTATTCGACCGCCCATCATCGTCGTCAGGCGGCTGCAGAGGGTCAGGCCCAGGCCCACCCCGCCATACTGTTTGCTGATGTCGTCTTCCCGCTGCCGGAAGAGTTCAAAAATCTTTTGCTGATCCCGAACCGGGATACCAATACCGGTGTCTTTGACTGTAAACCGGAGATCAAAACGATCTCCATTTTCCGCAGACGGATCGCCCTCCACCAACAATTCGACGGTGCCTTCATTGGTGAACTTGACCGCATTGCTGACCAGATTTTGCAGAATCTGCTTCAACCGCACTCCATCGAGAATAAAGGATTGGGGCAGATGTTTCGCTATCCGGCAATGCAGCCGAAGCCCCTTTTCCTCGGCCAGATCCTTGAACAATCCTTCCACCTCGCTGATGATCGGAGGTAGGCGGATTGAGCTGACCATAATCTGCAGCCGACCGGAATCGATTTTGGACAACTCCATGATATCGTTAAAAATAGAAACAAGCGCCATGCTGCTCCGGTGAATAATGGCAACAAACCGCTTTTCCTTGGGACCAAGCTCGGAATTGGCCAACATCTCAGTGTACCCAATGATGGCGTTCATCGGGGTCCGGACCTCATGGTTGATGTTGGCGATAAACTCGCTCTTCATCCGGTTAGCCGACTCCTCGGCCCGAGTGGCCGCACTGCTGGCCGCCTGAAGCTGTTTTCTGTTGCCCGGCGATGTGCCGAACCAGAGGATCTGCTCCTGGTCTTCGACGGTTATCTGGGTCAGAGCGCCATTGTCCGCGTTCTCCTGTTCTTCTGGATGGGATAAAGGGGCGGACAGCACCGGGGGCCTTTCTCCCTTCGTCGATTGCCAGGCGGCAACAACGGGGTGGCTGGCCAACTCTGGTTGCAGGTCAAGCAGGTTAGCACCGATGAGCGTTTGGCGATCATCGGCGTGCAAGGCGCATCGATTGGCCTCAATGACGGTGAAATCTGTTTTGAGGCGCAGGATGGGCAGAGGAGCTTGATCCACGATCTGCTCGGCCAAATGCAGACGGGCGATCAAAGCCTTTTTGTCTTGCATCAACCGCTGGCCTCGCAGCCAAAGCCAGAAAACAGCAACGAGCAGGCCCGCTGCGGCCAGGAGCAGAAAAGAAAAAGGGGGGGAAAGAGTGGCGTCATTGGCCGCGGCAGCGGCATGAGGCAGGAAGGCAGCGAGACAGGCGAGAGCAACCAACTGTTTTTTCAAAATCGTGACACCTTTGCAAAGAAGATTCGTTGGCCTCAGTATATAGCCAGGTCCGGCGGATGTCAAAAACAGCTTATCGCCCTCCCTGTTTCTTCCCGCTTGATGGGGCAGAAAGCAAGACCCGGAAAAACGAAGAAAAAAGAGCGGCGAGAATGCCGTTCAAACCAGGGATGCGGCAATGGGCTTTTCTGCGGAATACCTGCGAACTGCGGCAATGAAGCCTTCCACCCATTGCGGTGTGCCCGAGGCCATCACATGGGTGTAGAGGGCAAGAACATTGTTTTTGACCAGTCCATCGCGGCCCCCGGAGAAGCCGGCACCCCGTTCCATCTGGAGCACCAAATCCTCTGGTGCCCCATCCCACTGATGGACAATCGAATAGCGAAATTCATGCCCCTTGATCCGGGCGCCGACCGGGTAAAAGCTGTTGGCCTTTTCCACCGTAAAAGTCGAATAGCCATGGGCCTGGGGTTTGGAGGCGATGGCAAAGGTCACCGGAAAGACCCCTGCCAGCGGATACTCATGCCCCTGGAGCAGGATGGAGCGACCAAGGAAAATCAGGCCGCCGCACTCGGCATAGACCGGCAGGCCAGCGTCGATGCGGTCGCGGATCGATTGGCGGAAACTGCTGTTCTCGGCCAGTTGCCGGGCGCTGGTTTCAGGGAACCCGCCGCCGATATAGAGGCCGTCCAAATCCGGAGGCAACTCCCTGGAACTGAGAGCGTCGATCATCACCAGCCGGGCACCGGCCGCTCTCAGGGCCTCCAGGTTCTCCTCGTAGTAGAATTGGAAGGCGGCATCTCGGAGCACGCCGATGGTCAGCGTCGGTGTAACCTGTTCGATGGTCACCGGTGGCAGTGGCACAACCTCCCGCATCCGGGAGATGATCGCATCCAGATCAAAATGGATCTCCGCCAGAGCCGCCAGACGGTCCACTGCCTCGCCGGCCTCAGCATATTCCTGGTGGGGGGTCACCCCAAGGTGGCGCATGGGGAAGATATCCTTTTTCAGCCGGGGCATGATCCCCAAGACCGGCAGATCGGTATAGTTCTCCAGCGACTGGCGGATGATCGATTCGTGCCGGGAGGTGGCAATCTGATTGAGGATGACTCCGGCAAAACGGATGCGCGGATCAAAGGCCTGGCAGCCGAGAACCAGCGCCGCTACCGTCCGGGTGGTTTTCGAGCAGTTGACCACTAGCAATACAGGTAAATCGAGCTGCAGGGCCAGTTCGGCGGTGGAAAATTCGCCTTCAGCGTTGACCCCGTCAAAAATGCCCCGGTTGCCCTCGACCACGACAAAGCTGCTGCCGTGAATATGTCCCTGAAAGGTGGTCGCTATGGCTGCAGGCGTCATCAGATAGGGGTCGAGGTTGTAGCAGGGTTGCCCCGCAGCCTTGCTCATCCAGCCGGCATCAATATAGTCCGGCCCCTTTTTAAACGGTGCCACGCCCCTGCCCCGATTTTTCAGGGCCGCAATCAGGCCGACCGAGACCACCGACTTTCCCGACCCGCCGCTTAATCCGGCCAGCACCAGACATCTCACTCTTTCCAAACCAATCTACCCCTGCAATTTTTTTTTTGAGTAGCAACCGTGTCAACCGCGCTCATCACCAACTATAGGGCATCCCGGCCCTGTCAGACTTCCTTACTTTTTCTCCGGGGAGCCCCCGTATCATGCGCCGACCGGCCGACCTCATGCCAGGCGGCATCATACAACCGGTTGAGACGTGCTTCCAGTTCCAGGCGATAGGCTTCAACCTGCACCGCGCTGATCACGGGCGGCACCACCAGCGGATCACCAACGCGCACCACGATGGTGGCAAAGGGCAGCGGCATCACAGTCCGGTCCCAACTGTTGAAGATGATGGCACGATTGGTGGCCCAGGCCACGGGAAAGATCGGCTTGCCCGATTTACTGGCCATGAGGATGCAGCCGGCCTGCGCCCGCCGGGCCGGCCCTTGGGAACCGTCGGCGACGATGGCGCTGTTTTTTCCCTGCTGCAACTGCTCGATCATGGCGCGCAGTGCTTTGACGCCTCCGCGATTGGAGGAGCCCCGAACCGGCACATGGCCCATTCGTTGCGCCAGCCGGGCTATGTATTCGCCGTCCTTGCTGGCGCTGACCATAACAGCGGCGGGATATTTCCGGAAATAATAAAAAAGATACAGGAACGAGTAATGCCAGAAAGCGGCGATACCGGTATCGTGGCGGGCAAATTCCCGCAACGGCCCGTCACCCCGCACCTTGACCCGGCAGGTGGCAAACCACAGGCGGATCAAACCGGCCACCAGCCAGGGCGCCACCGCCAACGAACATTTATACCAAAAATCAGCCAACCGCCAGCTCCATCATCTTGAGTTCTCTGATCCGATCCCGGTAACCAGCGGCTTCTTCAAACGCCAGCAACCGGGCCGCCTCTTGCATTTTCTTTTCCAGATCCTTAATCTCGCGATGAATTTCATCGACGCTGTGATAGAGAATCTCCGGCTCGGCAGTCGCCAGGACTCCCTGGCCCTGGCTTTCCTCCGCACTCACCCAGCCCGACGCCTTCAGGTGTTGGCCCATGGCGTCCTTGATCTCCGAGATAATCGTCTGCGGCGTGATGCCGTGTTCACGGTTATAGGCATCCTGGATGGTCCGCCGCCGGTTGGTCTCGTCGATGGTGTAGCGCATCGAGTTGGTTATTTTGTCGGCATAGAGGATCACCATACCCTCGGCGTTGCGGGCCGCCCGGCCGCAGGTCTGCACCAGGGAGCGCTCGGAGCGCAGGAACCCTTCCTTGTCGGCATCGAGCACCGCCACCAGGGAAACCTCGGGAATATCAAGTCCCTCGCGCAGCAGGTTGATGCCGATGAGCACATCATACTTGCGATGCCGCAGATCGCGGATCAGCTCCACCCGCTCCAGGGTCTTGATGTCCGAGTGCAGATATCGGACTCTGACCCCCAGATCTTCGTAATACTGGGTCAGATCCTCGGACATCCGTTTGGTCAGGGTGGTGACCAGCACCGCCTCGTTGCGTTCGACCCGGATGCGGATTTCCTCCAGCAAGTCGTCCACCTGGCTGGTGGCGGGGCGCACCTCAATGCGGGGATCGAGCAGGCCGGTGGGCCTGATCAACTGCTCGACCACATGATCACCGGCATGCGTGAGCTCATACGGGCCGGGCGTCGCTGAAACATAGACCACCTGGCGGATGCGCTGCTCAAACTCGTCGAAGCGTAGCGGCCGGTTGTCCAGGGCCGAGGGCAGGCGGAAGCCGTAATTCACCAGGGTCTGCTTGCGCGAACGATCGCCGTTGAACATGCCGCCGATCTGCGGCACTCCGATGTGCGACTCGTCGATGATCAGCAGGTAATCGTCGGGAAAATAATCGAGCAGGTTGGGCGGCGCCACCCCCGTTGGCTTGCCGGTGAGGTGGCGGCTGTAATTCTCGATGCCGTTGCAGTAACCGAGTTCGGTGATCATTTCCAGGTCGAACAGGGTCCGCTGCTCCAGACGCTGGGCTTCAACCAGCCGATTCTCCGCCTGCAATTCGACTAAGCGGACCTGCAGCTCATCCTGAATCGAGCGCATGGCGGTTTTAAGGTTCTCCTGGCTGGTGACATGGTGGCTCCCCGGAAAAACGGCGATCTCCCCGACATCCGACAGCACCACGCCGCGTAGGGGGTCGATGATGGTGATGGCATCGATGGTGTCGCCGAAAAACTCGACCCGTACCGCATGTTCTTCCTCATGGGCCGGGAAGATGTCGATCACATCGCCCCGGACCCGGAAGGTGCCGCGATGAAAGGAGTAATCGTTGCGCTCATAGAGCATGAACACCAGCCGCCGCACAACCTCCCCCATGGGATAGTCCACGCCGGTTTGCAGGAACAGGTGCATGTTTTTGTATTCATCCGGCGACCCGAGGCCGTAAATACAAGAAACCGAAGCCACGATCAGCACGTCGCGCCGGGTCAGCAGCGAGCGGGTAGCCGAGTGGCGCATTTTGTCGATGGCATCGTTGATCGACGAATCCTTTTCGATATAGGTGTCGGAGGCCGGGATATAGGCCTCGGGCTGGTAATAATCGTAGTAGGAAACGAAATACTCCACCGCATTGTGCGGAAACAGTTGGCGGAACTCACCGAACAACTGCGCCGCCAGGGTCTTGTTCGGGGCCATCACCAGGGTGGGCCGCTGCACCCGTTGGACCACATGAGCCATGGTGAAGGTCTTGCCCGAGCCGGTAACCCCGAGCAGGACCTGTTGGCGCACCCCGGACTCGATGTTTGCGGTCAGCCGCTCAATGGCCGCAGGCTGGTCGCCGGAGGGAACAAAATCGGAAACGATCTCGAAGGGTTGCTCGCTATGGAATAAGGGGGTTTGCACAAAAAATCAGGGAACCGTTGGCGGTTGGTTGTTTACGAATGCGCTTTATTCCGGACTGGGTTGTTGGCTTGCCATACCTGTTACTCTTTATTCTCAGGCATTGCTGATGAATGATGGCTGGTAATCAGCCACTGCGAACCATTCCAGCGATAGGTGAAGCTGTAGCGTCCGCTGACGACTGCGCCTGTCTTGGAAAAGGTAAAAGTGTACAGGCCTGCGTCCAGCGCCGTGTTGCAACCGAGTTCAATCGTTCGAAGATCAATTTTTCCTGAGGGACGATTCTCCATGAAGTGATGGAAGTAGTCCTCTTTCTCGGTTGGTGTGAGGCGGGGTTTGTTTGAAACGGTCGGCAAGAGAATCGACTTCTCCGCGTAATTGGCAACCACCTTGTGCGGATCGCCAGTTTGCAGCAACTGATTCCAACGATCAAATAAAGAAGCAATTTCTGCTTCCGATGTGACTTTGCAGGTTTCTACATACGTGCTTTGCCCGGTGGACGGGTTGCGCTGGGATGATGCGCAGCCTGTCAAGACAACAGCAACAAGGAGGGCACATAAGGATACATTTTTCAAACTTGCTCCTTCATTTCGTCAATTGGCAAGAGTTGCCTACTATGGCGGATCGTGAGAATTGAAATTCGATTGTTCTCAATGCGATAAATTATTCGGTAATGAGCGTAGATAAGTTCTCTAAATTGAACATTTCCGATTTCTGGAACGACTCTTCCAAGTTCTGGGGAGATTTCTAGTTGTTCGACTTTTGAAAAAAGAGCTTTCACCCACTTCTCAGCAGCTAACGGTTTATCTTGCGCAATATATCCGGCAATTTCCGAAACCCTGTCGAGAGCCAGCGGTGACCATAGAATGTTCATTTTGAGACTCGTTGCAAAACATGATTCAACGCTTCTGTCTGCTCAAGGCCTTGCCCGTTGTCAATTTGCTGCAAAGAAGTTTGTAAGTCCGAAAACAGTTCAATCTTTTCCTGCATGGCTTCAAACTCATGGGCATCAACAAGTACCGCGACACCTTTTCCATGTTGGGTTATTACAAGTGGTCGTTTAGTCTCATGAATTTGCTTGATAAAATTTGCTATCCCAGTTCTCACTTCGGACAACGGCCTAATGTCTTCGTTAATTCGCAACCTTTGCATCTCGCACCTCGTCAATGTTAAATTTTGTACATCATAACGTACAAAAGATTGGCGATCAAGATATATTATAAGGCACAACGCCAAGTTCACGGGTGTGGTTAAAGTGCAGCGAAAACCCAAGTCAGGGTGCACGTCATTGAAAAATTGGCCGTTCCGGATTGCAGAGTGATGGTTTCATCTCTCCCGGACTCTTTTATCGACAACCGGGGGACTACTAAGATTAGACCGTTTCACCATGGACCTCCTCCCCGAAAGTAGTTTGAAGGCGGGCTACGAGATCCTTCACGTCAGTTCGGTCGCGGAATTTTTGTATTGCCTTCAGATTTAAGCGTTCGGCCTCAAGCAGTAGTCCCAAGGTGTGTAACTCTCGCCCAAGCATAGCGTACTTGAATCCTTCGTCGTGGGACTTGCGCAGTTCGGCAACCATGTTTTCAACGGCAGCTTGTCGGGCACCTAACGAATCGTCGCGTTTTGACAGTATGCGTATAGCCTCCGGGACTTGGTGCGCAATGACTGAGTTGGCCGAATTGGCGTTCGCCATTGCACTTTGGTAAATGTCCCAGATGAGATCTGCGCCGATAAGAGAGCCAACACGGTAATGCGCGATCTGATGAAATTTAGATTGGTCTATCGGCAGGAACCCGCGTTCTATCTCCGAGATCTGGAAATGTTCTGCTGAGTCACGGAAAAACATACAGAGTTCGAGTGAGCGAGCATAGTTGTGGCTTATAATTCCGAATACTTCATCGAGTTCGGCAGCAATGACATCCACCCCTTCTTCGAGATAGCGTTGCTTGGTAAGTTCGTATTCTTTCTGGCGGAAGTAAACTTTAAGTGCAATCAGTGAGCCTATGAAAACGGCTAATAGCGTGAATGCGCCTTTGATAAGTTCAGTGACGATAGGATTCATAGGTTCAGTGGTTTAAAGATCAATATGCCAATCTATTTTCACCATGGTAGGGCACAGCAAGCAGCCCGGATGCAGCACCGCGCAATCCGGGGAAAAACTCACATCCCCGGATTGCGTTGCACTTCATCAGGGCAACGGTGGTCACGGTGACGGCCGCCAATGCGATCGCTCCATTCACCCGTACTTCCGCGAGAAGGTGCGGCTCCCTTAAAAATCCATCACAAAACTGTACACCCCTTCCTCCAGATGGCTCTTGACCTTGAGGTTGGAGTGGTTGAACACCGCCTGCATCCGCTCGTTTTCCCGCAGAACCTCGGCGGTGAAACCGGCGATGCCGTTGCGCTTGGCAATCTTGATCAGATGCTTAAAGACAAAAGTCCCCAGTCCCTTGTTCTGCCAACCGTCGCGGACAACAAAAGCGACCTCGGCCAGATTGGTCTTTTCGTTGAGGTAGTAGGTGCCGACCACGACAATCTGTTCGCCATGCGCTTCGGGGATAGTGCCCACGACCGCCACATCGCGACGATGATCGATGTAGACAAAATCTTCGATCTGACGCGGGGTAAACCGTTGCTGGTGGCTCATGAACCGGTAATAAATGGTCTCTTGGCTGAGGCTGTGGACCAGGTCGCGCATGTGCGGCTCATCCGTGGGCTTGATCGAGCGGAAATTGACCTCGATGCCGTCCTGCATGAGGAACGATGTTCGGATCGACTCCTCCACCGGCGCCAGGAAGCGGTTGGCAAACCGGGCCAGTCCGGGCCGCAGATATTTAGCGGCCACCGCATCCCGAAACAGTTGTTCCCGGAAATCCGGGTGGGCAATGGAGATCAAGGCCATGACCCGCTCCTGGATGGACTTGCCGTGGAGATAGGCCACGCCGTGTTCAGTCACCACGTAATGGACGCTCGCCCGGTTAATGGTCACACCGGAGCCCGGCTGCAAGGTACAGACGATCCGCGATTCAGTGCCTTCCCGGTTGAGCGACGGCAGGGTGATAATCGCCCGGCCGGATTCCGAATGCGCGGCACCGCGATTAAAGTCGATCTGACCGCCGATACCGGAATAGAACCGGCCGCCCACCGAGTCCGAGCAGACCTGGCCGGTGAGATCAATCTCCAGCGCCATGTTGACCGCCACCATCCGTTTGTGCTTGCCGATGACGTTGGCGTCATTGATATATTCGGTCGGTCGGAAGCTGAACAGCGGGTTGTCGTTGATGTAATCGTAGAGCTTCTTGGTGCCCATGCAGAAACTGGCGGTGATCTTGCCCCGATCGATGGACTTCATCGCCCCGGTCACGGCCCCGGATTCGATCAACGGAATAATGGAGTCGGAAATCATTTCAGTGTGAAAGCCGATGTCCTTGCGGTCATTGAGAAATTCCATCACCACCTGGGGGATGCGGCCGTAGCCGGGCACCCTTCCCAATCCCAGTTCAATGGTCGACCCGTTGGGAATCAGGGCCGCCACGGTTTGGGCAATCTTGCGGCTGATCTCGTTGGACGCATGCAGTTCCCTTTCGAGGATGGGCCGGTCCACCGGCACCAGGAGGTCGAGGTCGTTGACATCGACCTGGGTGTCGCCGTGGGTCCAGGGCATGTTGGGATTGACCTCGGCGATAACCAGCGAGGCATTGTCGATGGCGCTGCGGGTAATATCAACCGATATCCCCAGGCTCACCCGGCCATGGATATTGGGAGGGGTCACCTGAATCAGGGCAATATCGATGGGCAGGCTACCGGAATCGAACAGCTTGGGCACGTCGGAGAGCAGGATGGGGGTGTAATCGCCGAAGCCCTCCTGGATCACGTCGCGAATATTGGAGCTGATAAAAAAAGAGTTGATCGCAAAACTCTCCGACATCTTCCTGTCGGCATAAGGCGCGTCACCCTTGGTGATCAACTGGATAATCTCGACGTTGGACACTGCCCGGGATCGGCCGGTCATGGCGGCGATCAGTTCCTGCGGCGCACCGCAGCCGGTGCCGATAAACACCCGATGCCCCGACTTGAGGTGGCTCAGCGCCTGGGCCGGGGTGGCGATCATATCACTGTAGAGGTCCTGCCAATCCTTCTCGTATTCCATGAGCAATCCCTATTGATTCGGTGAACAAATGGCCGGTATGCGGCTTACCTGCCGTCAAGCAGCGGCGCGAAGGTCATACTGGCATCGACCACCACCGGCTCGTTGCCGACCTCGCCGACGATCAGCGGATTGATTTCCAGATCAAGAATCTGGGGAAAGTCGGTGGTCAGCTGGCTGATGCGCTGCAGGGCGACGGCGATGGCATGAATGTCGACCTCCTTGAGGCCGCGCTTGCCTTGGAGAAGTTCATACGACCGGGTCGACTGGAGCATCTGCACGGCCTCGTTCTCGGTGATCGGCGCCAGGTGGAAGGTCACGTCCTTCATTACCTCGACGAAGATGCCGCCCAGACCGAACATCAGCATGGGACCGAACTGGGGATCGCGGGTCATACCGATGATCACCTCCAGCCCCTTTTCCGCCATTTTCTCCACATAAATACCGCCAATGATGGCGTTGGGAGCATGCTTGTTGATGCGCAGCATCATCAGGTCAAAAGCGTCGGCCACTTCCTGGGCTGAACCGAGATTGAGGCGGACGCCGCCGAGGTCTGATTTATGGACGATACTGGGCGAGATAATTTTGAGGGCCACGGGAAAACCAATGAACCGGGCGCACTCCACCGCCTCCTCAGGCGAGGAGGTCAGCTTTCCTTCCAGAATATGAAAGCCGTAAGCCTTGAGAATGTCCTTTGATTTGACTTCGCCCAGCCGCAGCCGGTTGGTCCGCTGCCGCCGGGCAATAGTGCGCTCCACCCGGCGGCGATTGACCGGGAAACGGACCACATGGCGGGCGGGCCGGTTTTTCCACACCCCGTACTCATGCATGGCTTTAAGCGCACCCACCGCCCGTTCCGGCGAATCGTAGAACGGCAGACCGGCGGCGGCCAGTTCCTTGCGCGTCGGCATGATGTCGCTGCCGCCGAGAAAGGAGGCCAGCACCGGGGTGGTGTCGTCGAGGTGGGCGACAATGGCCCGGACCGTGGCCGCGGGCTCGGTCATGTACTGGGGGGCTAGCACCACGAGGATGGCGTCGATGGCGTCGTCGGCCAC
This sequence comes from Desulfobulbales bacterium, assembly GCA_038318785.1. Taxonomy (GTDB): domain Bacteria; phylum Desulfobacterota; class Desulfobulbia; order Desulfobulbales; family Desulfobulbaceae; genus Desulfobulbus. The sequence goes on along the minus strand of JBBQCO010000050.1, from coordinate 4,296 downwards.
GGCGATGTCAATGGCGGCGGCATAATGGCGGGGCTCGGCATCGGCGGAGATGTCGATGGGGTTGTCGATGAAGGCGGCGGCAGGCAAGCGTTCGCGCAGTTGCGCCGCCAGGTGGTCACTCAAGGGAGTCACGCTCATCCCTGCCTTTTCCACGGCGTCGGCAGCCATGGTGCCGGAACCGCCGGAATTGGTGACAATCAATACCCGATCGCCCTTGGGAGTGGGTTGCAGGGCAAGGGCGGAGGCATAGTCAAACAGGGCCTCGAAACTGTCGGCCCGGCAGATTCCAGCCCGTTTGAAGGCGGCGCCGTAGGCGGTATCCTTGCCAGCCAGGACGCCGGTGTGGTTGGAAGCGGCTTTAGAGCCGGCACTGGTGGTCCCGGCCTTGAGAATGACCACCGGCTTCCTGCTGCTCGCCTCTTCCGCCGCTTTAACGAACTTGTCGCCGTCGCTGATATCCTCCAGGTAGCCGACGATAACCTTGGTATCGTCGTCATGGGCCAAGGCGGAAAGGATATCAACCTCGGTAATGTCCGCCTTGTTGCCGATGGAAACAGCCTTGGAAACCCCGAGTTCGCGCTCGTCGGCAATATCCATCATGGCGGTGCACAGGGCACCGGACTGGGAAAAGATCGCCAATTGCCCCGGTTGCGGCAGTCTTTTTGAAAAGGATGCGTTGAGATGAATGGCGGTGTTGATCACGCCCAGACAGTTGGGCCCGAGCAGCCGGACCGCGCCCTTGCGACAGATTTCGATCAACTCGTCTTCAATGGCCTTTCCCTGGGGGCCGGTCTCCTTGAATCCCGAGGCCACGACCACGATCGCCCCGGCCTTTTTCTGCACCGCTTCCCGGGCAGCAGCCGGCACCATCTCCGCCGGCACCGCGATCACGATCAGATCCACTGGATCCGGATAATCGGCCAGTTTGGGGTAAACCTTGAGCCCGAACAGTTCGCCGCCGGCCGAGTTGACCGGGATGATGGGTCCCTTGAAACCGCTCTGCACCAAGTTGCTGACTGTGTAGTAGCCAACCTTGCCCACGGTCTTGGAAGCCCCGATCACAGCAATTGATTTGGGCGAAAAAAGTCTGTCCAGCATATTGACCCCTTCTATCTGAATCACTCGGGAACATGGATGGTGAAACCTGCGGCCTCGAGGGCCTTGTACACGGACCGGACGTTATAGGTGTTGATGCGTAGAAAGATCATGGGCTTGCTTTTGCTGCCGCCGTCCGAGCGAACCAGTCGGGTGAACGACACCTGCTTCTCTTCCATCACCCGAACCAGTTTGCTCATGGCTTGCGGATCGCCCTTGTCTTCGATCGACACCAGCACCGAGCCCATCTCGCCCAAGCCGAACAGGCCTCGATAGGCGTTCATCAGGTCGGCGGTGGTAAAGACACCGACGACCTTTTCCTCATCATTGATGACCGGAAGAGCGCCGATCTTGCGGGATTGAAACAACAGGAGAGCGTCGTCCAAGGTGGCGTTGGGGCTCAAGAAGAGACAATCGCGGGTCATGAGAACGGAAACCGGGGTGCTGTTAACCTGATCCTCGACATGCTGCCGTTCTTTGCTCCGGGCCACGGATGAAGGGCGAGCAGAGCGGAGATCCCGATCGGAGAGGATGCCCTGCAGCCCCCCCTGTTCATCCACCACCAGCAGGTGGCGGATGGAATACTGCCCCAGGATATCGATCGCCTCGGCAACGGTCTTGTCCGGCGTGACCGTAATCGGCGAGGGTGTCATATGATAGCGAATAAACATGGTGATCCTCCAACGATCCTCTCTACACCTTTTGCTGATTTCAGGTGTCTGTCTCCACGAGTCCCATGAGATAGGCCTCAACGCAACTACCTAGTTTTTGCAGATTGTAGCCGCCTTCGAGAATGGACACCACCCGCCCTTCGGTAAAGTCCCTGGCAATTTCCCGGACAAACACGCCCAACTGCCGGTAGAGGTCAACGGTGAAGGCAAGCCCCGACATGTCGTCGTCCCGGTGGGCATCGAAACCAGCACCGACAACCAGCACTTCCGGCTGAAATTCCTCAAGAAATTTTCTGATTTTCGGCAAAAGCCGCAGCACCTGTTCCTCGCCGGACCCGGGCGACAGCGGCAGATTGAGAATCGTGCCCTTTCCTGCCCCCCATCCTCGATCCTCGGCCCAGCCTGTTCCCGGATAGCTGAAGCTGGGATGCTCGTGAATGGAGATATAAGCGGTCTCGGCCTCTTCCTCTAAAGCGGTCTGGATGCCGTTGCCGTGATGAGCGTCGAAATCAAAGACGCAGACCCGCTGCCGGTTATACTGCCGCTGCCAGTAGCGGGCGGCAATGACGCAGTTGTTGAAAAAACAGAAACCGTAGGGCTGGTTGGGCTCGGCATGATGCCCCGGTGGACGGGTCTGGCAAAAAACCACCGAACCTGGTTCCTGTTCAACCACATCGACGCCGACCAGACCGGAACCAGCCGACAGGGTGGCGATCTCATAGGAATCGTAGCCGACCTGATTATCAGGATGATCGATGTAGGTCCGGCCGGAAAGGACGGCCTCTTCAAAACGGAAAAGCCAACCCTCGGTGTGAAAGGCGAGCAACTGGGAGCGCAAGGCAGGCCTCGGGGACAGGTGGCGGATTCGATTGGCCAGGATTCCCTCGGCGAGCCGGTCGGTAATCGCCAGCATCCTCTCGGGCGCCTCCGGATGATCACTTCCGCCGGTGTCGTGCTGGAGGAATGTCGAGGCGGTTATAATGGTAATGAGCGGCTCGTTTTCCATGGCATGGTCTATGGATCAACAGCTGGTGAACAGGAGCAATGCGCCCCCCCTCTCAAATCCCGCCAACCTTACCGTATTCTTCGACAAAAACGAAGCATATCTTTTCCGCCTGTTGCGTTTCATGACGCACGCCGTGGTTGTTCTTTCTTCATCGCATCCCGATTCCCCGCCATCGAAGTTCGCCTGCGTCGAGATCCATTAATTGGTGGAAACTTCCGGGTGCGCACCCCTATTAACAAGACATAGAAAAATCGAGGCGCTGTGGTATGATGGCGGCGGCATCAACAGCGAGAGGAGAATCCATGCATCCGAATGCAACTGCCCCTAACCGGGCAATCAAAGTTATCCCATGAACCCTTCTTCTCCTGTGCTCGGCACCGGGCTCCCCCACGATCCGGAGCCGCAGCAAGCCGCCCTGGTCCTGGAGCAGGTGCGCAAAACCTTCACAGTCGACAAAAAACAGATTATCGCCCTCGACGGGGTGAGCTGTGCCATCCGGCCGCGCATGGTCACTGGCCTGATCGGTCCGGACGGCGCCGGTAAAACCACCCTGATGCGTCTCTGCGCCGGTCTGCTGACTCCCGACAGCGGCCACCTGCGGGCGCTCGATATCGACGTGGTCCGGAAGCCGCTCGAGGTACAGGCCAACATCGGCTACATGCCGCAGCGCTTCGGGCTGTATGAAGACCTTTCCGTCCAGGAAAACCTCGACTTGTACGCTGACCTGCAGGGAGTGGAACAGACCGCGCGTCCGGAACGATACCAGCAATTACTGGCCATGGCCGGACTCGAAGGATTTCGCAACCGTCTGGCCGGACGGCTTTCCGGCGGCATGAAACAGAAGCTGGGGCTGGTCTGCACCCTGGTGCGGCCGCCGCACCTGCTCCTGCTCGACGAACCCACCGTGGGTGTTGACCCTGTGTCCCGGCGAGAGCTGTGGCAGATCGTCTACCATCTGGTGGAGGCCGAGGGCATGAGCGTGCTCCTCAGTACCGCCTACCTCGATGAAGCCGAACGTTGCGCCGAGGTGGTCCTCATCCATCACGGCCGCATCCTCGGCCACGACCATCCCGAATCCTTCAGCCGCCAGGTGGCCGGCCGCACCTGGCTGGTTCGCGCTCCCGCTGTGCCCAAACGAACCCTGCAACGGGAGTTGAGCGGCACTCCGGCCGTGCTCGACGCGCTGATCCTCGGCAATGCGATCCGGGTGGTCACCCGCGACCGAGAGGTGCCGCGTCTCACTGGCCTGCTCGAGGAGAAGGCGGCCGACATCACACCGGTTGCGCCGCGATTTGAAGACTTTTTCGTAGCCACCCTGAAAGACGAGGCGGCGGCCGCGAACGGCAACAAACAGATCACTTTGCGGCAAACCAACAGTCGCTTTGCCGGTCAGGATATGATCATCGCCGATAATCTCTCCCGCCGGTTCGGTACCTTTTTCGCGGTCGATCATGTCAGCTTTCAGGTTCGGCAAGGCGAGATCTTCGGCCTGCTCGGAGCCAACGGCGCCGGTAAAACCACGAC
>JBBQCO010000049.1:0-21556 GCA_038318785.1 Desulfobulbales bacterium | reverse complement strand
GATGATTGGCTACCCGCTCTCTTTCCGCCAAAATTGCCCGAAGCACCAACGCCCGCCGGGGTACGGTGAGGCCGACAGCGTTTTCACAGGCTTGGCAAGCCGCCCAGGCATGGGCGACGGTACTGTCTCCCGAAACCCGTGCGGCGAGACGGACAAGACCATTGATATCCCTACCTTCGGCACATTTTTCGATGCCTTTATGGACATATCCGAGATGCTCTTCAAGGCTGAGAATATCCTCACCCATTGCTTGAAAACGAAAATGACCAGGTTCAATGATCCCGGCATGAACCGGGCCAACCGGTATTTCGTAGACACCTTCGCCTTCGGCTGGAATGAAAGGGTACTCGCAATCAGGGGGCGTCTGCTCCGGCGCGCTCCCCGCCTTGGGGAAATCCTTGCGCAAGGGATACTGGTCGGCATGCCAGGCCTGGTGACGCATCCAGCGGCGTGGATCGGGATGGTCGGTGAAATGCATGCCGAACATCTCCTGCAGATAGCGTTCAGGGCGGTTGGCGGCGGGAAAAGAAGGGGTTTGCGAGGGCAGCTCTCCCCGGGTGTCGGGGATGGTGGTTTGCAGCAGCAGATGTCCATCTTGACCAGCCAGCAGGGCGAAAATATTGATCTCCGGAGGCCGGTGTTCTCCCCAGCCGGCACACCAGCGCACATGGTGAGCTGCGGCAACTGCGGCGGCTTTTCCCCAAAAACGGGCCTCGAATGTCAATGCCCGGACCGGGCCATTGATCTCGGGCAGTTCTCGTACGGGAATACCGGCTTGCTCAAGCAGTAACGGAAGAGCATCGACAGGGGGGGCTGCGAGTTGTCCCTGGTGTGCCTTGGAATTCATAGGACCCCCTTGCCGATGATCATAATGGTTGCCTGATTGAGCCAGTCGGCCAAGACAGTCGGAATCGATATGCCGAGCCAGATGACCAGGGCCAGGTGGAGGAGAACCGGCCACATGTTGGCGGCGACCGGTTGCTGGCCAGGCGGCGGTTCGCCAAACACCATGGGCTGGAGATTGCGAAACAACCCGGCAAAAGCGATGGCCAAGCCGATGAGTAGGGGCGGAACCAGCCAGGGATAGCTTTTAATGGTGGCGGTAAACAATAGAAATTCACTGGTAAAAACCCCAAAGGGAGGGAAGCCGGCGATGGCGCAGGTGCCAATCAAAAAACCCCATCCCACAAAGGGCTGGGTACGAATCAGGCCACGTATCTGACCTATTGCCTGGGTGCCGGCAATATGCGCAGCATGGCCGACGGTGATAAAAATCGCCGATTTGGTCAGCGAATGAACAATCATATGCAAGAGGGCGCCAAAGGTGGCCAGGGGCCCGCCGATACCAAAGGCAAAGGTCATCAAACCCATATGTTCAATGGAAGAATAACTGAACATCCGCTTGACGTCGGTTTGGCGATGGAGCAAGAGCCCGGCCACGGAAAAGGAGAGCATGCCAAAACCCATCATCAGATTGCCGGCCAGATGATTACCCAGCGCCGGATCAACCAGCATTTTAAAGCGGACAATAGCATACAGGGCAATGTTGAGCAGCAACCCTGAGAGAATGGCTGACATCGGAGTCGGACCTTCCGAGTGGGCATCGGGCAGCCAGTTGTGCAAGGGAACCAGGCCGACTTTGGTTCCATAGCCGACCAGAAGAAAAACAAAAGCGAGGGCCATGACGCCCGAATCCATCTGGCTGGCATGTTCCTGCAGTACGGTCCAAAGCAACCCCTCGTTTTTTCCGGGGATAGTCTTGGCAGCGGCAAAATAGACCAGGATTGTGCCAAACAGGGCCTGGGAAATGCCGACACCGCAAATAATGAAATATTTCCATCCGGCTTCAATGGATTCGCGGGTCCGATAGAGGCTGACCAAGAGGACTGTTGCCAGGGTTGCCCCTTCAATCGAGACCCAGAGCACCCCGAGATTGTTGGTCGACAGGGCGATGAGCATGGTGAAGAGAAAGCCTTGATACATGGAATAATACAACCGCATCCGGCCGTCATCCACCCGCCCGATCTTCAACTCATGGGCCATGTAGGGTCCTGAGAAAACGGCGGTTGTCATGCCGACAAAGGCATTGAGCACAATCAGGTAGACGTTAAACGCGTCAATGTAGAAGAGCTTGCCGGTGGACAGGATCGGACCATGCTCAAAGATAGTAATGGCCAAAAACAAGGCTGCGGCAAAGGTGATGCTGCTGATCACCAGGTTTACCCGTCCGGCACACCGCCAATGGCCGATGCATCCCAACAAAAGAATCCCGACAAGAGGAAAAACTAAGGTCAAGCCCAGAGCGATCATTTTTCGACCTCTGTCAGACGATTGAGGCGATCGGTATCAAGACTGCCAATTTCGGTGCGAATGTGGAAGAAGAAGACACCAAAGAGGATCGCGGCAACCAGCACGTCAAAGGCTATCCCCAGTTCCACGACCATCGGCATGCCATTGGTGGAGACCAAGGCCGCAAAGAACAGGCCGTTTTCCATGGACATGAAACCCACGACCTGGGTGACCGCCTTGCGCCGGGAAATAACGATCAGCATGCCAATCAAGACAACCGCCAAGGAAATGGCGATCGTGTTCCGGGTTGCTAAGAGGGACAACGCCCGAATCGGCAAGGCAACATAGTAGCTGAAGAGCACCAGGCCGGTGCCGAACAGCATGATCAAAAAAGGGTTGCCCAAGACCTCGACCTCACGGCGGACATCGAGATCAATGACCAGGCGGCGCAACCGGATGGGAATAAAGAAAACCTTGAGGAATAAGGTCAAGGCCGCAGAGATGAGCAGATGGTATTCCCCGGAAATGACCGCCATGAGCACGGTTGTGAAAAAGAGCAGCAAGCCTTGCATGGCAAAGGTGTTGATCAGACTGTCAAGTCGCACTTGCGCCAGCATGATGAACGAGGTCAGCAGGATCAAGGCAGCCAGGGTCAGGACCAGTTGTTCCGGCAGTGACAAGGAGGTTATCAGCATTTCAACGCACCTCGAGGACAATGTGGCTCATCATGCCGAGCAAAGAAAGAATGAACGCCAATCCCAGAAAATGGGGCGCCCGAAAGAGTCGCATCTTGGCTTGCGCAGTTTCTGCAATAGCCAAAAAATATCCCAGCACCAAGAGCTTGCAGGTGATGCTGTACACACCGAACGCGATTGCTCCTGGCTCAAGGGTCATGGCCACTCCCCATGGCACGATAAAGTTAGCAATCAAGACTGCATAGAGGGTGAGTTTGAGCATGGCGGCCCATTCCATCAAGGCCAGATGGCGGCCGCTGTATTCAAGGATCATGGCTTCATGGATCATGGTGAGTTCAAGGTGGGTGGCGGGGTTGTCGATGGGTATGCGGCCAGTTTCAGCGAGTGCCACCAGGATAAAGCCCATCGAGGAAAAGATGAGTGAGGGGTACAGGACAAAGTGCGATTGGGCGAGGTGAGCAATGACGGTTGATAAGTTGGTGCTGGAGGCGTTCATGGCCAGGGTGAAAAAGGCCATCAGCAGCGCCGGTTCCGCCAGAGAGGAAATCGTTACCTCTCGAGACGATCCCATGCCGCCGAAAGCCGTGCCCACATCCATGCCCGCTAAGGACAGAAAAAAGCGGGTCAGGGCGAGGAATCCGACCAGCACGATGACGTCCGCCAGGGCTGCTGTCGGGATTTGGACGGAAAAGACCGGCACAATAGAGGCAGCCACCACCGTGACACTAAAAACTATGTAGGGAGCCACCCGAAAAATAGGGGATGCCGACTCTGCCAGGACCACTTGCTTCCTGGAGAGCCGCAGCAGATCTCGATAGGGCTGCCAAGGAGGCGGTCCCTGCCGATTCTGCAGTTTACATTTGAGCCATTTGACCCAACCCGCCATGAATGGAGCAAATAGCACCACGCAGAGGGTTTGCAGAAGAGCAAATATCCAGCCTGTCATACGATCACCCACAGCAGGAACAGTAAGGTAAAAAAGGAATAGGAGAGGTAGACACGAAGATTGCCTCCTTGGAGAAGAGAGGCCCGCTTCGCAAGGTGGAGTATCAGTTTGCCGATGGGGACATAGATGACCAGCCAGGCCCAGTCATGGATCTTCAGAGAGTATCGTGGCCCCTTGCCGTGATGCCCTGGTTCAACCTTTTCATCAATGAACCAGACATACGAAAATATTCGTCGGATCGGCATGGCAAAGGACGAGGCAGTGTATTGCATCCGAGGGGTCAGGGGCCCGAAGCCGCAATCCCAGGCGGGGCCAATGCGTATCCGATTGTCACGTCGTAGGGGATGGAGGAAAAAATAGACGATCAGCCAACTCGCCAAGAGTCCAAAAAGGATAGCGAGCGCACCGTACGAGGCGGTCTGTTTACCGATTGGAGTCAACCATAGCCAGCCATCGCCGGCAGCCTTGGATAAGCCGGTACCGATAAGATTTTCCGCGATGACATTGATTGCACTGACCGTCCAGGTGGGAAAGATACCAAAAATCAGACAACAGAGGGCAAGGATGACTTGAGCAAACTGCATGCCAAAAGAAGCTTCCTGTGCCTCGGCAACTTGAGGACTCCGGGGAAGTCCCAGAAAAACAACACCATAGACCTTGACGAAACAGGCTGTTGCCAGGGCTCCGGTCAGGGCCAGCATAGCCGAAGCGACCGGCAACATGGCGCCAAGAATACCGCTCCGCAGGATCGGCCCCTGCAGAGCGGCCTGATAGGTCAGCCATTCCGAGACAAATCCATTAAAAGGCGGGAGGGCAGAGATACTGATGCAGCCGACCAGAAAGCAGACTGCTGTTACCGGCATTTTCTTGATCAGTCCTCCCATCTTTTCCATATCGTGCTGATGGCTCTGCTGCAGGACCGCACCGGCGCCGAAAAAGAGTAAACTCTTGAAAAGGGCATGGTTTAAACAATGATAGAGGGCGGCGATCAAGGCGAGAGCGGCAACCTCCATGTGGCCGGTGGCATGGAAGATCATCGAGATGCCGAGGCCTATGTAGATAATGCCGATATTTTCCACGCTGTGGTAGGCCAGCAGACGCTTGAGGTCGTGCTGCATGAGGGCATACAACACCCCCAAGACGGCTGAAGCTGCTCCAATCAGCAAAACCAGGACGCCCCATTGCCAATGCATAACGCCTAACAGATCGTAGACAAAACGAATAAATCCATAGATCGCCACTTTAAGCATCACACCGGACATGAGGGCGGAGATATGTGATGGGGCCACCGGGTGAGCTTGCGGCAGCCAGACGTGCAAAGGAACGATGCCGGCTTTCATGCCAAAGCCGATAAAGGCCAGCAAGAACGCGATGGTCGCCCAGGTCGGGCTCAATTGAGCCGTCGCCATTGAGGCAAAGCTGAAACTGTCGGAAAATGCGGCAAGAACGCCATAGGCCAGCAAGATAAAGGCGCCCCCCACGACCGCCATCAGCAGATAGAGAAAAGCAGCGCTGCGATTCTCAGCTTTGTCATGCTGGTAGGCGACGAGAAAATAACTGGCAACAGACATGATCTCCCAGGCGATCATAAAAGAAAAGGCATCCGCCGCCAGCAGCACCAGCAACATCCCGCACACAAAAAGGCCGGTGAACAATGTCAAGGTGCCGATCGGGTGGGGGCCGCCAATATGTTCCCGGATGTAGGTGGGGCCATAGCAGGCCGCTGTGCATGTAACAAAACCGACAATAAAGAAGAAAAAGCCGGAGAGGGGATCGATGCGTAAAAAGATGTGCAGCCAAGGGAGACCTATCGGAAGGACGATCTGTTCAGCCTGGTTGGTGAGCAGTGCCCTTGCTCCTGCCCAAGCAGATGCAAGGCCGGAAAGGCCAAGCAAAAGAAAGGATATCCTGACCAGGAGATAGGGCTGGCGATAAAAGAACAAGGGGACTGTTGCGGAAAGGAACGAGACGAAAATCGCCGATTGAGCAAGAGTTAAGGACATATTTGAATCCATGGTGCTGGGCCTTTAAAGTGATTTTGTCAGTCGTTCTATTGTCCAATCGCCGGATCAGCAAGGGCAAGACAAGGGGTCGTCAATAAAATATCCATCGAAAAGAGTCTGGAAGTCGCGAAGAAGGTGGGGTAACGGCGATGGTTCAATCGGAGTTTTGCTCTGGGGTATTTCTTCAGTAGAGAGCGCTTCGTATCGAGGACAAACAGCACAAGATTGCCACCTTTGTATCTGGCGAAAAGGGGGAAAAGAGCGGATTCTAGCAGAAAACCGGACAGTGGTGTCAGGGTGAGTGGGTCGGGCGGTGATCAGACCTCCGTGGGGCAAGGAGGATGGATGTCGGAAAAGTGAGTGCCGCAATGGCCAGAAACCAGTAGTGGTGCGTCGTCTTCCGTTTTCAATTTTGCCTCATTTTTCAAAGGAAAAACCATACCATGGAGTCTGGCTTTCTTCGGGACCGGCTGGCTCGACGATTTGACAATCCCCAATTTTTTTCTGAATGTCCCGCTGCCAGGTTAAAGCCTCTCCCTTGGTGGGAAAAGGACCGACCGCAATGAGTGGGGCGGCGAGCAGGCCCATGTTCTCGTAAAGTTTATCCACTTTTTCTTGGTGCTGATGGATTCCGATCATAATGGTCATGAGATGACATCCTTTGTCGATTGTTTGTTTGGAGGGAGAGCTGGGTTCAACCAAACTGTCTTTGCATTAGGTATGCCAACACGTCAATGTTTTCCAGGGTGAAGGATTCCTCGAGCAAGGAAGAAGAGGGTTGCAGGGCAACGGCAAAAAAAAGACGTGTATCAAGGGTGATGCGCTGGAGGTAACTGGTGGGGATGCCGGCTGGAAAGCGCCAGTTGGCGCGGTTATCGATTCATAGACACAAGGTGCGCATCTGGGGCAGGGCGCCCCATCGGGGCATTTTGCCCCAGATGAAAGGGGCTATGCACCAAAGGGGCCAGGGAACAGGAGGGGCAACGGGGGCTCTGTCTCATTTTGGCTGTGCAGTTTGCGATACAGGGTCTTGCGATCAACGTGCAGGATCTGGGCGGCAAGGGTCCGATTCCCCCCAACCGTAGCGAGGACATGCTGCATGTAGCGGTGCATCATCTCCGCCATGGGAACCAGCTCACCGGGCCCGGGCATGCCCAGGGTCGGTCCGGTTTGATCGGTCCGGAAGGTGAGGATTTTTTCGGGGAGATCGTCCGGGATGATTTTACGGTGATTGGTCAAGGTGACCGCATGCTCCATGGCGTTGCGCAACTCCCTGACATTGCCCGGCCATCGGTAGGCCAGCAGTTTTTGGGCCGTGGCATTGGTCATGCCGGTGATGCTCTTGTTCTGGCGGCTGGCATACAGTTCAATATATTTTTCGGCCAGGAGAAGGATGTCCATGCCCCGGGTGCGGAGGGGCGGCACCTGCACGGTAATGACATTGAGCCTGTAGAGCAGGTCTTCGCGAAAGCTCCCCTCGGCCACGGCTGCCTCGAGATCGCGATTGGTGATGGCGATGACTCTGACATTGAAGGATTTTTCGACACTGCTCCCCACCGGTCTGACACTGTGCTCTTCGAGCACTCGCAGGAGTTTGGGCTGGAGGGAGAGTGGCAGCTCGCCGATTTCGTCAAGCAGGATCGTGCCTCCATCCGCCGCCAGGAAGAGACCTTTGTGCTCCGCGTGGGCACTGGTAAAAGCCCCTTTAACATGGCCGAATAATTCACTTTCCAGTAGGGGCTCCGGCATCGCCGAGCAATTAATCGCAATCAACGGCTGCTTGTCGCGACGACTGTATTTGTGAATGGCCCGGGCAGCTAATTCCTTACCCGAACCGCTCTCGCCGGCGAGCAGGACGGAGGCCTCGGAATCGGCGATCCGCATCAATTTTGAGAACATGGCCTGCATGACCTGGCTCTCGCCAATGAGTTCGTCGAAAGATCGTGTCTGCTCCAGCGCCTGGCTGAGTTTTTTGACGCTTTCTTGCAGTCTGCGGTGATTGACCGCACGGTTCAGGACCAATTCGAGGTGGTTGATCTCAAAAGGCTTGGTGATGAAGTCGTAGGCGCCCGCCCGAATCGCGGCAATCGCAGCTTCCATGCTGCCAAAGGCGGTCATGATGACCACCGGGATTTCAGGCCATTGGGTCGATATTTTTCGGCACAGCTCTAGGCCGTTGAGATCAGGCAGGTTGATGGCGGTCAGGATGACGTCGACCGTTTCGCTAGTGGCTGCCGCGAGACCATGGTGGCCGGAGTTGTGCACCGAAACAACAAACCCGAGCCGCGACAGCCGCATCTGCAGCACCTGGGCTAACTCCTGGTCATCTTCGATTATAAGAATTCTTCCATCCATTCCGCAGTGCACTGATTGAATACAGAATGGTCAATTTTTGAGTTGACCATCCGGTGGCCTTCTGTTCGAGCACGAGGAGCCGCGGTCTGAAGGGACCGGCGGCTCATTCTGAGGCGCCAACGAAGCGGTATTTTCTGTTTTGGGCATGACAAACAAGGGGGCCGAGAAAAGTGTGCTTGCCACTCGCGAGACGTCGATGTGTTCATGGACGTCCCGAGAGCGGCAAGGCAGTTTCCTGTTAAGCAGGCTAAGCCATGTGAAGACGGGTTGATCTTTCAGATCAAAGAGGACCTTGTTTCAGGAAAAGAACTGACTGATTCGGGATTTGGTCCTCGCCCAGCTCAGGCCCGTTCGAGGTTGAATGTTCGGCGGCCGATCCGGTAGGCGCCATTTTTTGAGAGCAGGCGGCCGACCAGTTGCTCCGGCACATCGACCAGGGTGTGGTTGGATTCCAGCCGAATCTTGCCCAATTGGCTGGCGGCAACGCCTGAAAAATGGGCCAGCGAGGCCACCACGTGGTTGACGCTGATGCCGTCGGCCCGGCCGGCGTCGAGTTTGAGCGGCACCATGTCCTTGTCCCGATCTGACCCTCGCCGTGCTCCTTGGCTTGGTCCAGTTTGACCACTGCGGCGTGGGAACCGTTCGGTTTTCCGATCCCGCGGGGTAAATTGTTCTTCCTTGATGGGGGTGATGGGATCGATAGGGCGTTTTTTCTCATCGCCTCGTGCCAGTTTCAAGGCGGCAGCGGCAACATCTTCCGGCGAATGTCCGGTCAATACCAGCATATCCACCACCTCTCGCTCCCTGCGGCAGCGGCCTCGTTTGATCCAGACCTCCAGCTGTTCCATCAGCAGGGCTTGACGGTGATTCTCGATCTGCTGGATGGTCGGCAACTCGGCCTGCTTCAACTTAAACCGGGTGTAGTCCTCAATTCGGCGAAGCTGCCAGCGGTCCTTGGGCGACAGCAAAGAGATGGCGATGCCCTCTCTTCCAGCCCGCCCGGTTCGGCCGACCCGGTGGACATAAACCTCGGGATCATCGGGCAGGTCGAAATTGAAGACGTGGGAGATATCGTCGATGTCGAGTCCACGGGCGGCGACATCGGTGGCCACCAGAACTTTGACCTGACCGTTCCGGTACCGGGTGAGCACCTGGATGCGGGCATCCTGGCTGAGGTCGCCGTTGAGCGGTTCGGCGGCAAAACCGCGCGAGGTCAATTGGTTGGCCAGCTCGCCGGTGCCGAGGCGGGTGCGGACGAAGATCAAGGCGCTGTCGATGGTCTCCATCTCAAACAGCCGGGTCAGGGCCGCGATCTTGTCCTGCTGGTTGACCAGGTAATAGCGTTGCTCAATGGAGGCGCCGGTCAGTTGTTTGGGGGTGATGGAAACGGTCTCGGGATTCCGCAGGTAGCGGGCGGACAGCCCCTGGACCCGTTTGGAGATGGTGGCGGAAAAAAGCATGGTCTGCCGCTCGGCGGGGATGCGGTCGAGAATCAGTTCGATATCCTCGATGAATCCCATGCTCAGCATTTCGTCGGCTTCGTCAAGGACCACGGTCTGGACCGTGCCCAGGTCAAGGGAGCCTTGTTTGACCAGGTCGAGCAGGCGGCCGGGGGTGCCGACAATCACCTCAACACCCTGGCGCAGGCTGCGGAGCTGTTGCTGATAGGACTGGCCGCCATAGAGGGCAAGCACGGTAATGCCTCGTTGCTTGCCGTAACGGCCAATGGCCGCAGCAACCTGGATGGCCAGTTCGCGGGTGGGGGCGAGAACCAGTGCCTGGACGCCTTTTTGCCGGGGAGTGACCCGTTGCAGCAGCGGCAGGCCGAAGGCAGCGGTTTTGCCGGTACCGGTTTGCGCCTGGCCGATCAGGTCTCGGCCACTGAGCAGCAGGGGAATGGCAGCCAGCTGAATGGGGGTTGGTTCGGTGAATCCGAGTTCGGTAGCGGTCTGCAAGAGATCAGGATGCAGGCCGAATTGGGCGAAGGTCTCTGTTGTCATCAGGCTACTCCTTGAGAGTGGCAATGTCTTGATAATCCTGGGGTGGGTTCTGCCTTGCGGCAACTGTCCCTGTTGTCCGTTAACAGATGACCCCGTCCAGAATGTAAGAGCCTGACTGTCAAACCTGACCAATGCCTGTTCCCGCTGCACAAAAAGCCGGGAAAAGAAGCATGTGGGCGACTACAACAAAAAACGCCTGACCGATATTGGTCAGGCAACCATCTTGGAATGTTCAAAACTTGAGTGGGGAACGCGTTGGTACGTTACCAGGGCAACTTATACAGCATATCGCCGACAAACGCAAGGCTTCCTCGGAAATCGGGACAGCAGGGGTTGCTCACCTTTCCCGGCAAGCCTTGGTCAGCCTGGGCAGGGTTTGAACAACATCGCCCTGGAAAAAGAAATCGCCGGGCCGGGCGGTTCCGGAGAGGGCCGGTTCCCGGTTGAATTCAAAGATACGGCCACCGTTCTGCCGGACCATCGAGGGGAGCGCGGCAGCCGGAAAGACCTGGGCTGAGGTGCCGATGACCAGCAGCAGGTCGCAACCGGCGATGAAGTGGTTGATCGTATCGATGTCGCGCACCGATTCTCCGAAGAGCACCACATTGGGTTTCAGGGGAAAGCCGCAGTGCTTGCAACGCGGCACCTCCGTGGTCTGCAGGAGGTCTTCAGTGATCGGCTGGAGATCGCCGCATTGCAGGCAGTGCAGATGCTGATGGTCGCCGTGGATCTCAAAGACTCGGCTGCTGCCGGCCTGCTGGTGCAAATTGTCGATGTTCTGGGTGACGATGCCCTGCAGCTGGTTTTGCCGTTCGAGTTCAGCCAGGGCGCGGTGGGCGGCATTGGGCTGCTTGCCGATTAAAACCTTGCCCAGTGCCCGAAAGAGTTCCCAGGCCTTGGCCGGATCACGGCAAAAGACCTCAAGGGTGGCGTACTCCTCCGGGGAAAAGATGGTCCACAGTCCGCCCGGACTGCGAAAATCAGGGATGCCGCTCCCCACCGAGATGCCCGCCCCGGTCAGGGCTGCCGGCCTCTTTGCCAAACGCAACAGATTGGCCGCCTCGGCAAAAGCTTGGTCGGATGTCCCTTGTGCGATGACCCGCATGGTCATTCCATGGCCGGATGAATTCGTTTCCCTGACCCGAAGATGCGGGTTCGGCTCAGTGGAGAATCGTTGTTCCCGGGTGCGGGTGCTGGCGCGGGAAGGCGTCAACGTCGATGAAGGCCCCGCCGATGCGGCTGCCCCGATCGTAATGGCGGACATTGATGATCCGCTCAATCTCATGCGGAGAATCAACATCCGGACGGTAGCAGACAATAAGCCGGTCGTCCTGCTTGATCGGCACTTCCTCCGCTATCTGCAACAGTAAACCACCGGTTGATTGGTCGGCGATGACACATTGTCGGGCCCGGGCCCTTGGCGTGGAAATGGCACGGAAGTTTGCGGTTATGCTCGTTTTTTTGCGGTAGTCTTGGCGGAATTCAAGGTCAACTTCAAAGGTTTCGGCACAAGCGCAACTCACCTGCAACGAGTGTTTTTTCCCTTGGAGGCTGGCAACGGAAAAGGTTTCAACCCTGCCGCAGGTCCGGCATCTGATGGTGACCGCCTCTTTCCGGTTGACGAAATATTTTTGTTTTTTTGGGGTTTTCATGGACTGGCCGCTGGATTTTTGCTGGATAGGAAGTGTCATCGGGGCGCCCTCAAAAATATTTTGACGCAATCCTTGCGTGGAAAGCAGAATCTGTCATGCGTAAACAATAGGTCGTTTCTGCCTTTTTTGTCGAGAAAATTCTTCAGCAAAGAGCCGGTTTCGATCCGTGAGGAAATCGGCTATTGGGTCGTTTCTAGGAAAACGTCTTTGTACACCCTGCGATAATTCTCGATGGAATTGGGGTCGAGCCACCGCTCGTAGGCCATACGGTAGCGTTCGGTGGGCCGCTGGTTGAGCAGAACTTCGTTGATTTTGTCGATGATGGCCCTGCCCCAGGCATTTTTCGAGCAACCCACCGAACTCATCCAGCCCTCATAGCCGTTCTGATTTTCTTCGATGGTCAGGGTCATGAGCTGATCTCTGATACCCAACTGCTCCGCCTGGTAGAGCGCCTCCTCAGGCAGCCCGATAATGCCGTCGAGCCGTCCCTTCAGGAGCATCTTGAACAGGTTGAGCGACAGTTCCTGACCCGTGCTTTCAAGGATATTGCTGCTTCCCTTGTGTTTTTTGAGGATGTCATCGGTGGTGGAACCGTAGGAGCGATCCTTGCTCATGCCCACCATCAATTTTTTGTCGTTCAGAATCTCTGCGAGTTGCACACTTGTTCGGTTGCCGAAGCGGGACAGTCCATCCTTTTTAACGATGAGGACCGGGGGCAGGGTGAGAAAACTCGGCATGGAGAAATACATGAATTCTTCTCGTTCCGGAGTCCTGTACAGGCCAACGCTGCAGACCTTTTCACCCTGTTTGAATTTATAGAAATGACGGGTGATGTTGGTCGTTATGGTGTCGTGCTCGTAGTCGACCAACCCTTGCTGAATGATGTTGGTAATGACGTTGCCGTACCCTTGATTCTGTTGCACGCCACTTTGGATGAGGAAAGGCGGCATGACGGCCTCCATCCAGGTCACCGCTTCCTTGGCCTTTGCTGGTACGGGGACATTCAGGATCAGTAGGCTGAGGACTGCGGTGCTGAGCAAAAAGAGGCGAAACAGCATCAAGTAGCTCCAAAACGAGAACGGCGTGGTCGATGACCGGGCAAGGTTGCCCCAAAAACGGCCAAAAGAAAGTTTGTCTGCTTTCTGTAACGAATTGCCAGGCACCGTGTCAAGGGGATATCTCAAGGCTGAGAGTGCTTGTGGCGCAAGGGTTTTGCTACCGTTGCCGCAGGTTGCCGAATTTACCGGAGAACCTTTTATATAGGGGCTCGGCAGGAGGTGCACCAGGATGCAGGCTGGCGTCTTGGAGAGCAGTCAGTTCCTTATCGACCGTACTCTGGTTGAAAAACATCAGGATGAGCAACCCGGTGTAGGCCACGACGGCAAGGACGGCAAACACCGGCAGGAAATAACCAAGCGGGCAGAGCAGGAGCACGGTCAGCCAGTGAAGGAGGATGATCTTGCTCGAATGGAGTTGGAGGGGAAAATCACCGTGGCGGCTGATCACCACCAAGCCGCTGAGATTCCATCCGTAGAGGGCGGTGAAGGCATGGAGGCGGAGCAGGGGGTGGCTGATTTCAGGGGTGTAAAAGCTGGAAAAAGAAAGGAGGATGTAGGCGATGCCGGTGATCGAGGTGATCAGCAGAAAGAGAATGCCCGAGGTGAGAAAGGCCTTTTGCTGCAATTGGATGCCTTCGTGCCAGTATAAAAAGAAGATAAGGGCCACGGTTGCAAACAGCAGGCTGGCGATGGCAACCTGAGAGGTAAAGAGTCCGGCGAGGATGAACAGAAAAAAGACAATCACCCCCAGGTTGATGATCCAGAAGGCTGCCTCCTTGAGCACTGCGGTCAGGCGGATCGACTCCTGTTTCATCAGGGAGAAGATCACCGACATGGAGATCAGCGAGATGGGGAAGGAGAAGCCGAGGAAAAAGGTGTCGAGTTTCAACTTTTCAATTGTGAACCACTGGAGATAGACCGAGTTGAGGATCACCGGACTAGAAAAGGTCAGGCCCAGGGAGAGGCACAAGAGGGCTGCCTGATGAAATTTGCGGGGGACCGGTTCCCGGAAGGCAAAGAGCGCACGGGGAAATCGGCTGCCGAAGTGGTCAATGCGCACTGCCTCCACCAGATGGGCAAGGGCCAGCGGAATCAGCATTGCCGGCACATACCAGTGGAGGAAAGCGCAGAGGGCAAAGGCAATGGCCAGTGTCAGGAAGAGCATGCCCCGGCGCGACAGGGTGTTGCCACCTTCGGTAAAATAGATCAGCAGGGTGCCGCCGCTGCACAGGTTGAAGAGAAAGATGTGCAACCGTTCGAAGTTAAGGGTGGCCGGGGGAACCAGGTGATGGAGAAAACCGCAGGCCAGAGCCGTGGTCATCATGACCAGGAGGATCGTTTTTAATTTCCAACTCACGTGTTCAGCACTCCGGACCCTGGTTTTCAAATCTGCCGAGCAGATGACGTAAAGTCTGTGCCAAATCGGCATGACGAAAGGTATAACCGGATTGTTGCAGCTTGTCGGTGGCCACCCGGCACCCGCCCAGTAATACCTCGGAGGCCATCTGGCCATACAGGGTTTGCAGCAGACCGGCGGGAATCGAGGGCAGGAGAGGGCGGCGCAACACCTGCGCCAGGGTTCGCATCAATTGTTTGTTGGTCGCCGGGTGCGGGGCGGCGATGTTGACCGGACCGGTAAGCGTGTCGCAGGTCAGGGCGTGGAGCACGGCGCCGACCATGTCGTTGATCCCGATCCAGCTGATGTATTGATCGCCACCGCCGAACCGGCTGGGGAAACCGATGGCCGAGGTGGCCAAAAGCCGCTGCAGGGCACCACCCTGGGGGCTGAGCACCACACCGATGCGCAGGAAGACGGTGCGGATTCCGGCCTCTTCAGCAGGCCTGGCCGAATGTTCCCAGAGGGTGCAGACATCGGAGATGAAATCCGATCCGGCACGATCCTCCTCGCGCATGCAGCAATCCAGACAGTTGCCGTAAAAACCGACCGCCGAGGCGCTGAGGAATACCTTGGGCTGCACCGGCAGGCCGGCGAGGGTACGGGCGATCAGGCCGGTTCCCTGCACCCGGCTGTCGATCACCCGCTTTTTTTTGTCCGTGGTCCAACGGCCGTCGCCGATGTTGTCGCCGGCCAGATGGATGACCCCATCAAAGGCGGGCAGACCGGCAAGATTGAGCTGATCGCGTTCCGGGTTCCAGTAGATTTCCCGCCTGCTTCGATCGGGTGGCCTGCGCACCAGGGTCCAGACCTCGTGGCCGCCGGTGGTCAGTAGAGGACGGAGGGCCGAGCCGAGCACGCCGCTGGCGCCGCTGATGAGCACCCGCAGTGGCCTTGAGCTGCATCGTTGATGCAAGGCGATATCGTCGCGCAGGGTGGCGTGGCGGTAGCGGAAAACCCGCCTGAGGGTGCGGTCGACCAGATCGGTTGCGAGGCCGGGCAGGATTGGCTGTCCGGGCAGGGCGTAGTCAATCTGGTCTTCCAGCACAGCCCCTTCTGCGGTGTCGGCAAAGCGGTGGGTGTGGGTCCAGCGCGCAAATGGGCCGCGTTCCTGGATATCCCGAAACATCAGGCCGGGAAGGTTTTCGACATGGCGGGCGTGCCACTGGTACGGCCAGGGACCGGCGTGCATGGCCAGGACCACCCGGCCGCCTGGATCGAGACCGCCGGTCCGGGCCGCCACCCTGGTCTTTTCCCAAGGGGAGATGAGGCGCTCGAGGGCGCCGGACCGGCAATGCCAATCATAGAGTTCGTGGGCTGAACAGGGAAAGAGCGACGAATACGTAAACTGCGAATCAGCCACCGACAATCTCCCGCAGGGCCGGTTGCAGTTCCGGATAGGTAAACAGGTAGCCGCTCTCGGTCAGCGCTTGTGGTAGAGCCTTCTGGCTCTGGAGCAGGGAGCGGCCGAATTCGCCCAGCACCAGCTTCATGACAAAGGCCGGCGTCGGCAGGCAGGCGGGGCGGTGGAATGCAGCACCCAGCTGGCGGGCAAATTCTTTTTGCCGGACCGGTTGCGGCGCGGTGAAGTTGAAGGGCCCACGGCACTCCTCGGCGGTGAGGAGAAAGAGGATCGCTCCGACCAAATCGTCGAGATGAATCCAGGGAAACCACTGGCTGCCGCTGCCGATCGGCCCGCCGAGCCCCAGCCGGAAGGGGGTCTTCATCGTGGCGATGGCGCCGCCCCCTTTGCCCAGGACGACGCCAAAACGCATCAGCACCACACGCGCCCCTTTTTCGGCAGCCTTACCGGCTTCGGCCTCCCAGTCGCGGCAGACCTGGGCCAGGAAATCGTCGCCGGGACCGCTGGTCTCGGTCTTCTCGATCTCGCCGCCATCGCCATAAAAACCGGCGGCCGAGGTACTCAGCAGCACTGCCTCGGTCGATGCCGGCAGGGCGGCCACCAGATTCCTGGTGGTGAGGATGCGGCTGTCGTAAATGGCCTTTTTGTAATTCTCGGTCCAAAGATTAAAAACCGACCGCCCGGTCAGATTGATCAGGGCGTCCTGTTCCGCCACCCGCTGCTGCCAGTCACCGGGGCGGGTGGTGTCGGCGGCAACGTAGGTAAGCTGCGGGTGCGGGGCGAGACGGCAACGGCTGCTGCTGCCGATGACCGTGATCTCGTGTCCCGTCTCCAAGAGCCGGGTGCTGAGGGCTGAACCGACAAAACCGGTGCCGCCGGTGATCAGAATCTTCATGGGATCCTCCTGTCAAGGGAACGCGGGGGGAATGGAAGCATCATCGTTGTTTGGGAAAATAAACATCCCGAGGCCGGAGGGCAAAGGGAATGACCTGGCCATTGTTCCATTTGCACCGGTTGATGCCGTTATTTAACGAAAAAGAGGACGATCTCGATGGCGATCAGGATGATAATGATCCACTCCAACATGCTCGAATGGCTGTGTTTCTGCTCGTCGGCCATCATTTCGAGGAGTTCCTGGATCACCTCCAGCCGGTTTTTCAGGACCGTGGCCCGGGGGGTGATCTCCAGATAGCGGGAGAGCGCCAGATAATAATGTTCCAGCTCCGGATATTCCCAGATGAATTCAGGGGTGTCCAGCAGGTTGAACTGGAGGATGATGTGGGATTTTTCCAGGTAGACCCGGCCCCGTTCCCTCGCCAGTTGGGTGCGGGACAGCGTAATCGAGCCTTTTTTCGCCAGCGCTTCGGGGATGTACTTGGTTTTCTTGATCGTTTCCTCGATTGAGGACTCGAAGGAGGCGAGCTTGGTCGATTGGGCCAGGGCGTGGCTGAGCGACAGGCAGGTCAGCTCGGAGATGTCGTCGACATCGATCAGGTCGTTGCGGATGCGGATCCCTCCTTCGCTGCTGCTCCGATACTCCAACTCCTCCTCGACCAAGGTTTCCAGGGGGTTGGTCGCATACTTGAGCACCTGGTCTATGAGGCGTTTCTCCGATTCGTAACCGTACTGGAACAGGACGCAGACGCCGTAATCAAAGAGGAAGGCGCGGACGCCCTCGTCCGGGGAGAGGGCAATAACATTGCGCATCCGCGTGGCGTGGGTCTGGTGGGAGAGAAACTCGTAGAGGGCATCGAACTGGAATCGTTCTGCCAGGCACAGGGCTCGAATAGTATTCATGGTTGCGGTTGTTGGCGATTGTTAGCGACGAGGCCTCGAGAGACTGGCCAGCGGAGAGAACCGGCGAGAAGCCGATGAAGAACTACTCCGACCCGTTGCTGAGAGGTTTTTTCTCTTTCTTCAGTTCTGGGTAATATTTTTCGATGCAGTCCGGGCAGATGCCGTGGGTGAACTCGGTTTTGGAGCGTTCCTGGACAAAGTGCTTGATGTCCTTCCAGAACTCCGGGTCCATGCGGATCTTTTTGCAGGAGGCGCAGACCGGCAGGATACTTTCCAGGTAGCTGATTCGCAGGAGCAGTCTATAGGTGTGGCGGATAATCAGCGCCCCGACGACGGCGATGATGATGCTCTCGAAAAAGGATTCACGCCAGTTGATCGGGGTTGCCGGCCCGCCCAAGAGGAGATAGGGGATGTCGAGGATTTCATCGAGCCAGGAGAGCGCAATGACAAATGATATGGCCATTGCCTCATACCAGGCGACTTTCTTGGCGATCATGTTTGTTTGGGACTGTTCCATGGCAAAAACCTCTGTGCGTTTGTCACTCTCGGACGAATCGAACGATGGCCTCTGTGGCCTCAGGTGGCCGACGGCGATTGTTTCGATGGTTCTCTTGCTGGCTTGGGGAAAACACGGGCATCATACCGCGTTTAGATCACAAGGCACAGGGGAAAAACACCCCGGCTTCCCTGGTTTTGGCTACTCATTTGCAGGACTTTGCCCAACAATCGGCACCGTCTCGTGCGGCTCTGGTTATTGAAAATCGACATGGCTGATGACGATGCGGGATGCATCCAGAGGGATGACCTCGGGCTCGATCCGCTGCAGTTCTTCGACGTTCCAATGGCCGTTCCGGGCCAGAAGGGTGAGGGCTTCCGCCTGGGACGACGCCAATACGGTGACGTCGGCCTGGAGGTAGTTTTCCTTGTGGATATGGGGCTCATCGAGCATCGACCAACTGGAAAAGCGCTTGCTGTGACGCCAGATAAAAAGGTGCATCGTCTTCCTCCAAAAGGGGTGGGTGGCGGAACAGTCACCACGGCAATGGCCAAACTGTACCCCTTTGGACCCGCCGACTCAAGCCCTTGCTATCTTCCAGACGGGGAAAGTGTTCGGCGTTGACCTTTTTTGTCGATGGTTTATAACTGACGCCAATGGTTTTCCCCGCAACTGACCACAGGAAAAGGCCCGGCAGCACAGCCGGCCAAAAGGAGAGGCAAGTGGTGACATGGAGATACTGATTCTTGGTGCCGGGGCGATGGGCAGTCTGTTCGGGGCCCTGCTGGCGCCACTTGCAGAGGTGTGCCTCTTCACCACCAATGCGGGCCATGCTCGAGCCATCAACCGGGAGGGGTTGACCCTCACCGGCATGGACGGCATGGTGCGCCGCTTCGGGATCAGGGCTCTGATTGATGGCTCGCAATACGGCGGCAAGGCCGACCTGATCCTGCTGTGCACCAAGGCCCGGTCCACCGGCGAGGCCGCTGCAACGGCTCAAAGGCTAGTGGCCGAAGACGGCCTGGTGCTCACCCTGCAAAACGGGCTCGGCAATCTGGAGCGGATCGTCGCCGTGGTCGGTGCGGAACGGGCTGCTGCCGGCACCACCGCCCAGGCGGCCACCCTGCTGGCGCCCGGCCATGTCCGTCATGCCGGCCGCGGCCCGACCGTGCTTGCCACCGGGCCCGGCCAATCCGAAAAAATTGCGGCCATTGTCGAGCTGTTCAACCGGGCTTGCATCGATACGCGTGTCGTTGAGGATGGCGAGGCGCTCCTCTGGTCCAAGCTGATCGTCAATGTCGGCATCAATGCCCTCACCGCCCTGCTGCGGGTGTCCAACGGTGTTCTCGCCCAGGTGCCGGAATGCGAACAGCTCATGGCCCAGGCCGTGGACGAGGCTGTGGCGGTCGCCCAGGCATTGCATATCGATCTCCCCTACGAGACGCAACTGGAGCGGGTCCGGCAGGTCTGTGCGCTGACCAGCGCCAACCGGGCCTCCATGCTCCAGGATATCCTCCGGGGCGCACCCACCGAGATTGATGTCATCAACGGCGCTGTCGTCGCCAAGGGATTGGAGGTCGGCGTGCCCACCCCGGTCAACCTGCTGCTCACCCAACTGGTCAAGGCCCTGGAGGCCACCGCCTCCCATCGGATCTAACCAGCATGGCTGGAGCAGATTGGCCGGCCACAACAAACCATGAAAGCTCGGCGCTCCGGCAGGGCAAAATCGCCGGAACCAATGCTTTCATATAAACCCTTTCGGCTGCCACCTCTTTCCAAGGAGAACCCATGCAACAGAAAAAAGTGACCATCCCGGACATCAGGAACCGCAAGAACGGCATCCCCCTTTCGGTCCTGACTGCTTACGACTACCCCTGGGCCAAGATGGTGGATGCAGCCGGCATCGACATTGTTCTGGTGGGTGATAGCCTGGGCATGGTGGTGCTGGGGCATCCCGATACGGTCTCGGTCACCATGGATGAGATGATTCACCACACCAAGGCGGTGGTGCGCGGCGTCGAACGGGCCTTGGTGGTCACCGACATGCCCTTTGGTTCCTACAACAGCTCGGTTCCGGCGGCGATCAACAATGCCACCCGCATCCTCAAGGAGGGCCACGCCGACGCGGTCAAGCTCGAGGGCGGCGTCTCCATGGCCGAGACGGTTGCCGCCATCGTCAGGGCCGGTATTCCGGTGCAGGGCCATATCGGCCTGACTCCGCAGACCGCCACCAGCCTCGGCGGTTTCAAGGTCCAGGGCAAGAGCGCCCAGGCAGCCAAGCAGTTGATAGAGGATGCCCAGGCCCTGGAGGCTGCCGGCTGTTTCTCGATCGTTCTCGAGGCGATCCCCGCACCCCTGGCCGACCACATCACCAGGGCGATCACCGTTCCCACCATCGGCATCGGCGCCGGCCCCGGCTGCGACGGCCAGGTCTTGGTGATCCACGACCTGGTCGGGCTTTACGATCGTTTCACCCCCAAATTCGTTAAGCAGTATGCCAAGATTAACGAACCCATCGCCGCCGCTCTGGCCCAATACAAGGCCGAGGTCGAGAGCCGTGCCTTCCCCACCGAAGCCCACAGCTTCACCATGAAATCCGAGGAGATGGATAAACTGCTGCAGTTGTATTGAGTGTGTGAGGGAAAAAGTTCACCCTGGCTTCAGATACACCGTGGTACTTGCTGCCTTGGGAACGGTCAGCAATTCCTGGCGGGTAGTTGTGGATATTCGTTGACCTTAATCATGATAACCGTTACCAATAACGTGGTGCAGTTTTTGAGACTAACGAAGACGGAGGGAGAGAATGGCAGATCCAAAGGACATGTATCAGTGCCAGGTGAGTAATTGTGGCTATATTTACGACCCGGACAAGGGTGATAAAAAAAGTAAGACCCCTGCAGGAACAGCCTTTAAAAACCTTCCGGAGGGATGGAAATGTCCCATTTGCGGATCGTCCGGCAAGACTTTTAGGCCCCTGGCCGGTCCGGGCTCAGTGGCGGAAGAGGGTATCTGAACCTCTGGTCGTGATAACGCGGTGGTCACAGATTGCCGTCGACCCTTGATCACCATCCAGGCACAACGTCAAAGCCAAACACTCGAAAGTGTGTTTGGCTTTTTTTTTGGAGATTCATCGCCAACGGCGGCGAGAGAATGAAGAAAAACAGCTATTGCCCACCCTCTTTGAGGGTGGGCTCGATGCCTTCCGCGCGGAGCGCCGCGACGATGGCATTGGTGAGTTGCACGTCCAGATCCGGGATCTCCACCCCTTTGAGGCACTGACTTAACGTGAGATTCTGCATTATAGAAACGTGCCAGGACACCGGCGTTCCCTTGTAGCCCTCGCCCTCCTCGGCTTCACAGCCGCAGCCGATCATGAATTCCGCATCGCCTTCAAGGTATTCGATAAACCAGCCCCAATCTTCACCGGTGGGGTAGCGGGTGGGAAAACCTGCTTTTGCCAGCGCCAGAGACAGCCAACTGGCCAACTCAAACCCGTATGCGCCGGG
>JBBQCO010000048.1:0-21987 GCA_038318785.1 Desulfobulbales bacterium | reverse complement strand
CCTCAAGGTGGGGGTTACCTGGGGATTGATTTGGCTTGGACCGGTCCTGCTGCTCTTGTTCATCCTTGGTCCGGAGCATGTCTTTACCAAAATTTCGCTTTTTTTCAGCAAGATGGCCACCGTTACCTTTGGCGGGGCTTATGCGGTCCTGGCCTACATGGCTCAGGAGGCAGTGGCTGGTTATGGCTGGCTGCAGCCTGGGGAGATGCTCGACGGCCTGGCGCTGGCGGAAACCACACCTGGCCCGCTCATTCAGGTGGTGCAGTTCGTCGGTTTTCTCGCCGCCTACCGCGATCCCGGTGTGCTCAATCCCTATGTGGCCGGAACTCTTGGCGCTCTGCTGACCGTTTGGGTGACCTTTGCCCCATGTTTTCTCTGGATTTTCCTTGGTGCGCCCTATGTGGAGAAGCTGCGTAACAACAGGATGATGAGCGGGGCGCTTTCAGGAATCACCGCGGCGGTGGTCGGCGTGGTGCTCAACCTTTCCCTCTGGTTCGGCATCAATGCCCTCTTTGCGCGGACCGGAGCAATCCATCTGTTCGGAGCAACCATCCCGGCGCCGCATTGGGCAACCGCCGACTGGTTTGGCCTGCTGCTCGCCGGCCTTTCCTATCTGGCCATGAAGTATTTGAAAATCGGGATGATCACCGTCCTTGCAGGGTGTTCCTGCATTGGATTTCTGTGGAAACTCATCATGTAGGGAGAGGATCACAATGGAAAAAAGTATGACTGCTGGTGAACTGGCTAACCTGCTCGCTACTGGCAAGGATATCACCCTGCTCGATGTCAGGCGAAAAGAAGATTTTGACAAAGCGCCTGAAACGATTGGCGGAGCGCAATGGAAAAACCCTGTTGATGTGGACCAATGGATACAGACCCTTCCGGAGCAGTGTGAGGTGATTGTCTACTGTGTTCGCGGCGGTTCGGTCAGCCAATCGGTGCAGCAACGGCTGACTGATGCTGGTTTTAAAGCTCAATATGTGGCAGGAGGGTTGGAGGCATTCGCTCAGAAAAGTTAAATATGAATGTGGGATAATGGTTAATTTTACAGATTATTCGATAGGGTGCAGGGCGAACAAACGCTTGTTTGCCCACCCTGGCTGCACTGTTCAATGCGATGGAGGAAACGAAATAAGCGTGTAAGGGGTACTTGCGCCTTTTGCTGGTCTGGGTCCCACTTCTGGGACCGGTTGTAATCCCACCATCGTTGGCTGCACTGCATACACCTTGAAACGATAAAAATTATCACTTCTTTTTACTCAGAAAAAAAATTCTTATAATTCAAATTATTTATAAGCGATCATCGTTTTTCTTGTTTCGTCATCTTCATGAAATCTTCATCTTCATGTGATACAGTGAGCGCATTGGTGATGAACGAGTCCAATCCATTATTTTGCACAACAATGAACACCTTGTGCGGGAAGATCACGGATGACCCTGCTGTCCATCCCGCCTTGGGGTCACACTCTGAAGTGTGCCGCCTCTATATGCGACATCCTTGATCTGGAACCAGACTGCCTGGTTTTCCTTGCTCACTTCTAAAAATATTTTTGCATCATGCCTTCTTTTAACCACAGTACAAACTGGAACACTGGAATTGGCCTCCTCCTTGGCTTACTCGTGCTGGCCGGTTGCACCACCTTCGGCAGTTTGACCCGGACATCAACTGCAACCCATGAAGGCCCGCAGGCCAGCCAATGCGGCGCATGTCATGTGGACCAGTATCGAGAATGGCAAGGTACAGCCCATGCAAAGGCCTTCACCAGCACGACCTTTCAGGAGGCGGCCGGCAACCCGCCGGAACAAGAATGCCTCAAATGCCACAGCCCTCTTGAGATCCGCGCCGAAAAAACAGAAAGCCGCGCTTTTCACCAGCAAGAAGGCGTCACCTGCATCAGTTGTCATCTCTCCGAGGGGAAGATGCACGGCCCCCACGCAAGTTCCGCCTTGTTTAACCCCCATCCGGTCGAGGAAGATCGCACTTTTTATGCGAGCCAGTCCCTCTGCGCGGCCTGCCATGCAGAGACCCATGCCCAGTGGCAAAAGACGGCAGCACGACAGGAGACCCGAACCTGTCAGGAATGCCACCAACCCGTCGTCCAGCGCCGTGCAACCCAAGGGACCAATTTTTTATCCAACATCCTGGTCGCATTCGAAGACGAACTCCCCACCCGCAGCCATGAAATAACCTTGGAAAAGATGGTCAACTTCCCAGGCGGGGTCACGATCACCGCCCAGATCATGCCAACAGGGCCAAACGCTCCGGCCCTTGAGGTCACGCTCCGCAACAATCTACCCCATGACTTGCCCACCGGAACCTATGGGGAAAAAGAGATCCAACTCGTGCTGACCTCTGAAAAAGACAAGGAGCTGTTGACCGATAAAAGAGTCCAAGTCAGTAATGAACAGAACCCGATCGCCGCCGGGGAAACTACAAAAATAGTGATTCCGATGGCATCCACAGGGGACCTGTCCGGCACGCTGCGCTTGAAGCTGGAGCGCCACAGCGAAAGCCATGCCGGACGACCGCCCATTCTCCTTGCATCAACAACCATTGATTCCATTTCCGAGGCCTTGCATTAATGCGCTACTTCACCGTCCCCACCACTTTCACCCCTGAATTCATCGACCAGTTGGGCGACCTCAACCGCGAATTTGCAGACAGCGGCGGTCAGGTTGCCGAAATCTATGGTTCCTTCCAGGAGGGTGTCTTCAATTCAGCCCGGCCCGCCAAGTACCTTCCGGCGGTCAGTCGCGACCAGTTTCAGCGCCATGTCGCCCAGGCCAGGGGAAAGGGCATTGCCTTCAATTACCTGTTCAACGCCCCCAGTTATTCGAACCTGGAGTACACCCATGAAGGCCGCACGGAGCTGGCCGCATTGCTCCAATTTCTCGTGGATGCCGGAGTCGCGTCAGTCACTGTCGCCATTCCCTACCTGGTGGAAATTATCAGCAGCACCTTCCCGCAGCTTGAGGTGGTGACCTCCACCATCGGCTACGTGGGAGCCGTGGCTGGAATCAATCAGTATCGTGAGGCCGGCGCGGCCAGAGTGGTGCTTGATGTTGAGGTCAACCGGGATTTTCAATTTTTACGCACAGCCGAGGCCGAGAGCCAGGTGCCCCTGGAAATCATCGTCAATCCCGTCTGCATCAGCCAGTGCCACTTCAAGTACAATCATAACTGTGTGGCCTCCTTGGGCTCGCAGAGCTTTTTGCGGGGTGGGGCCGGTATCCCGTACAATCAGTATTATCTCAACTGGTGTTTTCTGCAGAAACTCCGGAAGGAAGGTGAATTCCTCAAGAGCCCCTGGGTGCGCCCTGAAGACCTGCATTTTTGGGAAGAGGTTGGAATTTCCTATTTCAAGATAGCGGGCCGGGGACTTCCAGGATCTGAAATCCTGCGCTTGTGCCGCAGTTATCTGGCCAGGGAGTTTTCCGGAAATCTGCTCGATCTGCTGGGATGGCCGCACTGGCTGGCCTTTCGCGACAACGGCGATGGCACCCGCCTTCCGGCCCTGGATGTCATCCTTGACAATAAGGCGCTGGAGGGGTTTCTTGAGTTCTTTGCCCGCAAGATGCCGCAGTGTCGGCTTGGCTGCCAGCAATGCGGCCACTGCCTGGCCTGGAGTCGCAAAGCCCTGCGGTTCAACGACGAATCTTTGAAAGAGAAATATATTGCCAATATGACCAGAAACATCCGCCACCTGGTTGAGGACATCCCTTCCGCCCAGGAAACCGAGGAAGCAGTTCTCAACTGGCAGAAGCAGGCAGCCAGCCAGGTGGTGAAGTGAGCATTTTAGTCACGGGTGGCACCGGCGTCGTGGGCAGACCCCTGGTCGCGGCACTGTGCGCGGCGGGCAATGAGGTTGTCGCTCTCTGCCGTAGGCCCCCCAAAGACAAGGGCTCCCTGAGCACAAACTGTACCTACCTGTCAGGAGATGTCTCGCAGCCCCAGCTTGGTCTGGATGAAGAGAACTACCGTGATCTCTGCACCTCGGTGGAGACCATCTTTCACCTGGCGGCCCGCACCGATTTCAAAGGGGCCTCGGTGGCTGACTATGAAGCGGTCAATATCAACGGCGTTCACCATATCTACGCCTTGGCCTCGGAGGCGGGCGCCCACCTCCACCACGTCTCCACCGCCTTTGTCTGCGGTGATTATACCGGCGTCTTCCACGAAGAGGATCTAGACTGCGGCCAGCGCTTTCGCAACGGTTACGAAGAGAGCAAATTCCGAGGTGAACAGTTCCTCCGCTCGCAGATGGCTCGCCAGAGGGCGGCAGGTGATCCGGCAATCACCATCTACCGGCCCAGCATTATCCTGGAGCGGCAGCCGTCGCAGGCCTCACTGAATACCTTTGGTCCCTTTATCTTTCTTGACGGGGTTTTCCGTATTCTGCTCGCGGCCAGCCGTAAGAATATCGGCGTGGAAACCGTCAGAGTGCGGGGCGACGTGACCTGTTCTCTGCCCTTTATCTTTGACGACAATGTGGTCGAGGCCCTCCTGCGGATCTCGGCCATCCCGGACACCCATGGCCAGACCTTTCATCTGCTCAGTGCGAATCCCTGCCCCAACAGGATGATGGAAGATGTCTTCAACGCCGCCTTTGGCCGGGAAGCGGCCCACCTGGTTGATGCTTTTTCCTTCCAACAGCAGCCTGCCACAGCAGCTGAGAAGATCATGGCCCGCAAGACCGCCATGTACGATGACTATCTTGACCTGAACGCCCAGTTTGACCGGACCCGTCTTGAGGCACTGCTCGGGAGCGATTGGCGACCGGCCATCTCGGAGGAAGAGCTGCTCACCGCCTTCAGCATCTATCTGGCCAGCAAAAAGGAGGCAGATGCCGCCAGGGTTTTGCTGCCCTCCGCCTCCCGCCAGGGTATTGAAGAATATTTTGACACCTTCCTCCCCACATTTTACGGCCGTCAGCTTATCAAAGGTCTGGCCTCCCTTTCCTGCCAGTTCTGGCTTGAGATTGCCAGTTGCACCAGCCGGACCCTGAAAATTGATAAAGGACGGTTGATCGACATTACCACAGGTCATCAGGGCGCCTTTGGCTATAAGGTACAGCCTGCAACCTTTCTCAATGTGATTCGGGGCAGCCTTTCACCCCAGCAGGGTTTTTTCCAGGGCAACATCAGCATGGAAGGTAATACCATGGAGGCCCTGCGCACCGCCACCGCCCTGGAAGAATTTTTCAGGACCTGGCCCTACAACGCTTCTCCATAATTCAGGTTGTTATGTCGACGGGAGAGGGTCTTTCGAGGGTGAGCTAACACTGCGCTCGCCATGCTAGGCTTTCCACTGCAGCAACCTTCCCTTTTCATTCAACAGATAGACACCAAAGAGAAAGACTATGAGAAAAAATTGGATTTCCGTCGACGAGGTCAGCGCCAAACCCTACAAGGAATCCGTGGCCCTGTTCAGAGAGTATATCAATCCCGGCCTGGTTGCTCTGCTTGACATGGGGGAATACACCTCCTTCCAGCCGCTCTCGGCCCAGGGCGCCACCATCATTGACAGCAACGGGCGGGAACTGCTCGATTTTGTTTCCTCCTACGGAGCCCTGAATCTGGGCCATAATCATCCCAAGGTCAAAGCGGCCATCCTTGAAGTCCTGGCGAACAACCGGGTGGATCTTTCCAAGGAACTGCTCTCCCCCTATGCCGCCTGTCTGGCCCATAATCTCAGCCTGCTTACCCCCGGCACTCTGGACCGTTTTTATTTCTGTAATTCAGGGACCGAGGCCGTGGAAGCGGCCCTGAAACTTGCGGCCCGCTACTTCAAGGGTAAACGGCCGCAATTCATCTATGCCGAGAATTCCTTGCACGGCAAGACTCTGGGCTCGCTCTCGGTTACCGGCGGTCAGAGGCTGCGGGAGTTTTTCCCGTTGCTGCCGGGCAAGACCGTCCCTTACGGCGATGCGGCGGCCCTTGAGGTTCTGCTGAAAAACAATCCCCCGGAAGGTGACAATTCCGTGGCCGCCGTGATTCTTGAACCCATTCAGGGCGAGGCCGGGGTCATTGTGCCGCCGGCCGGGTATCTGCGTCAGGTTGGTGAGCTCTGCACCCGCTATGGTGTCCTACTTATACTCGATGAGATCCAGACCGGCATGTGCCGCACCGGCACCTTTTTCGCCTGTGAGTATGAAAAGGTGGTGCCGGACCTCCTGGTTATCGCCAAATCTTTAGGCGGCGGACTGGCCTCCATCGGCGCTACAATTGCGACAACCAAGGTCTTTGAAACCGCCTACGAAAATCCCCATGACTGTTTGGTGCAGACCTCCACCTTTGGCGGACGAACAACAAGTTGCGTCGCTGCCATGGCCGCCCTTGAGGTCTACGAACAAGAAGATCTCAGTCGGCGGGCCAAAACTCTAGGCGAACGTCTCCTTGCTGGCTTGGAAACCATCAAGGGAAAATATCCGGACTGGATTCGTGCTGTACGGGGCCGGGGATTGATGGTCGGTATCGAGTTCGACGAGCAGATTGTTGATCAGGCCCACTACCTGCCTGCCAAAATCCCGGGATTGAAGAATGTGCTCAAAGAGCATCTCCCCGGCATGGTGGCCGCCGCCTTGCTCAAACAGTTCGGGATCCTGGGCACTCTGATGCTCAACAACCGCTCGGTGTTACGGGTCTATCCCCCGCTGATTATCACTGAAACAGAAATTGATTATTTCCTCTCTTCCCTCGATACCCTTCTCTCCCAGGGACCTAAGGAGCTGGTGAAAAATCGGGTCAATCATGCTATTGGCTCTGCCGGGCTGAAATTTATCACCCCGTGGACCAGCTCTTTTCTCAAGAAAAAGTAACAACAGAGCATGCACGTCTTTTTCAAGCAATGTGCCCTCACCCTTAGAGGACACAGAACGCTCACCCTGCTTCTTTTTGTAGGCCTCACCCTGTTGAGCGGTTTTTTCACCCTGCACAGCCGGGTGGACAACTCTCTGTCCGTCTGGCAATCGGCTGATGATCCCCACTGGCTGCAATATCAAAAATTTGTCGCCCAGTACCATATCATCGACCCGCTGATAGCGTATCTTCCAGGTTTGGGTCTATTGGAACTGGAAGAGACCGCCGATGCCCTCAAAGAACAGACCAGCGCCGCTTCCTTTCATACGCTTTCTATCCAGTCCCTGACCGGCACGGAGGCTGGACTGTTCTTTATTCTCCCCAAAGCAGAGAGCAGCCCCGCAGATCTTGCCACCTTGCTCAGCGAGGTGGAGCATGTCCTCCAGCAGCAGGGCGCCACCTATCACCTGGGTGGGGTCTGGTATCTCACCACCATGCTCGACGCTCTTTCGGCCGACGCCACCCGAACCCTGTTCCCTTTGGTTCTGGCTATCCTGGCCCTGGGCGTCTGGTTTCTGGTGCGGAATGGCCGTAATGTTCTGCTGGTCCTGCTCTGCGGGTTTGTGCCCGCCCTCCAGATCACCGGCATCATGGCCCTGGCCGGGGTTAAACTGAACATGGTGCTCCTGGCCCTGCCGCCCTTCACCATGATCCTGGGCATTGCCCATGCCATCCATCTGGTTCTTAAAAAACCAGACCAGGAGTATCCCGACAGTCTCAGTCTGTTTGCGCAGGTGGCCACCCCCTGCCTGCTGTCAGGATTCACCACCATGCTTGGTTTTCTCTCGCTGGTCTTCAGCAGTTATCTCCCGGTCCAGCAGCTTGGCATCTGGGGAACAATGGCCAGCATCCTGTCTCTGGCCAGCCCGCTTATCCTATTGGCTCTGTTCTTTGAGCCCGCCACCAGCCGCCCCCTCTCCCTGCCGGAGAGCATGATGCCCTTCATGGCCCGCCACCGTCATCTGCTGATCGGGCTTTTTCTTCTCCTTTCCCTGCTCGCCGCCATCGGAATCAACCGCCTGAGCACCGGCTCCTTGATTCTTGATTTTTTTGAGGATAAGGCGGCGCTCCGCCAGAATTATCAGCAGATAGAAGGAGCAGGTCTGGGCCTGACCCCCTTTGAGGTTGATCTTGCCACCAGCCGGATCAACAATGAAGATGTGCACGCTGTCTTCACCGACTTTGCCCTCGCGCATCCAGAAATTACCCAGATTTTGTATTTCTTTGCTGACGGCATGGTGATCTCCGAATCAACCGCAAACGGTGCCCGTCTCCCTAGGCTGCTCTCTTTGAGCAAGACGGAGAAACGGCCGGAGAGGGCCACCGTCTTGCTCAAAACCGTAGCCTCCGAACCGACCCTGGCCCTCTCGGAGAAACTGGAGGCCACACTCCAACAACGACTCGGCCACCAGGAACAGCCGTATGTCACTGGTTCCGTCCCCCTCTATTGCCGAGGACAGCAGCGACTTTTTTCCTCACTGCTCACCAGTTTTGGCAGTGCCTTTTTCTCCATTTCGCTGGTCATGGGCCTGGCCCTGCGTTCGATCCCTTTCGGAATTCTGGCCATTGTCCCCAATATCCTGCCGGTCTTTTTCATTCTCGCCCTCATGGGCTGGTTGGGAATCCCTTTGAGTGTAGCCACAGTGACGGTGGCCAGTATCGTTTTCGGCATCGTGGTGGACGACACCATTCATTTTTTGCATCGCTTCCAGGCAGAAGAAAAGGCGGTGGGTACCGTTGTCAGTCGCCTGCACCGGACCCTGCATTATGCCGGACCGGCGATGCTGACCACAACTCTGGTCGCTGGTACAGGATTCCTCGGGTTTCTGGCCTCCCCCTTTGTCCCTCTGCGCGATTTTGGACTGCTGATCAGCGTTTCCTTATGGCTGGCCGTCCTCTGTGACCTGGTGCTTCTCCCTCTTCTCATTCTTTTTTGGAAAAAATAAATGGATTCACAGCACATCAACAACATCTTCGCCCTCCATTTTCATCCGGAACAGGGCAGCCTGTTCTGGCTGGAAAGGCAGCACCAACTTGATTTTAACGTTAGGGACCAGATCCGCAGCCGCGAGGATTTATACCGCCTTGGACCGATGGACATTGGGGCCTTGCGTACCCGGCCCATCACCGATTTTATCCCTCGGGCCTTGCACCGGGATCTCTCGACCTTCCTCCTCTCCGAGACTGGCGGCACCACCGGCGATCCCTGCCGCCGCGTTTTTTCACCCCAGGAGTTTGACCATGCCTTTATTGCCCCCTGGTTGAAGGCGGTGGCCGAGCATAACTTCCCCTGGGGCGGATGCTGGCTTTTTGTCGGACCTGGCGGCCCCCATATCATTGATCGTTCCGCCCGGGCCATGGCCCGATCCCTGGGCAGCCTTGAGCCTTTTACCGTGGACTGCGATGTGCGTTGGATCAAACGTCAAGCCAAAGGCAGCATGGGCCTGAAGCTCTACCTGGATCATGTCCTTGCTCAGGCAACCAATATCATCAGTCAGCAGGCAATCAGTACCCTGTTTACAACCCCGCCCCTGTTGGTGGCGCTGGCTGAGGTCATGCGTCCGGACCAAAAAGAACAGATTCTCGGCATCCATACCGGCGGCATGAATCTTGAACCGCAAACCGCCCTGGCACTCCAGGAACACTTTCCCAATGCGGTCATTCTGCCCGGCTATGGCAATAGTCTGTTTGGCGTGACTTTCCCGCAGGTTGGTGGCGGAAAGGTGAGCGCGGCGGAAGCCGAAAGAGGAATGCCCGTAATCCCTGAAAGGATGCAAGACGATGTCTTCCAGGTGCAGGATCCTGCCCTCTGGCTGCAATTGGCGCCGATCCCTGAAAATGAGCAGGCCCCGCAGGATCTGACCACCTGTGTTGCTCCGGGTCAGCGTGGCCGGGTTATCCTCCACCGCCTGGATCCCAGCTTTCTCATCCTCAATCTAGCAGAACGGGATACTGCCGTAGCCGTCGCCTGTGCCAACGGAGAGGTGGGGCTGAGCCGCATTGCTCCCCTGCAGTTTGCCACGCCTCTTGACCGGCAGGGCGTCTACTGATGAGCAACGATCTTTGCATCCTGCACATCACCATTCCCGGTCATTGCGGCCAGTTGGAAGGCCAGCTGCTCTACCGCAGCGAAGAGGCAGCCGAGACCGGCCTCATCATCTGTCCGCCCCATCCTCTGCTGGCCGGTAACCTGGACAACAATGTGGTGCAGGCGGTGGCGAAAACAATGGCAGCCTCCATGCCGGTGCTGCTCTTCAACTACCCGGCTGTGGGCAAAAGCACCAGTCCCCGGCCCGATCTCCCCTTGTTTGAATACTGGAATGCGCTGGATCAACGAAATGACTATGGAATGATTGCTGAAGAAGTGAAAAAGGTTGTTGCCTGGAGCGCCGGCTATTTTCACCGTTTTCATCTCGTTGGCTACTCCTTCGGAGCCCTCATGGCCCTAACCGCCATCACCTCTCGAGCCCTCTCCTACACAGCCATTGCCCCTCCCTTGGCTGCGTGCGATTTCACCGCGCTTCAATCCCTATCCATTCCTATCTGCCTGATCACGGCGGAAAATGACAGCCTGCTGGCAGAGCCAGTTCTGCTGCCAAGACAAGAAAATATCGCCCACACCATCATCAAAGGTGCCGATCATTTCTTTCTCAAGCAGGAGGAGGAAATTGCGGAACAGATCGAAGACTTTATGGTGGCATCGTTTGCTGAACTGCTTTTTTGCAGAACCAGCAGGCATCGCTGCAAACATGTGGCCCTCTCTCGTTGATAAAATTATTGCTAAAAACGACAGCATTGGCTTTATCTGAATGGTGCCCACATGGTAGGGGCAATAAGCAAAGGTGATGATCGATTTAGGCGATTGTGACCGTGGCCGAGTCTTGGCTCCTCAATAATCCATATCCTTCTGTCGAATCATGATTCCAAAAGCACTCTTTTCTGCCCGCTCTTTTTTTCTTGTTTTGGCCTTGCTGGTTGCCCCACCCCTGGCCAGTGCTGAAAAAACCATGTCGATCAGTACTGACACCCCTCAGCCCAACCGTTTTATTGTTCGCGGCACGTCGCTGATCGACTTGAGCAAACCAGAACATCCCGTTTTTTTTCGAGGCATGGGGTATTCTCCCTTCCTCCCCGGCGAGACCCCGGTCAAGGGGCTGCCTCCGGGCAACGATGGCCGCTATGACACGCATCTCTACCTGATGAAGGAAATGAACGCCAACTACATCCATGTCTTTCCCCGGCTCATGCCGCCTAATTTTTTCACCGCCCTGGACAAGACCGATCTGGTCTACAGTCAGGACGTCTGGGTTTGGGCCTATGAGGAGGATTTCCTTGCGCCGGCATTCCAGGCCAAGACCCTGAATGACATCAAGGAAGTGATCGATCACACCTACAAGGTCGGTCGGCCGGACCGGCTGGTGCTCTTTTCCATCGGCGACGAGTTGCAGGCTAAATGCGTCACCGCTACCGATGCCCGTCATCCAGAGGTCCGCGACTACCAGGGGAAACATCTGAGTGTGACCAATCGAACCCCCACCGAGGTGGCCCTAGCCAAACTGGTAGATGGGGCCATGGAGTACGAGCTGAGCCGCTACGGTCGCCGTCATCTCTACTGCCACACCAGTTGGACCCATATCGGTCCGATTGCCGACCGCCCGGATATCGAGGTCAGCCAGGAAAGCGTCCTGGTACCGGACATGGGCGATCTGATCTGCCTCAACGTCTACACCTATGCCAACGGCGTGCGGACCTCACCGCCCGGTTCGGTCACCGGCACCACCTATCAAGGCTATCTGGAGCAGTTGGCCAAGGAGTCGAAACAACCGATCCTGGTGACCCAGGTGGGGCTGGCAACCTCGCCTATTGCCCCGAAGCCAACAACACATCCAGGTTTTGGCGGTCATAAGATCGAGGATGTGCCTGCAATTTTCAGGTCGGTGTGGCGTGATATCCGCACGGCGCGCGGCAAGGAGAAATACAGCGGATTGGTTTTTTTTGAACTACAGGACGAGTGGTGGAAGAGCGCCAAGGGGCCGGAAGAGGCCTTGCGGCAGGACGCGGACGATCCGGAACAGTGGTTCGGGGTGTATAGTGTGGACAAAACACACACCCTGACCCCCAAGGGTGCCATTCCGGCGACGATCAAAAAATTGTTCGCCGAACCCTGAGGGGAGCGTGCCAGAGTTGAAAAAGCAAGCGTGTCCGAGGCATAACCTCGGGCACGCTTTTTTTATTTAAAGAACTCCGTCAAATACTTGATTGAAGTGAAGAGCATGATCACAACCAGCATCCACTTGATCCCCTTGGCGGGAACGAATTTCTGACAGCGGGCCCCCAGGTACATTCCAGCCATGCCGCCCAGGCCAAAGAGGATGCCGAGCAGCCAGTCCGGTGACACTGATACCTGCGGAAAAAGCGGGGCAATAGCGGTATAAAAGGCCACACCGGCTACCGAGGTGACGAAGGTCCCCATCAGGGCAGCCCCGGCCACGGTGTACACCGGCAAGCCGAAGAACGAGATGAGAAAGGGGGCAATGATCGCCCCGCCGCCGATGCCGTAAATCCCTCCGATGATGCCGACAATGAAGCAGAGAATCAAAATGCCCGTCACCGAGACCTCATACGTTTCACCCTGGAAGGTGAAGCCGATCCGCTTAAACGTGCACTGGGTAAGGGTCACCGTGGCGGCAGGGTTGCCGTAGCTTGCGGCCAGAGGTCCGCTCTTACCCGCGGCCCCGCCCTGGGCGCTCTCTTTGGCGGGAGCCTGCCGTTTCATCAAATCCTTGATCATCTTGATAGCAATATAGAGAATGACCGCAGCGGCAAACAACTTGAAGTTGCGCGGATCACGCAGCCCGGTCACCCGGACAAAAGCGCCGATGAGCACGCCCGGCAGGGTGCCGACCACCACGGCCCAGGTCAGGGGCCAGACCATCCGGCCTTCCTTGCAGTAGCGGTAGACCCCGGAAGGAATGGCGACAATGTTATATAATTGATTGGTGGAACTGACCGAAGGATTGGTGTAGCCAAGTACAGACATCTGAAAGGGGAGGAGAAGAAAGGCTCCGGAAATGCCGCCCATGGAGGTGAAGAAGGAAATGACAAAGGCGACCAGGGGGGGGATCCAGGGATCGACGGTAATGCCGGAGATGGGAAAAAACATGGGAGCCTCCTGGGTTACGTTGTATGTGTTCAACGAACACGATACAAATTATTTTCGTGTTACTTTAACCGCTGATCGATCGATTGTCAACGGTTCGATGGATTGGCGCTGCCGCGCCTTAGACCGGCACTCATTCTTGATGTACTCTTTTGGCGCAATTATTTAAGGGGACAACGCCGACAGGGCTTAAACAGTCTGCTAATATTCGGTCACATGAATATAATATTGACGGGGAACAGACCTCTTTGCTATAGCTTAGCGGCACTGGATACGCTTGGCTTCCGTTTTTTAAGGCATGCTTTCCGTGGTCAGCGGACACACCGGTTGCCAGAGGAACTGTGTGGCACTCATGAAGGCTGACTCGCAACCTCGTGGCGGCATCGTGAGGCGAGCAGAGCAGGTCACTCTTCGATCATTCGGAAAACGCTCGGCTGCTGGTCTCCCACCAGCGACGCAAGCCCGGCAAACACACTTCATCCACAACGTATGTGCAGGATTTTCTATGAAAGGAATCTACGCAGGAAGTTACGATCCGCCGACCAACGGCCATCTGTGGATGATCTCGCAGGGATCTCGCCTGTTCCGTAAATTTTATGTCGCAGTCGGCCAGAATTCGCAAAAAGAGTACTCGTTCACCATGGATGAACGGATACAAATGCTGGAAGAGATGTGCGCCCGTTTTAAAAATGTGGAGGTGGTGCACTTCGAAAATAAATTCCTGGTGAAATATGCCGAATCAATCGGAGTTGATTATATCCTTCGCGGCATCCGCAACGAGAAAGATTACACTTACGAGCGCAGCATGCGCTATGTCAACGGCAATATGACCGACACTATCCAGACCCTGTTCATGATGTCGCCCCGGAATCTGGTGGAGGTCAGCTCCAGCCTGGTCAAGGGGCTGGTCGGCTCGGATGACTGGGAGCAGGTGGTCCGGGAGTATGTGCCGGATACCGTCTATCATAAGATGCTCAGCAAATTTGGTCCGATACATCTCCAGCATACCCGGCGGAGAATCCTTGAAAAAATCGAATAATCAAGTGCCCACCCGCAGGAATCTTGTGCGGACTGACTGTCATCCGTCTGCTGGCTTGGGCTAGGGTGCATGTAAACTCCGGCAGAGCTTTTTTTCTGGAAAAGCCGCAACCTTCGAGTATTGTATTTGTATCAATCCCCGTGTCCATCTACCGGAATTCACCCTGACAGCCCGTCGCTTTAAATTCATGAACCCCAACGAATCGGTTTTTCATACCCTGCCCCCGCCCTGGGACCGGATCCTGCCCCATGTCGCTACTCTCATGGTTTGGGGAGTGCTCCTTGGTGTTATTTATCTGCTGAGATCTTTTTTCCTCCTCCTTTTTCTTACCTTTGTTTTTTCCTACATCCAGGCGCAAAGCGTTAATCGCCTGGAATCACGAATCAAAAACAGGATAGCACGAGTGGTGCTTGTAGCCTTGTTTTTACTGAGCATTCTGACCGCAGCTGGCATCTTCCTCGTTCCCAAGGTGAAAAAACAGACCGAGGTCTTTGTCAGCCAGTTCACCACCTATCTCTACCGGGTCGATCAGGAATTATTCACCTTGGAGAAGAAGTACCCCCTATTGGGGGAACTGCTCCCGGAAATCGTGTCCAAGGAAGGGCAGAACCCGGTGGAAGGAGCGGAGAAAAAAGGGTTGAGGCACTCGCCCACGACCTCCATGCTCCAGCAGTTTCTTCGCTTGGGTGAAGCCGCCGGCGGGGTGCAAAATGTCAGCCATGTCTTCGGCACTTTGGGCAATATCGGAGGCAAGATTGCCTCCGTGACCTCGACCTTCCTTCTTTCCCTGCTTTTTTCCTTTCTGATCGTGTTGGATCTGGCAAATCTGCGAGCGAGCGTCCGGGAATTGGAATCGACCAAAATTGGTTTCATCTACCGAAGCGTGGCCGGCAACATTCGAGATTTTTCCCTGGTCCTCGGCAAAGCGCTTGAGGCCCAGTTGATTATCGCCATCATCAACTCATTCCTGACCGCCATAGGCATCAGTCTTCTCGGACTGGGTGAGCATGTGGCATTTCTCTCGATGATCGTCTTCTTCTGTAGTTTTTTTCCGGTGATTGGCGTGTTCATTAGTTCCATTCCCATCTGTTTGATTGCGCTGCAAACCGCCGGATTGCAGACCATGTTTCTGGCCATCCTGTTGATAGTGGTCATTCACCTGGTTGAGGGGTACATCCTTAACCCGCGGATTTACGGGTCCTATATGCGGATTAATTCGGTTATCATCCTCATTATCCTCACTATCGGCGGTAAGCTGTTTAACTTCTGGGGGCTCATTCTCGGCGTGCCGATCTGCACCTACATCTTCGGCCATGCCATCCGCTTCAAGAAGAAAGAAAATATCAATTCGACCGACATCGAGCAAATCGACAAATAGAAGAGGGCGTGTTCTTTTTTTGGTTTTTCGAACGAGCACCAAAGGCCGTCGATTGCGAACTGTCGTTGAGGAAAAAAGAGAGAAATACAAATATTATGGAATGGTTGTGGGATATCAGTATCTGGAGTTCACTCCTGACACTGGCTGTGCTGGAAATTGTACTGGGTATTGATAATATCGTTTTTCTGACCCTCCTGGTGGGCAAGGTTCCAGAAAGTCAGCGCAATTTCGCACGACAATTCGGCCTGTTGGCTGCCATGGGCACCCGTATTGCTCTGCTCATGTCGGTGGCGTGGCTGGCCAAACTGGTGGCACCGCTCTTTGAAGTGATGGGGCATCCCTTTTCCGGTCGCGACCTGGTCTTGCTCTTCGGCGGATTGTTCCTTCTCTACAAGGCGGTGAACGAAATTCATGGCAGCCTTGAAGGAGGCGAAGAAATTCACGCTCCCAAGCACCTGGCTTCGCAGTTGCCGCTGGTCATTGCCCAGATTGCCATCATCGACATTATTTTTTCTCTGGATTCAGTCATTACCGCCGTTGGTCTGGCCGATCATCTCTGGGTGATGATTACCGCCATCGTTATTGCCATCGGCGTGATGATGTTGGCTGCCAAATCGATCGGCGAATTTGTCGAAGAACATCCGACCGTCAAAATGCTCGCCCTGGCTTTTCTAGTCCTGGTAGGCGTTGCCCTGGTGGCCGAGGGAACCGGCCACGAGATGCCCAAAGGGTATCTCTATTTCGCCATGGCCTTTTCCTTTGCCGTGGAGATGCTCAATCTCCGCCTGCGCCGCAAGGTTGCCCCGGTACACTTGCACCAGATCTATGATGAAATCAACCAGGGTGAGAAACATCCTCAGGGCAACATCCTGCAATAACGGAAGAATAATCCACCAGTGAAGGATCGCCACCGGATCGAACCGGTTCACAGTCGCAACTTTTCAATTGATTTATCCAATCAATGCTATATATAAAGGCGATCTGACTGGTTAAGCTGGCTGGCGCCGGCCGCGGGCTTCAACCCCGTTGAGCTACCCGTGAAAGGAAAGCTGTTTGGTTCGATTCCAAAACCAGTCTCCAGCTTTTTTGCGATAGAGTGTTCCTCCCTCGGCTCGCCTCTCCCCAACGCTTTTTCATCTCCTTCTGCTCCCCGCTTTCAGCGCCTTTTTAACGGTTTGTGCGTCGAGGCCGCAACGTCGCCCATGTCCCTGAGGGGAAGTTGACACCATTGTTGTGGCCGATGGTTCACCAACGGTACCAATGTATCAACAGCGCCGCATTTCAGGTAACCGTGGTGTAATGCTTGCAATTGCCTCTTCTGACCACCGATTTTGCCGAAAATTGGTCAATAGTTTTTCTATGATCAAGCTTGGTAACGGGTGGCCGGAACGCTCTGCCGGCAAACGAGAAGATTTGCTAGCCCCTGATCGAACACTGCTGAAAATCTTGGTCGGGATGAAAAAAAATTACTACCTTTTGTGATTGGAAGTGCGGTATGCTGTATCGAGCCGGAAACGCAAGCAATTTCTATTCAGGAGAGGCGGCAATGGGTGGTTTGGAAATGAAGGCTGGTACCGAGAGCACGATGAGCGACGCAAAGAATGAGCCAACCCCGAAAGGCGATAAGGTGTTCGATCTCTCCTCGCCCGAATGGTATTTGAATCGGGAACTGAGCTGGCTCGAATTCAATCGGCGGGTCTTCAACGAGAGCAGGGACGTGCGCAATCCTCTGCTGGAAAGGGTCTTCTTTCTCTCGGTGATCGGTTCCAATCTGGATGAGTTCTTCATGAAACGGATCGGCGGCCTTAAGCAGCAGGTCGGCGCCGGCTTGAAGCTCTTGTCCATTGATGGCCGAACCTCGCAGCAGCAGATTGACGAGAGCTATGAGATGGTTCGTGATATCCTGGAAAAGCAGCAGGATATGGAACGGGAATTACTCACCCAGCTGGCCAAAAAAGATATCCGTATCCTCAAATACAGGGCGCTTGATGAGCAGCAGCGGCAGAAAATGGCCACCTATTTCCGCGACAATATCTACCCTCTGCTCACCCCCCAGGGCATGGACCCTGCCCATCCCTTTCCCTTTATCTCCAACCTTTCGCTCAACCTGCTAGTTGCCACCCGTCACAGTGATGGCGAGCATATTTATTTGAACCGGATCAAGGTACCGACTACCGGCACCGGTATTCCTCGGTTCATTCGGGTCGATCCCAGCAAGCATGTCTATGTGCTGTTTGAAGACGTGATCGCCAATAACCTGGAAATCATTTTTCCGGGAATGATCATTGAAAGCTGCGAGTTGTTCCGAGTGACCCGCAATGCCATTACCGAGAATTGGCCGGATCAGGCGGTTGATCTTTTGTCGATGATCGAAACCGCTCTTCAGGATCGAAAATTTGCCGAGATCGTCCGGCTTGAGGTCGACAGCATTATGACCAGGCAGCATCGCGGTATGCTCGCCTCAGAATTGGGTATCGATTCACGCAAGGATGTGTTCACCGTCGACGGTATCATGGCCAAGCGAGATCTCATGGAGATTGTAGCCATAGACCGGCCTGAACTGCATTTCGCGCCGCATCAGCCGCTCGACCACTACAAGCTCTCCGGGGATTTCCCCAATATTTTTCATTTGATCCGGGAGGAGGGGCCTTTTCTGCTCCAGCATCCCTACGAGTCGTTCAGCTCCTCGGTGGAACGCTTTCTCCGCGAGGCCAGTACCGATCCCAAGGTCCTGGTAATCAAGATGACCTTGTATCGGACTTCGGCCAACTCGCAAATTATTCAATATCTGCTCGATGCGGCCCGCAACGGTAAGCAGGTCGCGGTGGTGGTGGAGTTGATGGCCCGGTTCGACGAATCGGCCAATATCCATTGGGCGACTTACCTTGAGCAAGCGGGCATTCATGTCACCTACGGTGTTGTCGGGCTCAAAACCCATTCCAAGGTTATTTTTGTGGTGCGGCGGGATTACAATGGTCTCAAACGCTATGCCCATATCGGCACCGGCAACTACCACTCCGGCACGGCGCGGGCCTACAGTGATCTCGGTCTGCTCACCTGCGACGCCGACATCGGCAACGATCTGACCGAGTTCTTTAATTTTCTCACCCTGGGGTATGCGCCGGCGCGGCTCTATAAAAAACTCCTCCCTTCGCCGCGTATTTTGAAAAAAACGCTGTTGGAGAACATCAAGCGGGAGATCGAGCAGCATGGCAAGGGCAGTCCGGGACAGATTCAGATGAAAACCAACGCCCTGACCGATATGGACATTATCGCAGCTCTTTATCAGGCCTCCCAGGCCGGGGTTAAAGTCGATCTCATTGTTCGGGACAGTTGCCTGCTGCGGCCCGGCATACCAGGGCTCTCCGAGAATATCGGGGTTGTTTCCCTGGTGGGCCGTTTTCTCGAGCATGCTCGGATCTATTATTTTCGAAACAACGGGCAGGAACAGTATTACATCGGTTCGGCTGATTTGATGAAACGGAACTTAGAGCGCAGGGTGGAGGTCATTGCGCCAGTGGAATCACCGGTGCTCCAGGGGCAATTGCGGGAAATTTTGAACTTGCAGTTCGCTGACCGGCGTGGCGCCTGGATTATGCAGCCCGACGGCAGTTATACCCAGCGGCAACCGGAATCGCGTGAGGAAA
Source organism: Desulfobulbales bacterium (assembly GCA_038318785.1). Taxonomy (GTDB): domain Bacteria; phylum Desulfobacterota; class Desulfobulbia; order Desulfobulbales; family Desulfobulbaceae; genus Desulfobulbus. Next base: position 2,905 of record JBBQCO010000048.1, on the reverse strand, counting down.
AACGCTCGGCCCAGGAGCTCCTGATTGAAAAGAGTGAAAAGCGATTGGCCGAGGCCCGGCGACTCTACAAGAAGCAATACTCGAAAAAGATCGCCAAACGAAAGAACAAGTAGGGCAGAGGGGAGGGCCGCCGCCATGCCGCATGGACTTGTGTACCAGGATCAGTTGTCCGGGGAGGCGGCTTTGAGAAAGACCTCCTGGTAAATTGTGCGATACCGCTCGAGGCTGTTGGCGTCAAGCCAACGCTCGTAAGCGTCCCGATAGCGGTCGGTCGGTCGCTGTTCCAGGAGAATCCTGTTGATTTTGTCGATCACCGCCCGGCCCCATTCGTTTTTAGAGCACCCCACGGCACAAAGCCAGCCTTCATACCCTTGCTGGTTTTCCTCGATGGTCAGGGTTGCCAACTGGTCCCGTAGCCCCAGCTTTTCCGCATGATACATAGCCTCGTCCGGCAACCCGATCAAACCGTCGATACGCTTGAGCATCAGCATTTTGAAATAGTTGGCTGAGAGCTCCTGGCCGGCATAGACGATCAAATTTCCCCTGTCTTTGTATTGCTTGAGCAGAGCGTCGATCTGAATTCCGTAGGATCGATCCTTGCTCAGGCCGATAATGAATTTTTTATCGCGCAGGACATCGTCGAGCTTGATGCTTAAGCGAGTTCCGAAATCGGCCAAAGTATCTTTTCTGAGAATCAGCACTGCCGGCAAAGTGAGGAAGCTAGGGATGGAAAAATGCATAAATTCTTCCCGTTCCGGTGTTCTGTAAAGCCCGATGCTGCACACTTTCTCGCCCTGTTTGAACTTATGAAAATGGCGTATCACATTGGTGACCATTTCAAAGTGATCATACTCGGGCAGTTGTTCTTGCAGAATGGCTGAGGCCACGTCGCCGTATCCTTGGTTTTTATCCGGCCCATCCTGGATGAAATACGGAGGCATGCTGACTTCCATCCAGGTGATGGAATCTTTGGCAGCGGAAGCGGGCAGGGCGGACAGTGAAACGAGCAGAAACGACAGGAGGGTGATCAGGGAAGCCATGTGCCGTTTCATGCTCATTTTTCTTCTGTCAAGTTGCTGCAGGATAAAGACAGGGGAACGCCGCTATGAAATTGAGGCATTCCAACTGGGGCAGGCTGTTGCCGATCAGCCGGTGCATTATCTATGACGGTTTCCATAGTCCCGGTGATCATCATCTCTATACCGGCGGTCGTCTTTATAATACTCTTTTCGAATATAGACCTTCTTGGGCGGTTTGTGCTTGTATCTCCGATATTCGTAATACTCCGGCGGTGGGCCGGCGGGGACATAAACGCGGCGATGATGTTCGCGATACCGGGGCACATAAACATCCTGGTACCAGCCGTCATCGACGAAATAGACCGGCCGGCCGCAGGCACCGTACGCATCACAGTGTCTGTACCAATTTCTCCTATGGTCGGGAGGTACACGGAGATAGATCGGTGGATACCAGGTCTTCACGCGCCGGACAATAACCGGTTCTCCATAGATCAGACGTGGTGGGGGATCATTGCCGATGTCGATGCGGCCATAAAATCCAGGTTCTCCCACACTGATGGATACTCCGGCCTTAGCCTCGCTCAGCACCATGGTAAAGAGCGTGGCGAAAATGGTGGTCGCTGTTAACAAAAATTTCATTGCATCCTCACTGGTTAAGAAAGACTTCATACTGTTATCGGCTGGAAGACGGTGGTCGGGCCACCCAGAGGTCTGATATTTGGACAAGGTCAGCAGGCGTTAACGAAAGCCGGGTGATAGGTGACTACTCCGCGTGCCTTTTCCCTGTGTGCCGGGACTCACAGTATGCGGGCCGAGACCGAACCAGCCGATTGAACCGTCGGAGATTTCGACCTCGGAAAAGGCGACCCCTATTTTTTTGTGCGGTTAATATAGAACATCTCCAGCTTTCCGCATAGAGGAAAAAGGGAACCCGCTGGGAGTGCCTTCCCGCTTGGCCGAGCCTATTCTCTGTGGTATAGAGCAATCTTTCCAGGCAGGACGGAATATTGAAGAAGCAATGGCGCACGCATAAGGAGAGGGAAGGTGGCGATTACACGAATTATTGTGGTGGACTTTATCATGGCCGGCAATCTGTTTCAGGAACAGGGGTATGACATCGATCGGAGTGCTGATAATTTAGCCGAGCTGAAAGGGCAGATCATTGTCAACTATCTCGAAGAAAAATATCCCGGTGTGGAGACCTACGCCGACATTGCTATTCAAAAGGAGGCCGGAACTCCCTGGAATTTGGAAGTCATGGCGTACGTCGGCGAGGAAGAGATGGATCGGTCCGAATCGGTCGCTATCCAGCAGGAACTTGTTCGACTTCTTGCCGAAGGAACAGCAGGCTTGTCCTGGGCGGTTCGAGTGGACTGATCAGACCCCTTGAGTGGGCGGATTTTTCTCGGACAATGAATACGCTTTCGTTTGGAAGCAGCTTCGCTGTAAGCACCTGATCAAAAATCAAAACCGATCCTGGTGGTGATGCCATATCCGCTCTCCTCACCATTTTTGGCGGCATATTCTTTGTCCTGATAATATTCAAGGCTGAAAGTGGTGGAATCGGAAAAGACCATGGAGGCTCTGGTTCTGTAGCGCTCTTCCGGCAGGTAATATTGCAGGGAATCCGACGACTTTTGGTAGCCCACGGCCAGGGTCGTCTCCTTGCGCAGAAGTTCCGTGGAGTAGGCAATCTCACTGTTCCAGGCAATAGGATCATTTTCTTTACCCTCAAGAGCGAGCTCTGCGGAGGTACGGTTGTCAAGGGCGCGGACATACCCCCCGGTGAGCGTGAATGCCCTATAACTTGCCTCCAGAATAAGGTTCACCCCGGACAGTTTGTCCGCTAAGCCTTCTCCTCCCGGATCCGCCAGAGAACTTGATAT
>JBBQCO010000047.1:0-22049 GCA_038318785.1 Desulfobulbales bacterium | reverse complement strand
GAATAACACCAACTTGCAGTTCAGCACGACGACAGCGAAGGTATCAGAGACACCCTTTCAGCAATACTGGGGACATGAGAACGGCGTTACGCCCTTTTATGATGCCGGGACGCCAGGGTTGTACGTTTTTTCCGGGCATGAGGGTATTCAGGTTCTACGTACTCCGGTGGGCGATCACCGGCATTGGAGCGACAACCAATTCACCCGTACCGTTACCGAGACCAGAATAGCCAGCTCCGATCCGGCGCACATTCTGGCGGGGGGTACGATCGACCTTACCATCGGCAATCTGCTCAACGACAAGAGCCACATCATTGCGGGCGGCGCCCTCAGCGGCAGCATCGCTTCCCTGAACAATACCGAGGTGGCAGGCGAGCGGGTTATCACTGACCTGGGCATCTCCACCAACCATGCTTACGTCCATCGCCAAAACAATTCCGATTATACCAGGGTAACCACCACGGCTTATGCCCCACCGCCTTCCATCGAGGCCTTCACCCTGACCCCGACAATCTTGCAGCAGAATACCGCCCCCGCCGGCACCGGTACCCGGATCGACGAGTTCAAGGCCACGACCAGTGCCGGTGGCCCGGCGATAGTGGTGCGCAGCATCGGGATCACCACCACTCTCCCGAACAACAGCCTGTTTGTGGTGCAATCCAACCCCACCAGCCACTACCTGATCGAAACCGACCCGCGTTTTGCCAGCTACCGGCAGTGGCTGAGTTCGGCCTATCTGCTCCGGTCCCTGAAGCTTGATCCCGCTCTTACGCAAAAACGGTTGGGAGATGGTTTTTACGAACAAAAGCTCATCCGCGAGCAGGTGGCCCAACTCACCGGGCGAAGGTTTTTAGATGGCTATGCCGATGACGAGGCCCAATATCTGGCGTTGATGAACAACGGGGCGACCTTTGCCCAGGCCCACAACCTGCGTCCAGGAATCGCCCTGAGCGCCGAACAGATGGCCGAGCTTACCAGCGATATCGTCTGGCTGGTGGAGCAGACCGTCACCCTGGCCGACGGCAGCACCGTCCAGGTTCTGGTGCCCAAGGTGTACGTGCGGGTGCAGGACGGCGACCTGCAGTCCTCCGGGGCCTTGATCGCCGGGGACAGCGTCAACCTCAAGATCAGGGATGAGCTGACCAACAGCGGCACGATTGCCGGGCGCACAGTGGTTGCGCTGACCGCGGAGAACGTGCAGAACCTTGGCGGCCGTATCCTGGGGGATGACGTGGGCGTCCAGGCGAGGGTCGACCTCAACAATCTCGGCGGCACCATCGCGGCTACGAACAGCCTGATTGCCACGGCCGGGCGTGACTTGAATGCGATCTCAACCACCCGGACCCAGACCAACAGCCAAGGTCAGCGGACTAACATCGACCGGGTTGCCGGGTTGTATGTGACCGGGGGCAGCGGCTCCTTGATCGCCACAGCCGGCCGCGACCTCAACCTGATGGCCGCGGCGGTGGACAACGGGGGCAGCGGTGCCACCACCCTGGCTGCGGGCAATAACCTGAACCTCGGCACAGTGGAGGAAGCAAACAGCAACCGCATTGTCTGGGATCGCTCGAACCGCCGGAGCGATGCCAGCCGCACCGATGTCGGGACGATTGTGCACACTAAGGGTGACCTTCGTTTGAGCGCTGCCAATGATCTCAACCTCAAGGCGGCCGAGCTCGCCACGGAGACGGGGGGCCTGCTGGCCACGGCAGGTAGGGACATCAAGCTGCTCACCGGCGAGGCCTACGTCTTTTTTGACGAGGCCCACCAGTACACAAGCAAGGGGATGCTCTCCACCACAACCACCACCACCCGGGACACGATGGCCCAGACCTCGGCCCTCGGCACCACCCTTTCCGGCGACACCGCCACGGTATTCGCCGGCCGGGATATCAATGTCCTGGGCGGCAATATCGTCAGCACCGCGGGCACCCTCCTGGTGGCAGGCGAGGATGTCAACATCTTGGCCGGCACCGACTTTCTTGATGAGAACCATTTCAAAAAAGAGAGGAAATCCGGATTGATGGGTTCGGGCGGGGTGGGTTTTACCATCGGTACCCAGGTGAAATCCACAGAGCAAACAGGTGCTTTCACCACCGCTGCCGTCAGCACCATCGGCAGCACCGAGGGCGATGTCCAGATCCTGGCGGGCCACAACTACACCCAGGTGGGCAGCAACGTGCTTGCCCCTCAAGGCGACATCGCCATTAATGGGCAGCGGGTCGATATCCTCGAAGCGCGGGATAAAGGGAAGAACACCACCGAGTCCACATACCGGAAGAGCGGCTTGACGATCGCCTTGACCAGCCCGATTATCAGCGCCATTCAGACCGCGCAGCAGATGAAGTCGGCCGCAAAAGAAACCAAGGACGCCCGGATGAAGGCCCTGGCCGGGGCGACCACAGTGCTCGCGGCCGCCAACGTGGCTCAGGCGGTGGGCGAAGCCCCGCAGGCCGGCGGTGGTTTCGGCATCTCGATCACCGTGGGCGGCAGCAAGAGTAAAAGCACCACCACCGAATCCGCCGATACTGCCGCCGTTTCCCAAGTGAGCGCGGGCAAAGACATTACCATCGAGGCCAGAGGCGCGGGCCAAGAGAGCGACCTCACCCTGCAAGGGGCGCAGGTGGTGGCCGGCGACCATCTCACCCTCCGGGCTGAAGATGATCTCAACCTCCTGGCTGTCCGCAGCGAGAGCGATCTAAAGCGCAAGAGCTCAGGGTCCAGCGGCGGTATTGGCGTGGCAGTCCAGGTCGGCAAAGGTGTTGCCGCGGGCATCACGGTCAACGCCAGCGGCTCGAAAGGCAAGGCGGATGGCGAGGATATCATCTACACTAACACCCATGTCCAGGCGGGCAACACCACCAGCCTCGAATCCGGCGATGACTCCATTCTCCGGGGCGCGGTGGTCGAAGGTCAGCGGGTGGTGGCCGATGTGGGCGGCAATCTCACTATCGAAAGCCTGCAAGACAGCAGCTTTTACCACAGCAAAGATCAGTCTGTCGGCGGCAGCATCACAGTTGGGTACGGCTTTGCTGCCGGCGGCGCCGGTTTCAGCAAAAGCAAGGCCAATAGCAATTTCCTCAGCGTGACCGAGCAATCCGGCATTATAGCTGGCGACGGAGGTTTTGATGTGATGGTCCTTGGCAACACCGACCTCAAGGGCGCGGTGATTGCCAGCACTGCCCAGGCGGTTGAGGAAGGGCGGAACAGGTTCGCCACTGCTTCCCTGACGATGAGCGATATCGAGAACCAAGCCGACTATGATGCTCAAGGCGTGAGCGTCAATGTCGGCAAAGGCAACGATCCCAACGGCAAACCAATCCCCCAGGGGACCAGCGCCGGGTTGGGCAAAGACAGTGGCAGTGCCGAGAGCGTGACCCGCAGCGGGATCAGCGGCATCGCCGGCAATAAGGACGTGCGCACCGGTGATGCGGCAACCGGGATCAAGCCAATCTTCGATGCCGATAAGGTGCAGAAAGAGATCGACGCCCAGGTACTGATTACGCAAAGGTTTAACGAACTAGCACCCAAGGCGGCGGCGAGCTATGCTGGGAATAAAGTTGCAGTACTCAAAAAACAGGCTGATGCGGAAACAGACCCCGACAAGAAGGCCGAGTTGACGGCCGAGGCCGCAAGATGGGCGCCAAACGGCTCCTGCAACATCGCCATGAATATTATCATCGGTGCTGCGGGGGGCGGCTCTACGGGCGCTGTTTCTTCTATCGCCAAAGAATCATTTTCATGGGCTGCCAATGAAATGCGGCAGGCTATGATTAAGGATTCGGAGACGTTTAAGGGGATATGTGTTGCTGGTACGAATGATTGTATCAGTAATAAATCTGGTACAAGTGTTGGCGTTAATGGGGATAATTTCAAACTTGCTGGTGGGCGTCTTGTACTTGCAAATTGGTGTGCGAACGGTCGTTGCACAAAAGATTCGAATACTGATAGTGGCTATAAGGAGAATCCAGATGGAACAGTCATCTTCAATCCAGGAATAGATGCTCAGGGAAATTTATTAACTATCAGTAGATTTATTGAGCAACATCCAGTCATGAGCAGCCCGCTAGGTGGTCATCAAGGTGGCCAGGGTTTAATGGATTTGTTTGGGATTGCATTTGATTATAAGCCCGGATCATTCATGGATGAGCTGGCTGAGTCCTTTGCAGGGACGCACGATACATTTAATAGCTTTATCTGGTATGACCGATTAGGAAATGGAAAAAAAATCGATAACTCTATAATAGATGTAACTGGAAGGGTTGCTAACATGACTAACGTCCCATTAGCTTCTCCTTTTGCTTTAAGTGTATTGTTGCCACCTGAAGTATGGAATGCTATTGCAACAGCAGTTAAATATGGAAACTAAGAGGTTTCTGGTGAAATATTTGAAATTATTGTTCATTTTTGTATTGTGTTTGTTTGTTTTTAGCTGTGCGAGATGGTGGGAGGGGTCAATATAGGCGGGTGCAGCTGCAACCGCCAGCTCCGCCCCGCTCCTCAACGGGGGGCGGGGACATCATATAAAACTTTCCAAATTTCTTGGCGAGTTCTGTATGCTGTCCCCGGAACCGCCGTCCCCGGAACCGCCATGTTACAAAGGAGTTATGGGGACAGCAGACGTAACTGCACCCAACCTTTTTTGACACATAAGATGAGGGCAAACGATAGGGGCCAGGACATCATCATCGCGGCGCTCGGCACCACCCTCTCCGGCGAGACTGCAACGGTGCTCGCCGGCTAGGCGTGTTCCACAACCCTTAAACCTCGGTCAGGGTGAGCGCACCACTCTTGTTTTTAAATGTTGGCGTCCAGAGGGTAGGGGCCAGGGATTCATTTGGGAGGGCGTGGAACGCGTTTCACTCCCCTGGTGGGTTCGGCCAGTAAGGGGTTGTCCGGCCAATAGTGTTTCGGATACCGGCCCTTGAGTTCCTTTTTGACTTCCGGGTAGCCGCGCAGCCAGAAACCGGCCAGGTCGGAAGTCACCTGGATGGGGCGTCGGGCCGGTGAAAGGAGGTGAAGCAGCAGTTTTACCTTGCCGCCACAGATCGTCGGCGTTCTGTCCAGTCCGAACATCTCCTGTATGCGGACCGCCAGCAGCGGCGGTTCGTCGATTCGATATTCGATCTTAATTTTCGAGCCGCTGGGGACGGTCAAGGCAACAGGCACCTCCCGCAACATTTGTTGCTGTTGCTCCCAGCTCAGCTTGCTGTTGAAGATCTCGATCAGGCTGATTTTGCTCAGTTGCTCGGCCTTGGAGATGCGGCCCAGATAGGGTTCCAGCCAGACTAGGTCGTTTTCCAGGTTCTCATCCCGGAGATCCGGCCAGTCTGCCTCCGGCTGCCAGGTACGCAGACAGTGGATGCGAGCCTGAAATTGGCGCGCTTCCCGGTTCCACGGCAGACAGGCGATCCCCATACGCCGGATTCCGGTCAGCAAAGCCTCAAGGCCGGCTTCGGGATCAACCTTGGTCAGCGTGTTTTCCTCAACCACAATTTCCCCCAAGCAGACCCGCCGCACCGCAACCACCTTGGCGGTATCCTCGTCCCAATAGACGTGCTCGCTGGTGGTCAGCAGATGGCTATGATGGCGCCGCAGTGCGTCAATGTTCAGGGATTCGGCCAGGAAAATGCGTCCTTCCCGCTGACCGGCATCGAGATGGGGCACGACCAGATATTCGCTGGCTGAAAGCAGATCGGCCGGGTTGAGACAGGCCCCGCGTCCCGAGGCCAACTGGTAGCGTTCCCGTTGACCGGGACGCCTGCGGGCAATGCGGTCGGGATAGGCGGCAACCAGCAGGGAACCGACAGCGGCGACATCTCGGGGCACTTTGTCACCTCCGAGGAGTTTTCGCCATTGGCGGGTGGCCTGGTCAATTCGGCGGCAAAGCGCGGGATCTCCGCCTTCCCGGCTGAGCTGGGCATCGCCCTGGTGCCGCCAGAGTTCGAGCAATTGTAGCCGTACTCCCAGGTCAGCGGTGGTTGTGGGACCGTTGCGACGGAGTAGATCGCGTTCGGACAGGATCGCGGCGAGATCGCAGGCCAAAGCCGCCTGACCCATGGTTTGCGCCTTGAGCAGCATGTGGCCGAGCCGTGGATGCAAGGGCAGGGTGGCCAGTTGTCGGCCGGTAGTTGTGATCCGCCCGGTCGCATCGAGAGCGCCCAGCGCCTGCAAGAGTTCACGCGCCTGCAGATACGAACCTGATCGAGGCGGGTCGAGCCAGCGCAGCTCACTGGGATCGGAGATGCCCCAGAGGGCCAGTTCCAGGGCGAGACTGGCCAGGTCGACATTGAAAATCTCAGGCGGATGGAAGGGGGGGAAGCTGTGGTGCTCGTTCAGGGTCCAGAGGCGCAGGCACGTGCCGGGACCGAGCCGCCCAGCCCGACCGGCCCGCTGGTGGGCTGCTGCCTTGGAAACCCGGACTGTGGTCAATTTGCCCAGCCCGTTACCGGGGTCAAAAGAGGGGAGCCGTGACCAGCCGCTGTCAACGACACAGCCGACACCCTCGATGGTCAGGCTGGTTTCAGCAATCGAGGTGGCCAGGATGATGCGGCGCCGTCCCTGCGGATCGGGGAGGATGGCCCGGTCCTGTTCTTTTTGCGAAAGATCGCCGAACAGGGGCGCAATCACCAGGTCACGACAAGTGGGATCGTCGCGCAGCAGATGCTGCACTTCCCTGATTTCGCCGGCACCGGGGAGAAAGGCAAGGATATCGCCTTGGTGTTCGTGAAGCATCCGACCGATGCCCCGTGCGGTGATCGCCCCAATCCGGCCCCTTGCTTCCCTCTCCAGATAGTCGATCCGGACCTCATGGGGTCGGCCTTCACCGGTAATGATCGGCGCGTCACCCAGGAGCTGTGCCAGAGGGGCGGCGTCGAGGGTGGCCGACATCACCAGCAGGTGCAGATCCTCCTTGAGTTGGCAGAGATCGAGGCAGAGGGCCAGGGCCAGATCGGCGTGGATGGAGCGTTCGTGGAACTCGTCAAAGATGATCAGGCCAACATCGGCCAGATTGGCATCGGTTTGCAGCCGCCGGGTCAAGATCCCCTCGGTCAGCACTTCGATACGGGTGGACGAGGAAATGCGGCGGTCGAAGCGAATCTGGTAGCCCACCGTCTGGCCGACGTTTTCCCCGAGAAGCGATGCCATCCGGGCGGCGGCTGCCCTGGCCGCCAGTCGCCGGGGTTCCAGGATGAGAATTTTTTTGGTCGCCAGCCAGGGCTCGTCAAGGAGCGCCAAGGGCACAATGGTGGTCTTGCCGGAACCAGGGGGAGCGGCCAGCACCGCCGAACCTGCGGCCAGCGCCTTGTTGAGCGCGGGAATAATTGACTGGATGGGGAGTTGCGGCAGCGGCACGGGTTCGGACACGGGTTCGGAAAAAAATGAGAATTGAGGTGTTGGCCACCCAGGGAGTCGATCGCCAACGGACGGGGCAACTATAGCCCAGGGACCGGTTGGGTTTGGCACAAACAGCGGCGGTTATTTTTTTGACCGGTGTTTCTGGAAAAGGAGTATGGTCCAGTCACCTTCTGACAGGCCATTTTTTCGTCGGCCCTGCCCTTTTTCCTCCTCCCTGCGCCCTGGACTAGAATGGCAAACCCCGCCACCCCACAGAGTTTATCTGGTGATGATCTGCGCCACGCCTTTGCTCAAGCCTGCGCCGCGCAAACCGAGGGACGCCTGGAAGATGCCCGTGAACAGTACCTGGTGCTGCTCGGTTATCTGCCCGAATCAGCCCTTCTTCATTACAATGTCGGTCTGGTCTATTTTGACATTGGCGACTTTGTCCAGGCTCTGCAGCAATTTACCCAGGCTGCAAGCAACGGGCCCGAGGATGCCGATACCCTCTTCAATCTTGCCCTCTGCCAGAAAAAAACCGGCGACCAGGCTGCGGCCATTGCCACTTACCAGCGGATTTTGACCGCCGATCCGGACCAAGCCGACTGCCACTATAATCTCGGCGGCTGCTACCGCGATTTGCACGATGATGAACAGGCCATCGCCTGCTACCAGCGCGTCCTGGCCATGGCCCCGGATTATCTGGCTGCGGCCAACAATCTGGCCTATCTGTTCCATCGTGCCGGTGAGGTTGACCAGGCTGTGGTGCACTATACCCAGGTTCTGGAACTGCGCCCCGAGGATGAATCCGTCCGCTACCTGTTGGCCTCGTTGCTCGGCACTCCGCTCGACCACGCCCCGGATGCCTATGTCCGCAACTTTTTCGATACCTATGCCGAAGGGTTCGAGCACAGCCTGGTGGATGAACTGGGCTACGACAACCCGCAAAAGCTCTATGAGTGCCTGTGCCACAGTCCCGCCCGCAGCGCCGCCTACGAGCACGGCCTTGATCTCGGTTGCGGCACCGGCCTCAGCGGCCTTTCCTTCAAAGGGGTCGTCACGGTGCTCGACGGTGTCGATCTTTCCCGCAACATGCTGACCCAGGCTGCAAAAAAGGGTTGTTACACCCTGCTCCACCCGGACAGCATCAGCCATCACCTCGATGCAACCGGCGAGACCTATGACTTTTTCCTGGCCACCGATGTTTTTATCTATGTCGGTGATCTGCTCAAAATATTTACTGCTGCCCAAGCCATCGCCCGGCCGGAGGCACTCTTTTGCTTTTCCACGGAGCATCTGGTTGCGGACGGCTTTCAACTGCTCCCAACCGGCCGGTTCGCCTATTCCCACGATTATATTCGCCAGATCGCCGCATCCACGGGTTGGACGGTCCTGGCCCTGGAGCCGACCCTCCTGCGCAAGGAACGAGAGGCCTGGATTACCGGTGATCTGTGGATTTTGAGGATCGATCCGCCGCCCGCCTGATCACTTCACCCCAGCCTCCTGGTCAACCCAGCCGTTCCCGAACGATCCGGGTCAGGGCAGGGGATGGGCATAGGGGCCGCGTCTGTTGGCGCAACTCCTGCTGATCTGCTGATTAAGCTGGTCGCCCGATACTTGCGCATATGACTGATCGAAATAGACCAGTTCCACGGTTTCCCGGATTCGTTCTATGGTGATTTCAGGGAACTGTTCGCTCTGGTACCAGATTAACTCTCCCTCGGCGATCTGCGGTTCAACGCCGTTGTTTCGCATCTGCGCCGCTGCGGCAAAGAGCTCGCCGATCTGTAGACACAGCTGGTTTCTCGCATCGTTTGGGGGTGCGGCTTGGGGAATCGCCGGTGGTGGTGCTGCCTCAGGCAGCATCTGCGATGTCCCCTGGGGGGTTGGCTGCGGGCTCACTTGAACTGTCGATTGCGGTGCTGCCGCAACCGCCGGTCCGCACCGTCGCCAGACGACCTCCGTCCCCGATGGCCCCGAAGCGCCCGGCACCACGCACAATCCCATGGCTTTAAGCCATTCAATATTTTCGCGCATCTGTACACAAGCGGTATCGGCCGCCGGACCGGTCGTTTCCCAGCACAGTTGGGTCAACGCCTGATCGCGGTCGATCAACCCCTGTATCTCTGGGGGGAAGGTTTCGACCATCGCTTGCTGGGGGAGCGGTGGTGCCTTGTCCAGAGCTGTTTCCAGATCAATCGGATTGGCTGGTTTTCGTTTCTCCGCAACTTTGGTTGGCGGCGGCATCTTTTTGGGCTTCAGAAACAAAAAACCGGTTTGGCTTTTTTGGTTGTAGGAAAGAACTTTATTGGTAATGGGGCCGGCCCAGTTGTACATCTCCTCGCCGGTCAGTTCAATTTTCGTGCTTTCGCCGAACTTGGCCAGAGCCTCTGCTTTCATCGCCGCAAAATTCTTGGCCCCTTTGAACAGCAGGATGACGTTGTTGAGCCTCTCCTTGGCAAACGAATACTGAATGCCGGTGAGCGTCGCCTTGCCAAAGCGCAACTCCTCGTTTTCGAGGGCGTAGAGGGAAGCACCGCTCTTGCCGCCTTCTTTGGTCAGGACCAATTTTTTGGTCTGTTGCAGATCGGAAAGGTTACTGCCCCAGCGCATGCCTTTGAAGCCGTCGATGTCGGTCTTGGCAAAGAGCAGCGTCGGCAGGAGGATGAGCAGAAAAAAGAGCCGAAGGGTGATGGGAGGAAGGGCTTTCATGGTCGATGCGCCTGTTGATTGGCCTACCGGCTACTGTCTTTGGTGGGGGTGACGACCAGGGCAATCCGCTCGGCCGCCGCCTTGGAAAGCTCGGGATGATGCTCCCTCAGCCATGCCAGGATGTCAGCCTTTTTGATGCCCGGATTCTCCGTCCCCGTTCGGGAAAATAGGGCGTTCCAGCAGTTGCCGGCCACATGGAGCTCCAGGGCAAAGCAGTGATGGTCCTTAGGGTTTGCGGGCGTCGTTGCAGGCTGCGGCGGTGCCTGTTGTCCCTGCTCCTGGAGATCAACCGTTTTCGGACCGATCCCGTGTTTGCGTTCAAATTGGATCACTTCGTCCAATCGGGCAAAGAGCGAGTTGGGTTTGAGTCCGATCATGCTGGTTTCGCCCCACTCTTCCCCCACCGAATTAGTGACCATGATCGCCTTGTTATCGGCATCGAGGCAGGGGAACTCGGCACCAATCAGCATCCGGTCGCATCGGCCCTGGATCAGCGTCAACACCTCTGTCTGGGGCTTTACCTCGGCATGAGCCTGCAGCTGCGGGGCCGGCGGTTTTTTCTTTTTTACGCCGGTGACCTTGCCTATCTTTTGCAAAAAGACGTTAGGGAAATCTATCCATAACGCCACCGTACCCTTGATGGCCATCTCCAAAATTTGATCTGCGCTTTTCTGCCATCGCTTTCCCAGATCGTCCAGATATACGCGCTGATTGTCCTGTGTCGTCATTGGGTTTCCTTGTGCATTTTTTTAGAGGGCAGTAGGGGACAATCGCTGCCCCGTCTTTTTAAACCCCTAAGGTAGCAAGGCCGGGCCGGGAAGGGCAACTAAAATCAACCCGGCGGTTCTTGCCCTGTAAAAACACTCTGTCGCTCTAAAAGGCCGCCATCCGCCGTGCCGTCTCGCGCAGATCGTTGACCAACTCCAGCGGTGCCAGCACCTGGGCCGCATCGCCCCAGGACAAAATCCATCGTTTCAACTCCAGCAGATGGTTGACCGTCATGGTCAGAATCAACGAGCCGTCCGGCTGTTCCAGGATGGTCTGCGACGGATGCCATTGCCGTTCCCGTACATAGGCAGCGGCGTGGGCGGCAAACCGAATCCGCACCTCGGCTTCTCCTTCGCCCCAGTGAATGCCGAAGTGGCTACCGAACAGTTGGCGGAAATCGAACGAGGCGGGCAGGGCGAACCGTTCGTGCCCCTTCCTCGCCGTGACCATGCGGGCAAGGCTGAAGGTGCGGATAGCACCGCGCAGGTGACAATGGCCGACCACATACCAATCCCCTTCAAACCGCACGCCGTGATAGGGATCGACCTGCCGCCATTTGGGCTCGCCGCCGGGACTGCGATACTCGATCTCCAGCCGGGTCGAGGTCCGCAGACAATCGAACACCGTGGCCAGCACCTCGGGCAGAATCACTGTGGCAAAGGGCGGCAGCACGGTGAACATCGACTGATCGTTGCCCGGCCGGGTCGCCACCTTGTCCGGCAGACTGTCCTCGATCTTGCGGAACACCGAACGGAGACTGTCGTAGATCGGCGTGCCCTCGTACTGCCCCAGCAGCTTGTCGGCCAGATAGATGGCAAACAGATCGCTTTCCCGGATGTTGATGGCCGGCAGCTGGTACTGCTCTTCGGTGTAGTAGTAGCCGCGCTGTTTGGCCGAATAGGCCAGGGGCGCATCCAACTCGTAGCGCAGATAATCGAGGTCGCGTTGGATAGTGCTGATACTGACCTCCCACCCCTCGGCAAGGGTTGAACAGTTGGGAAACCGTTTTTCCCGGAGTTGCCGGTCGATGAACAGCAAGCGTGTATGCTGGGGTTTGTATTTTGCCATGGTGGAAACCACTGGAAATCAAAGGTCTTTTTATTGTTCATCCTGCCAAAGTCGAAAAAGTCGTCATTCCGGCAAGCGTTAATCCGGAATCCGGTTTGTCATCATCTAAAAACACTGGATCCCCGATAAGCGCATTCGGGGATGACAAACCTTTTGCATGCGTCCCCGTTGTTTGTCGACGCCGGGGAAAATATCAGGATTGCACAAATGTTCTGAAAAAAACAATCGATCCGGAAAATATTTTTCCTGGTCGGTCGCTATTTGACCGACCACCTAGAGTACCGTGGAGGCGAGAGAAACACCAATCCCTTTTTTCAACAGGAGGAACAAACATGGGATACATCATCGCCTATCTGCTGCTGGCCCTGGTTTTCGACCTGATCCGTGAGCTCATCAACCCGGAGGGCGATCACCGCAATGCCACTGCCATCCATCGCCGATTATGGAGCGACACGCTTTTTGACTGCCGAACCAAGGTGTTTTCGGTGGTCACTGCCGCCCCCCGATTGCCCAATCCGGGCAGACCGAACAAATACAGGCCAAGAAAATCTGCTTATATGATTGTATCCGGAGGGTGTTGATAGGAATTTTGGGGAAATCTGTTTGCCAGATGTTGTTCATCTGACCGCAAGAACCAAAAAAACCTAAAGAGCTTGCAACAATCGCAATTACATAACCTCCTACCCAATTTGGTGAAAGCCATGCCGACTTTGTGGGACAGATATGGAATTAAAGGCGAAATAGATTGAATTTTCTACGGCATAATGGGCAATTATACCAGTTTCAATGTTTAGGTTTTTCGTCTAAGTTCTTTGGGATGTGCTTGTTTGATCCTCCAGTTATAGGGCTTACTTGAAAGAGAAGTGTACATGACACAAAACCAATTCATCGCACATAGAAGAAAATCCGATGGTGAAATCCAGTCCGTAAGGGAACACTTGTTGGAAGTTGCCCAGTTATCACGACAGTTTGCGCAAAAACTGGGAGTGCCAGATTTGGGGGAACTCCTAGGGCTCTTGCACGATTTTGGTAAATATAGTCTGAAATTTCAAGACTATATCAAGTCAGCGACAGGTCTGCTGAACCCTGACGTTGATGATGAATATGTCGATGCGATGGCTTTGAAAGGGAAAATTGATCACTCCAGCGCAGGTGCTCAATGGATTTGGGAACGGTTCAGGAAATATAAAGCGGGTAATTTTCCGGCTGGAAAATTTTCTGGCCAGATAATGGCATTGTGCTTGGCATCGCATCACAGTGGACTCATCGATTGTTTAAAGCCGGATGGTAAGGTCGGTTTTCTTGAGCGAATGTCTAAACATGATGACCGCACTCATTTGCAGGAATGTCTCGGGGCTGACAGTGAAATTCTCAAAAGACTGGTAGCACTTGCCACAACAGAGCGCATTAAAGATTGCCTGGACTTTGTTCAACAACTCAATTCCCCAGAGTTTTCGCCAACTATTCGTGCTTTCAGGCTCGGTCTTTGGACCCGTTTTCTGTACAGCTGCTTGATTGATGCCGACAGGATTAACAGTGCGGATTTTGAAATCCCCGGTAAGAAAGCCGCCAGAAGCATGCAGCCTGTTGCTTGGGAGCCAGCGATTACTCGCCTTGAGCAGTATCTTGAAAATCTCGCCATACGAAATGACATCGACATTATCCGACGCCAAATCTCCCAGGAATGTTTGTCCCGTTCCAATGACCCCCAAGGGCTTTATAAGCTGACGGTGCCAACGGGCGGCGGTAAAACCTATGCCAGTATCCGTTTTGCGCTGCACCACGCACAAAAACACAATCTGGAACATATTATTTACATAATTCCTTACACTTCGATTATCGATCAGAATGCTGCGGATGTTCGAAAAATATTAGAAAAGAAAGGGGATGATTTCCGTTGGGTACTGGAACAGCACTCGAACCTTGAGCCGGAGAAACAAACCTGGCAAAGCAAACTGGTTGCTGAAAATTGGGATGCCCCCATCATATTCACGACAATGGTGCAATTTTTGGAAACGTTGTTCGGCGGGGGAACACGGGGAGCACGACGGATGCACCAACTGGCCAAATCCGTACTGATTTTTGATGAAATTCAAACTTTGCCCATCAAGTGTTTTCATCTGTTTTGCAATGCTCTGAACTTTCTGGTGGCGCACACCCAGACAACCGCCATCCTCTGCACTGCAACCCAACCGGTTCTTGATCGCTTGAAGAATCGAGAAAAAGGACAGTTGGCAATGTCACCCAACAGTGAATTGATCGATAATGTTGCCGAGCGGTTCGAACAACTCAAACGGGTGAGAATCAGTAACAAGTATCGTCCGCAAGGTTGGTCCGAAACAGAGTTAACCACTCTCGCTGTTGATGAATACAATAATAAAGGCAACTGTCTGGTGATTGTTAACACCAAGCAGTGGGCGCAACAACTTTATCTTTCCTGCAAGGAATATATCGACGAGCGCTGTCTATTCCACCTGAGCACGAGTTTGTGCCCTGCTCATCGCAAACTTTTATTGAAAAAAATTAAGCGCCATCTGCGCTGGAACATTCCGGTGCTGTGCATTAGTACGCAGTTGATTGAAGCCGGTGTGGATGTTGATTTCAACTCGGTTATCCGCTTTTTGGCAGGGCTCGATTCCATAGCCCAAGCCGCTGGCCGCTGTAATAGAAATGGCCGGGGACCCCATGCAACAGTGCATGTGGTCAACCCTGACCAGGAAAATATAGAGATGCTCAACGACATAAAAGAGGGGCGAGACAAAGCCTTACGGATATTTTCTGAAGCCTCCAATGACCTGTTGGCGCCTGATGTGATGGAACGCTATTTTGAATATTATTTTTACAGCCGGGCAGATGAAATGGTTTACCCCGCTACCGCAAAACAGGCAGGGAGAACAGACAGCCTGTTGAATTTGTTGAGCGAAAACCGAGGCAATATTGCGGTTACCGACTTACCGCTCAAACAATCTTTCATGACGGCAGGAAATATCTTTCAGGTCATCGACGCGCCAACCCAATCGGTGATTGTTCCTTATAAGCAGGGGAAAAAAATTATTGCGGAGCTGTGTGCCGCTTTCGATCCGGCTAAAGATCATGCTCTTCTCAGTCGCGCCCAGCAGTATAGCGTGAATGTGTTTCCCAACGTCTGGAAAAAACTGAAGGAAAATAGTGCAGTAATCCCTATTCAACCTGAATTGGACATCTATTGTCTTGATGAGCGTCATTACAGCGATGATTTTGGAGTATCCACGGAAGAGGTTGGCACCCTATCGACATTATTTGGATAAGAAGGAGATGCTTGCGTGAAAAACGAGATCAGTTTTCGATTATGGGGCAGATATGCCCTGTTTACCGATCCTGTTACTAAAACAGGCGGTGAAAAATGCTCCTACCATGTTCCAACCTATGAGGCCATAAAAGGGGTTCTCAAGTCCATTTACTGGAAGCCGACAATTATTTGGCATGTGGATAAGGTGCGAGTCATGCAACTTTTGCAGACCCAGACCAAAGGGACAAAACCACTGGTGTGGGGTGGCGGCAACAGTCTGGCCATTTACAACTTTCTTCATGATGTTGAATACCAAGTCACGGCACATTTTGAATGGAACGAACATCGACCTGAACTCACCAAAGATAGAATAGACGGCAAGCACTACAGCATAGCCAAACGTTCTCTTGAACGAGGTGGACGGCAGGATATTTTTCTCGGCACACGGGATTGCCAAGGATATGTGGAGCCTTGTGAGTTCGGCGAGGGGGCCAGCCCTTATGGCAACACCCCAGAGCTTAGTTTTGGCTTGATGTTTCATGGCTTTGATTATCCTGATGAAACCGGGAAGAATGAACTATGTAGCCGTTTTTGGCGTGCCACCATGCATGAGGGAATATTAACTTTTCCTCGTCCGGAAGCCTGCGAGGTTCGGCGGTTTGTTCGTGGCATGTCCTCCAAGGAGTTTGAAATAGCCCGTAATCTCAAGCCAGTTGATCAGGAAGAGGTGCTGCCATGAGCTGGCTAGCTAAACTGTATGAGACGTATGAAGCCGGAGTGTGTCTGGATTTACCGGAAGATAAAAAGCTGATGCCTATCAGCCATACGTTCCAGAATGCTCACATTAATATCGTTATTGATGAATACGGGTATTTTAAAAGGGCTACGGTTTTGGAAAAAACTCAGATCGTTTTGCCCGCGACTGAACAATCAGCAGGAAGGGCGGGGACAATTCCACCGCCACATTCTTTAGCGGATAAATTGCAATATGTGGCAAAGGATTATCCTGTTTATGGGGGGAAGAAGGCTTCGTTTTTTGACGCCTATGAAAAACAACTGGCAGATTGGTGCAATTCGAACCACGCTCATCGAAAAGCTACCGCTGTGCACCATTACATCTCTAAAGGCAAAGTAATTGAGGATTTGGTCGTAGCCGGACTACTTTTTCTTGATGAAAACAAGATGTTGTTGGCTTTTTGGCCAAACAAAGAAGATAAAGAGCACCCTGTTCCCCTGATTTTTAAAGTTCTACCCGCGTTGCCAAAGGAAAAGCGCACCCAGCCAGACAAAGCCGAGGTTGAACCGGGTGATGCTCTTGTTTGTTGGACGGTAGAGCTAATCGGAGAGTTGAATAGCACAACATGGAACGACAGCAGCTTGCATCAAAGCTGGATCGAATACGATGCTCAAAATGCAGGAAATCCAGGTGTTTGTTATATCATCGGCGGTGAAAAACCACTTTCGGTCAATCATCCAGCTAAATTGCGTCATACGGGAGATAAAGCAAAATTGCTCTCTGCTAATGACTTGGCTGGATTCACCTTCCGAGGACGTTTTACAGACAGTTTACAAGCCGCTGGGGTGAGTTTTGAGGTAACTCAAAAGGCTCATAATGCCTTGCGCTGGCTCATATCCCGCCAAGGACACAAAAATGGTGACCAAGTTTTTGTTGCGTGGGCTGTTTCAGGCAAACCCATCCCTTCACCCTTGGAAGATTCATGGACACTTATGAGGGATTTGTCCAAGCCGCTTCTCCTTGCGGAGGAAGAAGAGGATCTTCATAAGCCAATGATTGATCACAGTCGAGATTTAGGTGAGTCCTTTGCTCAACAATTCAACAAATATCTTGCTGGTTATAGTAGTCAATTTGAACTCAACGATCAAATTGTGGTCATGGGATTGGATTCAGCAACCCCTGGAAGGATGGGAATTACCTATTACCGGGAACTGTTAGAAAGTGAATTTTTTCAAAGGCTCGAGGATTGGCATACTCAATTTTCCTGGTTTCAACGGCATACGATTGAAATTCCAAACAAAAAAGCCGGTAAAAAACCAACACAAAAAACTGTCTGGCCCATCAGCTCACCTGTTCCGCGCAATATTGCAGATGCGGCGTATGGTGACATCCTTAAGACAAACAGTACGTTACGCAAAAACCTCGTGGAACGCATTATGCCCTGTATTGTCGATGGCCAACCATTTCCATTGGACATTTTGCATCTTGCGGTCAAACGTGCCAGCAATCGTAACAGTTGCGAACATTGGGAGTGGGAGCGCAATCTTGGGATCAGCTGTGCTCTGTATAGAGGCTTTTATCGACGACATCCAAATCCTGCCAAAAGGAGAAATTATTCTATGAACTTGGACGAAAGCAGCAAATCCAGAGATTACTTGTACGGAAGGCTTCTGGCGATTGCCGAACGTATTGAAGAGATGGCTCTGCGGATCGGTGGTGAAAATCGTTCCACCAATGCTGCCCGGTTAATGCAGCGATTTGCGGATAGGCCCTTTTCAACCTGGCGCACCATTGAATTGAGTCTGCAACCCTACATGCACCGCTTGCAGGGTTCACGAGGAGGTTTTTTGACAAATCGGAAAAAGGAACTTGATACTGTTGCATCTGCTTTTGAAAATGGGGAGTTCACCGTCGACAAACCGTTAACAGGAGAATTTCTGCTGGGATATCACTGCCAAAGAATGTGCTACCGTAATACGACACCAGAGACAACCGATGAAACCACAACCCAAGCGGAGGAATCCAAATGAGTCTTGACCACAAAATTGACTTTGCCATTATCCTCAGTGTGAAAAATGCCAATCCCAATGGAGACCCTTTGAACGGCAATCGGCCACGGACCGACTATGATGGTTTTGGCGAGATATCCGATGTTTGTTTGAAACGTAAAATTCGGGACCGGTTGCAGACGGCGGGTTTTCCCATCTTCGTACAGTCGGATGAAAAAAAGACGGATGGATTTCATAGCTTGAGGGAACGAGCCGAAAAGGTGCTTGGTAAAGATGCTCTTGACGGCAAAAAAACACCACAGGAAAAAACAGCACAGATGGCCTGCGCCAAATGGATCGATGTGAGGACATTCGGGCAATTGTTTGCCTTTTCAGGAAAGGACGCAAGTGGAGTTTCTATCCCTATTCGTGGTCCGGTAACCATTCACTCTGCTTTTAGTGTGGAACCAGTGAGTGTTACCAGTATTCAGATTACTAAAAGTGTCAGCGGTGAGGGGGATGGCTCAAAACGAGGATCGGACACCATGGGGATGAAGCATCGGGTTGATCGTGCTGTTTATTTCACTTTTGGGAGTATGAATCCACAATTGGCTGAACGGACTGGGTTCAACAATGAAGATGCCGAAGCAATCAAAACGATGCTGCCGAAACTCTTTGAAGGAGATGCCTCATCTGCCCGCCCGGAAGGGAGCATGGCTGTGGAAAAAATTATTTGGTGGAAGCATAACAGCAAGGCAGGTCAATATTCTTCCGCCAAGGTCCATCGGACATTAACTGTCAAACCGGATGGTTCGTATCAACTCCAAGATTTGGAGGGGTTGATTCCTGAAGAAATTAATGGGTTTTGAAGAGTATCTTGGTCATGACCTTGCAATCTGAAATCCAAGATTTTCCCCCCGGCCACGGAACTATCGCCATCTACCAAAGTCAAGACGGCCGGACACACCTTGAAGTCCAACTCCGGGATGAGACTGTCTGGTTGACCCAGGCGCAGATGGGGGTGCTGTTTCAAACGGAACGCAGCGTCGTTACCAAGCATGTCGGCAATATTTTCAAAACAGGAGAACTGGACCGGTCCGCAGTCTGTGCAAAATTTGCACAGACTGCGGCTGACGGCAAGATTTATCAAACCAATTTTTACAATCTGGATGTGATCATTGCCGTCGGCTACCGGGTCAACTCCAAACGCGGCACCCAGTTTCGCATCTGGGCCACATCGGTGTTGAAAGACTATCTGGTGCGCGGCTATGCCCTCAATCAGCGGCGGTTGGCGGAACAAGGCGTGGCCGAGCTGCGCGGGGTTCTGGACCTGCTGGCCGGCACCCTGGAACAGCATCGATTGGTCAACGATACCGGGCTGGCGGTGCTTGATCTGGCCCGCCGCTATGGCCTGACCTGGAGCCTGTTGCTGCAATATGATGAAGACCAGCTCTCTCTGCCCGCCGTCAAGCACCAGGACGCGGGCGTGGCCTTCGATCTGGCGATTGTCCGTCAGGCCATCGAATCCCTGCGGTCCGAACTGGCCGCCAGGGGCGAGGCCACCAATCTGTTCGGTCAAGAACGCGGCGAGAGCTTGGCCGGTATCCTCGGGGCGATCCACCAAACCTTCGACGGTCAGGACCTTTACCCCAGCGTCGAGGAAAAGGCGGCCCATCTCCTCTATTTCGTTATCAAGGATCATCCCTTCAGCGACGGCAACAAGCGGATCGGCTCCTTTCTTTTTCTGCTTTACCTGCAAGAGAGCGGTCTGATCGATGCGGTCCGGATTGGTAACAAGGCGCTGGTGGCCCTGGCCTTGCTGGTTGCGGCCTCCGACCCGGCTCAGAAGGAGGTGCTCAGCCGCCTGGTCGTCAATTTGCTGGTTGAATCAACCTGATTTGCTGGAGAAAGGATGCATGGCTGAGACGATCCAGGAAAAACCGGACCAACAAGAACCTGCTTCGACACTGCATGACGAGGATGATCTGGTGATGATCTCGGCTTTGCAGCACTTTTTGTTCTGCCCGCGCCAGTGCGCCCTGATCCACATCGAGCAGCAATGGTCGGAAAACCGGCTGACCGCCGAGGGCCGCATCCTTCATGAGCGGGTCCACACCGCAGGCAAGGAATCGCGTCGCCGGCTCCGGGTGGAGTATGATGTGCCCATCCGTTCCCTACGCCTTGGAGTGACGGGACGGGCGGATATTGTTGAATTTCATCTCCAGGAGGACGGTTCCTGGCTACCTCTGCCGGTGGAATATAAGCGCGGTCGTCCCAAAAAAGACGATTCCGACCGGGTTCAGCTGTGCGCCCAGGCCCTTTGTCTGGAGGAGATGCTTGGCTGCACCGTCCCGGAAGGCGCTTTGTACTACGGGCAGGCCAAGCGGCGATCCCTTGTGGCCTTTGACCAGACTCTGCGGGCTGCGGTCATGGCTGCGGCGCAAGGGGTTCATGATTTGCTGGCTGCCAACCAGACCCCGCCGCCGCAATATGGGCCTCGCTGCGAAAGTTGTTCGTTTCTGGAATTGTGCCTGCCCAAGGTGGCCACCCGGAAAAAGGTGGGGCTCTATCTTCGCAAAATGGTGGACCTGTGAAAAAACATCTCAACACCTTGTTTGTCACCACCCAAGGAGCCTATCTGGCCAAGGACGGCGAGACTGTCACGGTCCGCATCGAGGGAGAGGTAGCCCTGCGGGTGCCGCTGCATACCCTGGATTCCATTGTTTGTTTTGGTAATGTTGGGTGCAGCCCGTTTCTCATGGGATTTTGCGGGGAGCGGAACGTGAGCCTGAGTTTTCTTACCGAGTATGGCCGATTCCTGGCACGGGTTCAGGGGCCGGTATCGGGCAATGTGCTGTTGCGCCGCGAACAGTACCGTCGGGCCGATGATTTGGTTTTTTCCGCCGGGGTGGCGACCTCTTGTGTGATCGGCAAGGTTGCCAATTGCCGGACCGTGCTCCTTCGGGGATTGCGCGATCATAGCGATAAAATCGATGGGCCGGTTTTGGATGAGGCAGTGGATCGGCTGGCGGCGGCGCTCCGGCGACTGCAGGGCAATCTGAGTCTGGATGAGGTGCGCGGGGTGGAGGGCGATGCCGCCCGCGTCTATTTCAGTGCCTTCGATCACCTCATCGTTCGCGGCAAGGATTATTTTTTCATGCAGCAACGCAGCCGCAGGCCGCCGCTCGACCGTATCAACTGTCTGCTTTCTTTCCTCTATACTCTGGTGATGCACGATATCCGGGCAGCACTTGAATCCGTGGGGCTTGATCCGGCGGTGGGCTATCTCCACCGCGACCGGCCGGGGCGGGCGGGTTTGGCCCTGGATTTGATGGAAGAGTTTCGGCCCCTGGCGGATCGTTTGGCGCTTTCACTGGTGAATCTCGGCCAGTTGCAGCAGGGAGATTTTACCATCAGCGATGGCGGCGCGGTGCGGATGACCGATGCGGCCCGTAAAACCCTGCTGGTGACCTATCAAAAACGGAAGCAGGAAGAAATGATGCATCCTTTCTTGGAGGAAAAAATGTCGCTGGGGTTGTTTTTTCATACCCAGGCACTGCTGTTCGCCCGCTATCTTCGGGGCGAACTCGATGGCTATCCACCGGTCATCTGGAAATAAAGGAGATGCCGCCATGATGGTGTTGGTGAGTTACGATGTGCGCACAAGCGAACCCGGCGGCGCGAAGCGGCTCAGACGGGTGGCCAAGGTGTGTCGCAATTTTGGCCAACGGGTGCAGTTCTCGGTGTTTGAATGCATCGTTGATCCGGCCCAGTGGACCAGGATTCGCCAGTTGTTGATCGACGAGATTGACCTGGATGCCGACAGTCTCCGGTTCTATTTTCTCGGGGCTCAATGGCGCAACCGGGTGGAGCATGTCGGTGCCAAGGAAAGTGTGGATCAGGAAGGCCCGCTTATTGTGTAGACTGGTCCGCGAACCGCTCATAACCATGAAATGCCGGGAGGATCGCGATGGTTGCTGGAGCAGGTTTTGCGAGAAATAGAGACGAGAAAAGGAGGTCTGTGATTGGTTCCGCCAAGGGAGTTCGCGGAACGTGTAGGAAAAGCTGATTCAACACCCATGGTTATGGATCAGCGGTCGCCCCCCGCGCGGGGGCGTGGATTGAAACGTGTGAAGCGCCGCAGCCTCTAAAAGTGGGTGAGTCGCCCCCC
>JBBQCO010000046.1:0-22632 GCA_038318785.1 Desulfobulbales bacterium | reverse complement strand
CGGTGTCTGACTTCCCTGGTGGCTATGCTTTCACTCCATTGGATGGGTGTGGAAGTGCCGCCTAATTTTCAAGCAATGTTGTTTCACCTGCACGAGCAGGCTCGCAATAACGGTTTTCTCTGGGTCGCCATGGAGTCGGCGGAGTTGCTTGCCGCTCTTGACAGCGACCACAGAGCGATGAAGCAGGCGGCCCAGGATTTGGCTATTCAACTGAAATGTCGCTACCTGACCCATATTATCGCTCCGAACGCCCCCTGGAAGCAGAGCCTGCAGGAGTTGATCGATTTCACCAGCAAGATTCGGGAACCGGAACGATTGACGCGCCTCTGTTGGCTGGTTGAATACGCCAACGGCTCGCTGGAACTGACCCCCAGAGAACAGAAAAGGTCGGCCACCGGCAGTTGGACCAAGGGACGGAGCATCGCCTATCAACGGCTGCTTCTCGATCGGGAGATCGACTATCTGACCAGTCAGGACCGGTTGATTTGCGGAGGACTGTATCAGGCAGAGGAAAGCGGGGGCAAGAACGGCGGCTATGTTTTTAATCCGGAAAAGGCACTTCCCGCCCTTATCGGGCATCCCCTGGTTTTTCTCAAGCGATCACCTCAGACGCCGGTCGAGGTCGTTGCCGGGGAACCTGAGCTTGTGGTCGAACGCAAGGACGAATCGCTCTTTATTCATTTTTCCCAGGATATCGGCTATGGAACCGTAGCCGTCTGCGTGGAAACGCCCACCCGTTATCGTGTCATCCGTATCGGCGAGGAACATCGGAAGGTTGCTGAGATAACCGGAAGGGAAGGGCTGCTTGTCCCGCTAGCCGCCAGCCGCCAGTTGCTGGACGCTATTGGCAACATTGCCTCTTTCATGACCGTCCATTCGGCCATCGAGGTGCCTGGGCAGGGTGTAACCGCCGAAATGGTGGAGAGCGACCCGACCATTCATATCCACATCATCCCCTATGGCAGCGGCTTTCGCATCGAGTTTTTTGTCCGGCCCTTCACCCATGGTGGACCGTATCAGAAACCCGGCGTCGGAGTTGCCAATATCATCGCCGAGATTGACGGCAGGCGGTTGCGGACGAAACGGAACTTGCGGCTGGAGGAGGAGAAGGCGCGGGAAATCGAAGAGGGCTGTCCTATGCTCGACCTGGCCATTGATTTTGAGCAGGAGAACAAGCGGGAGTGGCATCTGGTCGACCCTGAAGAATGCCTGCAGGTGCTCCTTGAGATCGAGGAGATCAAAGAGCGGGTGATCTTGGAATGGCCGGAAGGGGAGAAGCTGGCTGTTCGCCGGCAGGCCGGAGTCAACCAGTTGAATCTGAACATTCGTACCAGTCAGCAGGATTGGTTCTCGCTCACGGGGCAACTGCAGATCGATCAGGACGAGGTCATGGAACTCAAGACCTTGCTGGACAAGGTACGGGAAACCAGGAGCCGTTTCATTCCCATGGGGGAAGGTCAGTTTCTCGCTTTGACCCAGGAATTTCGTAATCGGCTGGAGGAACTCATCCTCTACGGTAACAGTCAGCCGGGCAGCGAGCTCGAGGTCAAAATTCATCCCCTGGCCGCTATCGCCTTGGAGGAACTGACTCACCAGGCACAGACCAAGACCGACCAGGGGTGGCGGCAGCGGTTGCAGGCGATCACCGATGCCCAGGAGCTGACCCCCAAGCTCCCTTCGACACTGAAGGCCGACTTACGCGACTATCAGAAAGAGGGATTCGTCTGGATGAGCCGTTTGGCCCATCTCGGAGTCGGCGCCTGTCTGGCCGACGACATGGGGCTGGGCAAGACCCTGCAGTCGATTGCAGTGATCCTCAGTCTGGCCAATCAGGGGCCGTCTTTGGTGGTTGCCCCTACTTCGGTGTGCATGAATTGGGAGGCCGAGGTCAATCGTTTTGCCCCGACGCTCAATTTTCTCATGTTTTCCGAAACCAACCGAGACGAGATTATCCCAACCCTGGGAAAGTTTGATTTGCTGGTCACCAGTTACACCTTGTTGCAGCAGGAAATTGATCTGTTGGCCCAGGTTAAATGGCAGTCGATTGTATTGGACGAGGCGCAGGCGATTAAAAATGCGGCCACCAAGAGATCAAAGGCCGCGATGCGCTTGGATGGGAGGTTTCGCCTGGTCACCACCGGTACACCCATTGAAAATCATTTGGGTGAATTGTGGAATCTTTTTGGTTTTATCAACCCCGGACTCTTGGGGACCTACAAGCAGTTTAACCGGAGATTTGGTATCCCCATCGAGAAATATCATGACCGGGAGGCGAGGAGAACACTGAAAAAGCTTATTCGCCCCTTCATGTTGCGGCGGATCAAATCGCAGGTCCTGGAAGAATTGCCGCCGCGGACGGAGATAACCCTACGGGTCGAAATGCATCCGGAAGAAAGGCAGTTCTACGAGGCTCTCAGGCAACAGGCTATCGAGAACATCGAGGGCAGTAGTGAAAAAACGGGACGGCACCTGCGGATATTGGCGGAGATCATGCGTTTGCGGCGGGCCTGCTGCAATCCCAAGCTGATAAACGACCAGGTTGATATTGCCTCAACTAAGCTCCAGGTTTTTGCCGAGACGGTCGATGAGTTGCTGGGAGGTGGGCACAAGGCTTTAGTGTTCAGCCAATTCACCGGTCATCTGGCCTTGATTCGGGCCTTCCTCGATGAACGGGGGATCTCTTATAAATACCTGGATGGCACGACTCCAACGAAGGAGCGGCAGCAGCAGGTGGAAAGTTTTCAGGCGGGGGAAGGGGAGTTGTTCCTGATCAGTTTGAAGGCGGGCGGTTTGGGGTTGAATCTGACTGCCGCCGATTATGTCCTCCACATGGACCCCTGGTGGAATCCCGCAGTTGAGGACCAGGCCGCCGACCGGGCCCATCGCATCGGCCAGAAACGGCCGGTCACCGTCTATCGGCTGGTCACCGCCAATACGATCGAAGAAAAGATCGTTCGACTTCATCAAGAGAAACGAGATCTTGCCAACTCCCTGCTTGAAGGCGCCGATGTGAGTACCCGGATCAGCGCCGAGGAATTGCTCGAGCTGATCCGGTCCTCTTAATTAATCCTCACTCATCCCCCGCAGCGGAGCCATGACGCCGACCAGTTTGGCCGGCAGCTTGGGTAGGCCACTGATCAGCGAAACCACCACTGAGGCGCTATAGGGAATGGCTTGAATCGCCAGCACCGCCGCCCAGATGTGGATATCAAGCATGTCTCCGTCTTTCCGCAGTAATACGCCGACAATCGCCAGGACAAGGGCCACCACGAACAGCAACTCCTCGCGGGCATCGCCCAGCGCCTTGAAAAAGGCGTTGGCTTGGGCATTTTTCGGTGTCCGGAAAAAGCCGATGCGCTGGGTGATGAACCCGGTGAGCATGGCCCGGGCAATAGTGTGGGAGAGGGCCAAGCCTGCAAGACCGGCCGCCAGACTCTGCCGCCGGGACGCACTCACCCTGGAGCGGTACAGGAAAAACATTTTCAGGCTCTTGAAAAAAAACAGGGCAACGGGCAAAGAGGCAAATACAATATGGGGCGGTGACAGGTAATCGGAAAAAAGGATCATGCCCCATGACCAGCCCAGGGCCAGGATGTTGAACAGCATATTGATGCCGTCGGCAAACCAGGGCAACCAGCCGGCAAGGAAATGGTATCGCTGGCCCCGGGTGAGTTTGGTCGGTTTCAGGCCGAGCATGGCCATCATGTGATGCCGGAGGATGAGCACGGAGCCGTAGGCCCAGCGAAATCGCTGTTTTTTGTAGTCCAGAAAGGTGTCGGGCATCAATCCCTTGCCAAAGCTGTAGGGGGTGTAACTGGCCGCATAGCCCTGTTCGAAGATCCGCAAGCCCAGTTCAGCATCCTCGGTGATGCACCATTCCGCCCAGCCGCCAACCTCATCGAGCACCTTGCGCCGAACCATGGTCATGGTGCCGTGCTGAATAATGGCGTTGCGTTCGTTACGGGTTACCATGCCGATCTGAAAGAAACCGCGGTATTCGGCCAAACACATGGCCTTGAAAGTGTTTTCGTCGCCATCCCGGTAATCCTGGGGCGCCTGGACGATCGCCATGTTTTCGTCGGCAAATTGAGGGACCAGGGCCCGGAGCCAGTCAGGATCAACAATGTAATCACTATCAATAACCGCAACTACTTGTGCCTCAGAAGCTGTTTCCCGGAGGGCGTAGTTGAGGGCACCGGCCTTGAAGCCGGCGAGCGGATCGACATGAAAGAAGCGAAAGCGTGGTCCCAGGGTTTGACAGTAGGCAGCCACCGGTTCCCAGACCGCCGGATCCTTGGTGTTGTTGTCGATGACCAAGACCTCGAACCGTGGATAATCCAGAGCGGCCAAGGCGCTGATCGTCTGAATCATCATATCCGGCGGTTCGTTGTACGCAGGGACATGGACCGAAACCATGGGCAGATCGTCGTCGGCAATGGTCTCCGTTGTGACCGGCTGCGGCAAGCGCCGCCATTTGCGGATCCACATGGATTCGGCCCATTCATGGGCCTCGGCTAGAATAACCAAAATAGCGCCGGTCGCCGCGAACAGTAGGACAATGCCGACCACCAGGGTGGAAGTCGTCATGTACTGGTGCTGGAAATCATAGACCACCCAGACCGCAAAGGTAGTGATGGCGTAGGCGACGAGCGCTAAGAAGCCGCGGCCACGATCCTGCAAGCCTTTGCTGTCTCGGAACAGCAAGAGCAGAATCACAACGGCCAGGGCAATGCTGAGGGCTGCCAGTCCACGCCAATGGGGAATACGGATGACCGGCTGGGTGAACTCGAATTTCGGTTGCCGCTGATCGTTGTAGACACCCCAGAGACTGCCTGCTTCCCCTTCCAGTTCTTTTTTCCAGATCTGGTCGAAGGCCTCCATGATGTAATAGGTGTAGTTGTTTTTTTCCGCTACATCAAGAAAACGGCGGAGAAACTTGGCTTGGTTGGTTGGGCTGGCGACGGCCTTTTGTCTTATCCGGCCACCGCTGGGCCACCCCACCTCGGTGATGACAATCTCTTTCCCGGGATAGGCCTGTTTCAGTTCGTTATAGCGCATCACACAGTAGTCGACCGCCTCGTCAACGGGAATTCCTTCCCAGTAGGGCAAAAAGTGGACAGCAATAAAATCGACATGCTCAACCAGTTTGGGATTCTGCAGCCAGACGTGCCAGGGTTCCGCTGTGCTCACCGGTGCGACGATGGATTTTTTGGTGGCGTCGATGTACTTGATCATCTGGTCCACGGTTTGGTCAGTACGGAGCAAGACCTCGTTGCCAACCAGCACCCGAATGATGTTGCGGTGGTTCTCCTGGTAAATCTTGATAAGCTTGGCTATCTGCTCCTCGTTTGCTTCGTTGTCTCGGGTGATCCAGGCACCGAGCACGACGTTGAGTCCCCGTGCCGCAGCAAGCCGGGGGATCTCGGCCAGGGTGTCCTCAACGGTATAGGCCCTGACCGCATGGACATCGCCTGCCAATGACGCCAGATCCCGGTCGATCTCTTCAACGGTAGGATAGATCTGTTTGCTGGGAGATTGTCCTCCCCGGAAAGGCGAAAAGGAGAAGCCCTGGATTTTGGAGGGCCAGGACGGTTCCATGTTGGGTGCATTGACCACTCCCCAGAGAAGTACAGCAAGGCATCCCATAATAAAGGTGATGATAAGGCCGGAACGGTTCATAGCGTGTGAGTGGGGTTAAAAAAAATAAAAGAGGATCGGTTGTTGGAATTGACCCAAACCGCTCCTTGCCGAGGATGAAAAATTAACATTTTCAAGAGCATGAACAAGGCGAAAACCAAGAATGGTAATGGGACGCTGGAAGCAAAAGCAGAGTAAGGCACAGGCGAGCCAGTTTTTCTTCCAATCCCTGGACATATGGCGGACGCGCCAAGAGGGGCGCGGCAGCAGACTGTGCGATGAATAAATGAAAACCCATGGACAGTCAAGAGTCATCTCTTCTAATTGTTGATAATAACAGTGAGAATAGTGTGGAGAAGAACCAAGTGCGGTTGATCGTCTTAGGTCAAGCCAGAGGAAGGTTGCCTTTGATAATGGACCGGGGGATTCGTGATCGATTGTGGCCGGCAACAAGGGAACGGAGGATTTTCCACGAATGCACATCCTGTTGCAAAAGGTGAAGAGTAAAATAATGCAAGGCGTCCATCGCCTCAGAGAGCGACTGCTGCGTAAATTGTAATCGATGAAGCCGGTCGAGGTCAAAGAGTTGCGCATTGGCAAGGAGACGAAGTGTTTGCACCGATAAACAGGGAGAACGGCGGCCTTCCTGCCTGGGGCAACAACTGCTGCACAGGAGGGCACCTGTTTCCGGCAGGAACATGTAGGTGCGACCGGATTCGACAATCTGACGACAAGAGTGGCATCGGCTGAATTCCGGCCGATACCCAGCGGTATCGAGGAGATGCAGATGCGCGAGGGTAACGATTTTTTGCGGTGCCTTTTTATTTTCCAGGGCGGAGAGAGCCCATTTCAGCAAGGCGTAGAGGCGCGGATCGGGGTCATTGTCGCGGGTGAACCGTAAGATCAGTTCACAAAGGTACATGGCGGCGACATATCTCTGGAAATCCGTTCGGAGCGATAGATGCGAGGCGAGTAAATCCGCTTCACTGAGCAAGAATAATCCTGACGATTCTCTCGGCGGCCGATAAAAAATGTGCAGGTGGGAGAATTCTTCGAGCTTATTGACAAAGCGTCGGTTGCTTTTTTTTGCCCCTTTGGCGATGCCGGTCACTCTTCCAAGGTCGGGACAGTAGAAGGTCACCAGTTTGTCTGCTTCACCGTGTCCGGATATTTTTAAAACAATCCCATTGGTGCTGCGGAGGCTCATGGAGCGGATGGAGCATGGGGGGGGATGCGGAGTTTGTAATGACCAGTCGCACCATCCGGGAAAGGGAAGGGGGACCCGTTAAGGTGCAACTCAGCGCTGTCAGGCTGAAAGAATTCGAGTTGGAGCTGCTTTTCCGCCTCCCAATGCGTGCTTGTTCCCAGGGTATATTGCTGCTCGAAGGATTGTTTATTGTCCAGTGAGATGAGAACGCGACTGTCCTTTTTGAAAAGTGCGCTCAATTTCAATTGCTTGTGGGCGCTGCCATTGCTGGTGGCCGGATCTGCCGGATGAAAGATGTTGTTTGGGGAAGAGGTGAGATTGAAGGTTTTACCGGTGAGGAACGCAAAGGGATTCCAGGAGAAATAGAGGCAAAACCCGGTGAAGGAAAAGACAATGAGCAGCAAGAGAATGCCAGCTATGATGGCCGAGGAAACATGAGTTGGCTCAGCCAGTTTTTTTGGTGTGAGTGATTGATGGTTCAGGCTCTTTTGTAAAGAGGAGATGAAGGGCTTTTTTCCCCCGTCTCGTTCAGTGAAAAACTGGTCGGCGGCCAAGCGGCCATCCATGCCCAAAAACGAGCCATACAAGATTATCTGTCCTCTGGTAAAGGTGTCGGCGGGGAGTTTGTCGTACGCCATTGATTCAATGGCACGGAGATTAGATTGCGAAATCTTCGTGCTGACTGCTACCTCGTCCAGAGTCAACGATTTATCCTGGCGCAACTGCTTCAGTTGCTCGCCGACGCGTTGCTGTTCGGAAAAGGGGGACGAAAGGGGCTCCTCGTTTTTCATACTTTTAAATCAATGTTCGGCGCCCTCATATCAAGAGCTGAGTTAAATGAAGGGGATGTTCCGGACAGAGGAACGGATGCGGTTGCTTATTTGGCAAATCTAATCCGGAATAGTATTAGAGAATTTTGATGTAGGCTTTTTCGCGGATAGATTTTAATAAGTCCTTGAAGCGGAGTTCCATGGCCTGCTGGGATAACTTTTCGCGGATCTGTTCCTTGACCGACTCGTAGGGTTCATGAGCGACGATTTTTCCTTCCTGGCTGGAGACAAGTTGAAAAAAATGATAGCCGTCTTCGGTTTCGACAATCGAGCTGATCTCCCCGGGTTTGAGTTTACTGACAGCATCGCGCATATAGGGAGCCATTTCGTCCTGTTGAAAGTTTCCCAAGTCACCTCCTTCGGCGGCTGAGGGCAGGTCGGAATATTTTTTGGCAAGTTCTTTGAAATCGTCGCCGGCCACGGCAAGTTTGTGCGCCTTTTTGGCTTTGTCTTTGGCCTCCGCCTGAGTGGGTATGGTTCCGCTCTGGTTTGCAGTACCCCATGTACAGCCGATTTGGTGAATGTAATAGCCACTGCCACCGACTTTTGTGGTGAAATGGGTGTCGTAATAGTCGAGAATTGTTTCCTCCGAGATAACCACCTTGGTGCGGACTTCGTGGTTAATCAGCTTTGAACTCAGTACCTGCTCCCGCAGTTCCTCTCGATATTGTTTTTCGCTCATGCCCATGGCGCTCAACTCCTTGCGGAATTCTTCCATGGTCGTTTTGTTGTTGGCGAGAACCCGCTGCAACGCGTTCTCTACGTCCTGATCGCTCACCTGAATGCCGATTTTTTTAGCTTCCTGGACCAGGAGTTTTTTGTCGATCAGTTTGTCGATCACCGTGAGCCGAGCCTGCTGTAAGGTTTCGCTTAACCGATCAGCGGGAGTCTCATCCGTTATTTTTTTGAAAAATGATTTGCCGAGTTCATTCACCTCGGAAAGCGTGATCGTATCTTCGTTGACAATGGCGACACTGCGGTCGACGACGTTGGCAAACGCTCCGGACAAGGGGAGCATGAGCGTGAAAAGAGCGGCGAGAAGGTAGAGTCGCGAAATCATAAGCGTATGAGAAAAGAGGAGGATTTTTTCAAAAGTAAATGCTGAACGTTACTTGAGATACGCAGAACTATCTACCCGGAACAAGGTAAAGGTGCAATGGTTTTCAAGGAAGCCACTCAACTGATGGACTGAAAAAGACAGCCTTGGCTTGTCAAGTGGCGCTCCTCTTGCTAGTATTACACCAACGATGTTGTTTTTTACTTTGCAAGGAGGAAGGCCATGGTTGCCGGAATTCAATCAGCCGTAAGCGGGTTAAGGGCATTTACGACTAAAATCGAGAATAATGCCCATAATGTCGCCAATCTGAACACCGAGGGTTTCAAGAAGGACCGCGTGGTTTTGTCGGCACAAGTGCCGCAAGGCGTCAAGGCGGCTGTTGAGCAAGTCGATGCTCCGGGCGCGATTGTCGCTGAGCAGACCGGCCAGGGGATGGAGATGGTAGAGCTGTCGAACGTCGATCTTGGCGAGGAACTCCCCGAAATGATGCTCAATATGCATGGCTACAAGGCCAATCTGAAGACCCTGCAGGCAGCCGACGAAATGATGCAAGGACTCCTTGACATCAAGGCCTGAAGGAGTAGGAAAGATGGTTGTCCTCGTCAATGAAATGGGGCTTGTTCGATCCGGGGGTATCGGGATTACCGAAGGGGCTTACCCATCTGTGATTCAGATTACTTTTCAGGTATTCACTTTAATAAATGAAATGTGATAATGAAGACGATAAATAAATTCGTCATTGGTTGTTGTCTTCTCATTTTCTCCTCACAGGCGCAGGGAGCTGTCAATATGCCTGCTTTCTCTTTGCCTACCGCAGTTGACGGTTCCGTTGTCACCAGTGAGAATTATAGGGGGAAAGCCATGTTGATCACCTTTTTTGCAACTTGGTGTCCGCCCTGCCTTCAGGAAATCCCTACGCTGAAAGAATTGCACGCCCAATTTCAGCAACAGGGATTTGTCGTCGTCGCCTTGTCGGTTGATGAAGGCGGTTCGGGAGCGGTGGCGCAACTGGTACGAAAGGCCAGTATCAACTATCCGGTTTTGATGGCGGACAGATCAACAACCCATAACTTCGGTGACGTGGTGGCGATTCCAACCTCTTTTCTTGTCAATAGAGATGGTCAGGTAGTGAAAAAATATCCTGGATTCGTTTCTCGTGGGCTCCTCGAAAGAGATATTGAATCAGTGCTTTGATTCACCGACCCTACTGTCTTTCCTGATGGATTGCTGTTGACAATCTGAGCGGTATTTCTTAAATTGTGGCACTGGAAAGAGGCAATGCGTTTGGTTTGTACAACCCATTTTATAAAGGAGACTACCATGAAAAAAATCGTTATCACAATGATGGCCGCAGCTTTCGTGCTGAGTGCAGGTGCAGTCTTTGCCGCCAAATGCACCGTTGACAGTGTTGATGGTGTAAAAGCTACCATAACCTGTGATAAGGCTGACTTTAAAGCAGGCGACACCGTCACCGTGAAGGCTAAGAAAAGTCTGGAAGGTTGCTGATAGCCTGAAGAGTTTTTGCCGATCTCAAGAGCGGGCCGATGAAAATCGACCCGCTCTTTTTTTTTATTCGCCTCGGGTTGAGATTGGATGCAGGCTTGGCCCAGCGTTTTAAAATTGCGAGAGTGGCTGGATGGAGAGAAGGGGTGTGGTGCAGTTCGATATTTTATCGACTATCCCGTTGTCGCTCTCCGTCAGCCTGTATCTCCTTCGTTCAAGAGAGAAATCAAGATGGATCCACAGACGTTGCCGACCTATGAGCGGTCACTGTACAATACAATCAAGGATCGTTATACAGTGGCATTTGAACCGCTCAGGATTAGGGAGCATAAACTGCAACTGCTCAAGATAACGGATTTGGAACAGATACTTGAAGGTAAGGATCCGTTGAAGGATGTCTCCACCTTTCCCTTCTGGATCAGATTGTGGGAAGCTGCCATTGTTCTGTCGGAGTTTATCGCCGGACTACCCCGTGAACAGGGAACCACCTTGCTGGAGCTTGGAGCCGGGTTGGGCGCTCCGGGATTGACTGCCGCTGCCGCCGGTTTTTCGGTTACCTTGACCGATTATGAGGAAATGATACTTGATTTTGAACGGATCAATGCGGCGGCCAGCAAATTGGACACTGTGCGTTTTGCCATGTTGGATTGGCTCAATCCTCCGGAAATGGAGCAGTATGACGTCATCGTCGGTGCGGAGATTCTTTTCCGGGAAGAATTTTTCCAGCCCCTCCTTAACGTGCTCCGCAAGGCACTCAAGCCGGACGGTGTTATTTATCTGGCGCATGACAGTAATCGCCGCAGCCTGGCGCCGTTCTTGAAGATGGCCGAGAAGGAATATCGCATTTCTGCCTCACAACGAAAGCTGAAAAGTCTGGATGAGGATAAAATTATTCTCCTCACCCGATTGCAACCGCGGGGTTAATCGGCTCCTGCTCGAGGGCAGAAGAGGGATGATCCCATGATGGTATGTCTATAACGGCAGAATAAAGATCGGTGAAGCACGCTGTGTATCCTCTTTGTCTCAATATTTCCGATCGACTCTGTGTGGTCATCGGCGGCGGTGGGGTCGCTGAGCGCAAGGTCCGAGGGATTCTTGCGGCATCCGGTCGTGTCCGGGTGGTCAGTCCGGTGGTCACCTCTAGGCTGGCTGAGATGGCAGGCTTGCAGGCCATAGAATGGCGTCGGCAAATGTACAGCGCATCAGATCTTGACGGCGCTTTTTTGGTTTTTGCCGCCACCAATAATGTTGAGGTGCAACAGGTCATCCACCTTGACGCAAAGGCCGCCGGGTTGCTCATCAATGTCGCCGATGCACCCGAAAGGTGCGATTTCCAGGTGCCTGCAACTATCCGCCGGGGTGACCTCACCCTCAGTGTTGCCACTAATGGCAGGAGCCCGGCCGTGGCGGCCATGGTCAGGGAGCGGCTCGACCGCGAATTTGGCAAGGAGTATGGGCTGCTCACTGCACTTGCGGCCCTGCTCCGCGATCAGATTCTGGCAGAAGAGGGCGACTCGGAGAAGACAAAGATTCTGTTTCAAAAGATCCTCCATGACGATATAGTCGATTGGCTCCGGGAGCGCCGATGGGAGAAGATCCAGCAGCACCTGGAGAGCGTGCTCGGTCGACCGGTTGGCCGTGATTTGGAGAGATTGTTTAAGGAGAATCCATGAGTTTTTTGCTCTTTCAGGGCAGTGTCTTGGTGTATCTGTTAGCCGCCGCAGCCTATCTGGTGTTTTTTCTGAACCAGAAGTCCGCGTTGCGTCGAACCGGGCGAGCTATTTTTCTGGTTGCCTTTCTCCTCCACACCGTCAATATCATTGCCCGTGCTGTTGAAACTGGACATACCCCCATCACAAGCCATCACGAGACAGTCTCGTTTTTTGCCTGGTCTTTGGGGTGCTGTTATCTGTCCTTCCGTTGGCGATATACAATGAAAAATTTGGGTGTCTTTGTCAGCATTCTCGTGCTGACATTGATGCTGGTCGCATCTCTTTCCTCGCGCGGTATCGTCCCATTGCCTCCGGCCCTGCAATCCTGGTGGCTACCGGTCCATGCCTCGATCGCTTTGTTCGCCAATGGTTTTCTTGCCCTTGCCTGTATAGGCGGCATTATGTATCTGCTGCAGGAACGTGAAATCAAAAAGAAGCGGTTTGGGCTGTTTTATTCGCGTTTACCTTCCCTGGACGCACTCGACAAGCTCAATTATCACTGCCTGAGTGTGGGTTTCCCTCTGTTCACCCTTGGCTTGATCACCGGCTCGCTTTGGGCTAAACAGGCTTGGGGGGCCTATTGGCACTGGGATCCCAAGGAAACATGGTCCCTTGTCACCTGGTTTTTATACGCCGCCGCTGTTCATCAACGTTTCACCGTCGGCTGGCGGGGACGGAGGGTGGCTATCCTCAGCATCGTAGCCTTTCTCTCTGTTTTGTTTACCCTTTGGGGTGTTTCTTTTCTCCTGGAAGGGGTCCATACCTATGTCTCGTGACGCCATCGTCTTGCTCGGCGTCAATCACAAGACGACGCCGCTGGCTGTCAGAGAAAAGCTGGCTTTATCCTCCGGGTACGAGGAACCGCTGCGGGCTTTGGGGCAATTGGAGGAATTACGGGAGTACTACCTGCTGTCCACCTGCAACCGGGTTGAGGTTCTCTTTACCTGCTCGGATGTTGAACGGGCGCAAAGCCGGGTGCTGGAACTGCTGTTTGCCAGGAGCATCACCGCCGCAGAACTTGACCAATATGTGTACCGGTATGTCAACACCGAGGCGGTGGAGCATCTGTTTTTGGTGGCGGCTAGCCTCGACTCGATGATTGTTGGAGAAGCACAAATTTTGGGGCAGCTGAAGGAGGCCTACCGGCATGCCACCAAAATCGGGTGCAGCGGGTTTATCCTCAATAAATTGCTCCATAAAGCGTTTTCTGTGGCTAAGCGGGTCCGGACGGAAACCCGGATTGGCGCCCATGCGGTTTCCATCAGTTATGCCGCAGTTGAATTGGCCCGGAAAATTTTTGGTGATCTTGCCGGGAAAAAGGTCATGCTGGTTGGTGCCGGCGAGATGGCGGAGCTGGCGGCGGAGCACCTGGTCGGTCAGGGGGTAGCTGAGGTCATTGTTGCCAACCGTACCCTGCAGCGAGCAATCAACCTGGCCCGCTGCTACAACGGTCGGGCGGTTTCCCTGGAAGAGTTGTTGGGGCAGCTGCAACATGTTGATATTATTATTAGTTCAACCGGGGCGCCCGATTTAATTCTGCATAAAGAAGATGTCCGTTCTGTGATGCGCGAACGGCGCAATCAGCCACTCTTTTTTATCGACATCGCAGTGCCCCGTGACCTTGATCCGGCCATCAACGACCTAGACAACGTCTACCTATACGATATCGACGACTTGCAGAGTGTCGTTGCAATGAATAAGTCCGAGCGTGACAAAGAGGCTGTCAAGGCGCAACGGATCATTGCAGAGGAAAGGTTGAAGTTCGGTAAGTGGCTGGCAAACATGGAGTCAACGCCGACTATCGTGCAATTGCGAGGCATGGTCGAGCAGCATGTCCGCTTCGAGGTCGAGAAAACCATGGGCCGCTTTGAGGATATGGACGAACAGGCGCGTCAGCGGCTGGAAAAGATGGTGGCCGCCATTACCGGTAAGGTGGTGTATCCGCCCCTCCATTATCTGAAGAGCGAAAACCACTGTGTTGGCCTGCCCGATCGGATTAAAACTGTTCGTGAGTTGTATCTGTTGGATAACGGCGACGACAGCCAGGAGTTGCGGTGAGCACCAGCGAGCGCGATGCTCTCCTGGAAGAGGAGGTGTTGCTTGTCCGTCATTCCGGCGAGATTCCCGAGGTGGCTCTGCATAGTAGTCTGTACTACCTTTGCGAGGATGAAGACGGTCCTCGGCTCCATTTGTCGACGGCGGAAGTCAAGCCCCTGCACGATGCGGCTCTGGCACGCTATCAGGAAATTATTCTTCGTGATCTTGATGTGGTCAACCGTGATCTTTCGCTGTTTCGGGGCATCCGACGAGCGAATCACAACTGGTATCGTTTTGTTCGCTTCAGTGAAAAAATAGGTTGGCCGTACGAGCAGTTCCAACTGACCGCCGCTGAGACCTTAATGGCCTACCTTCGTCTAGAACTGGACGAGGTGAATTCCGGGAAGCGATCACCTTCAATCAACTGTTCTGTCGAGGCCCTCCTCACCTTTGCCATTGCGATGGGTCTCGATCCGTCAAATCTGCCGGACAATTGGGCCTGCCTTTGCGAGAAAGGGAACTGAATCTGCAAGAGACCTCGTGAAGATCTCCATTGTCCCCCTGCCGTTTTAATGGAAACTTCAGGTGGTCGTCTTGGCCGCCGCTCTTTTTTGACCTGGAGTTTTTTTGACCAATCGAGCGGAATCCACTAGGGGAACATCTCCTCAAGAACAATGCGCACAGTGAAGCCAATGAATCGAACAGAGACCCCGTGGAGAGTCGGTGTGATCGGCGCGGGTAAGCACGGCAGCCGGTATGCTCGGCATATCGTGGAAGATGTTGAGGGCTTGGATCTGGTTGCAATCAGCCGCCGCTCCGATGAGGGAAAGGTACAGGCTGCACAGTGGTTCTGCCGCTGGCACACCGATTGGCGCGACCTGGTTGCCGATCCTGAGGTCGACTGCGTTATTGCCGCCTTGCCACCCGTTTTGAATAGGGACGTAGCCACCGCCTGTGCCCTGGCCGGCAAACCCCTGCTGTTGGAAAAACCCATGGCGGTTTCCGCCTTGGAGGCGGTCACAATCCACGAGCTTTTTGTCCGGCAGGGGGTGGGGCTGACTATCGGCCAGACATTGCGCTATAATCTTGTAATCAGGATGTTGCGTGAACAATTGGCCAGCATCGGAGCGCTGTACAGCTTCACGGCCAATCAGCGTCTCGAACCGGCCACGATGGCCTGGCTCGACGATCCTTCGCTGGCCGGATCCGGGGTGACCTTTCACTCGGCCATTCATGTCTTTGATGCCCTGTGGTTTATTACCGGGCAGGAGATCGTCCGAGTGATGGCAAGGATCCGCTGTCTGCACAGCTCGCGTTTGGAAGATCAGCTGATTGCGCTGGTGGAGTTGAAAAACGGGGCAATCGGCACGGTGGATTGTTCCAAAATTGGGTCGGGACGATCCGGACGGTTTGAATTCATCGGTGGCAAGGGACAGTTGCACGGCGACCAGGTCCACCATGTGTGCGAGTCGATTTACGGGCAACAGCGCGTTTCTCTGGAGATCGGCGAACCGGTGAGCACCATCGTACCGTTGGTGCGGGATTGGCTCGCATGTCTCCGGGGTCGGCAACCCAACCCGATACCAGGCGAGGAGGGGGTAGCGGCGGTTCGTGTCTGTGAGGCCTGCCAGCGTTCGGCGGCCAAAGGGGGCTGGGCGGAAGTGTGAGGCCGGGAGCAGCTTCGAGGGCCACTCCCGGTCGTTGATCTCCAGCGGGCTTAATGTTTGAAGGAGCGCTGGCCGGTAAACATCATCGCAACCTGTGGCTTGGCCTCGTTGCAGGCTTGAATCGATTCGAAATCGCGGATCGAGCCACCCGCTTGGAGAATAGCGGTGACCCCTTCGCGGATGCCGATATCGGCGGCGTCGCGGAACGGAAAAAAGGCATCGGAGATCATCACCGAACCCGGCAGTCCGGCCCGAGCCGCCTGCACTTTGACGTCGATTGCCTCCTTGTCGGCCTTATCCCGCTTGCCACGCTCAATCTCCGCGACCATATCGACGTAGGGAAGTCCGTGGGCATCAAAACAGGTGATGTCGGCATATTTGGCGTAGGCCTTATGCACCGCGATTTCGGCAACCCCGACCCGGTCCTGTTCACCGGCACCGATGGCGGTGGTACAGCCGTCCTTGACATAGATAACCGAGTTGGAAGTGACGCCGTGCTCAATCGCCCAGCCGAAGAGCATGTCCTCGATCTCGCCCGCTGTTGGCTGGCGTTCGCAGCTATAGGCTACACCCTTATAGGTGGCGGTGGCTGGTTTCAGGTCTGTGGCTGAGCGGATGGAGTTGACCGCCGATTGCTGCACAATGATGCCGCCGTCGATCAGTGATTTGAAATCGACGAAGCGGTGCTGTTCATAATCAGCCAAGCGAGCGATGCCGGCCATGCGGATCACCCGCAGGTTCTTGCGGCGGGCGAGTATTTCCAGGGTACCCTCCTCGAAATCCGGGGCGCAGACCACTTCAAGGTAATTCTCCGCCATCAACTCGGCAGTTGGTTTGTCAAGCGGCCGGCTGGTGACCACGGCCCCCCCAAAAGCGGCAATCCGGTCGCAGCGGTTGGCGCGGTTGTAGGCATCGGCCAAGCTGGAACCGATGGCCGCGCCGCAGGGGTTGTTATGCTTGAGGATAACCGCCGCCGGTTTGTCAATCAGATACTTGATGATGTTGAGGCCGTTGTCGACATCGGTGAGATTGATTTTTCCCGGATGTTTGCCCACCTGCAGCATATCTTCCACCGTGATGGCGCTGACCAGGCCGTTGCCCGGCTCGATGTAGCGGCAGTCGCCGAGCAGCAGATTGCCGTTTACCAGTTCGTAGAGGGCCGCCTCCTGGTCCGGGTTTTCACCGTACCGCAGGCCCCGTTCTTCGACGGCGCCGTCGGCCGTGGGGATCTTCCATGTTTTTTTTCGGTAAACAAGCGTCTGGTCGCCAAAGGAAAGAGTCATTTCCATGGGGAAGGAGTCACCAAGAAGGGTGGAATACATTTTTTTAAGATCAGTCATTGTGCGCAAGGCTCCAAAAAGGGAAGGACGGTAAACATTCAAAATGGCAGGTGGAGTTGGGTTTTCGGTGGCCGGCGCCGACCCTATCGTTCATCTGTTGATACAGATTTCTGGTACTACAGGGTGAACAGGCTGGGGTATCAACCGTTTCGATAGGTCAGTGGCGGTATCGTGCCGTCTTCTGCAATGGCACAATGCTCAAGCACGCTGTTGGCTCCGACGCTCACCCCTTCGCCAAGCCGGCAGTCATGCAGCACACAACCGCTGCCGATGTGGCACTTCCTGCCCACGGTTGAGCCGCCGCTGATCCGGACATTACCCTCTACGACCGTGTCTTGGCCGATGGTGCAATCCGAAGCTACCAGGGTGGTTTCCGGTGCATACAGGGTGACGCCGGCGAGCATCAGATTGCGGTTATGGCGGAGTTGCAGGGTTGCGTGCGCCTGTGCCAGTTCGATGCGCGAGTTGACACCCAGAACATCGATGGCCAGAGGGTGAACGAAGGTGTTGACAGATAACCCTTGCCTGTTCGCGATGGCGACGATGTCGGTCAGGTAAACCTCGCCTTGGCTGTTGTCCGTGCCGACCCGGCAAAGGGCGTCAAAAAGAAAGGTCCGATCCACCAGATAGATGCCAGCATTGATTTCGCGGATACGGCGCTGCTCCTTGGTGGCGTCCTTTTCTTCAACGATGGCCAAAACTTGGCCTTGCTCATTGCTGAGGATGCGGCCATAACCAAAGGGCTGGTCGAGCAGGGTGGTCATCAGGGTGAGAGGTGCCTGCTGCTGCCGATGTGCGGCGATCATGGCCCGGAGGGTGGATGCTTGGATAAGTGGGGTGTCGCCGCAGAGAATCATCACTAGCTCCGCTTGGCCGCAGGCCATCTCCGCGCAGAGGACGGCGTGGCCGGTCCCGAGTTGTTCTTCCTGGATAACCGGCGTGATCGGGTAGCTGTCGAGAATCGTCAAAACTTCGTGCCGTTGATGGCCGACAATGACCGCGCACCGGTCGATCCCCGCCTCGTTGACCGCGAGGAGGACGTGGCAGATCATCGGCTGAAAAAAAACCTCATGCAGCACCTTGGCGCGTGCCGATTTCATACGGGTGCCCTTGCCGGCGGCAAGCACTACCGCGGTAATCGATGGGTTCATAGCAATGCCCTTGTCAGAAAAACGAGAAATCGAAAAAACTGGCCTACTGTAGAAAAAAATGAAGGATTTGACAAGAAAGACCTTGCCGCATGAGTCGGCTGTAACCTATCGGTTCGCGCCGGCTCTTCCATCTCTTTTGAAAAATTTTGATGCGAATCCACAACATAATCCTTACAGTAGGCGGACTGAAACAATCACCAGGGCCATATCCCTCTTTGGAGAAAATGAAGGCAGTCTGCGACCCCGGTTTTAAAGTTCCCTTATCGACAAACGAGACAAACAATCCATGCGACCACACGACCATGAGGTGCTGATCCTTGACGGCGCCTGCGGAACCAATCTTCAGGAAATGCATATCCCGTCAACGGCCTGGGAAGGAAAGGAGGGGTGTAACGAGCTGCTTAATCTGACCGCCCCGGATACGATTAT
Organism: Desulfobulbales bacterium; assembly: GCA_038318785.1. GTDB lineage: Bacteria > Desulfobacterota > Desulfobulbia > Desulfobulbales > Desulfobulbaceae > Desulfobulbus. Next base: position 4,062 of record JBBQCO010000046.1, on the reverse strand, counting down.
CGAACTCCATACCGGGTTTGTGGAAGCCGGGGCCATGGTGATTGAAACCAATACGTTCGGTGCCAACCGCATCGTCCTGGACGAGTACGGCTTGCAGGATCAGGTGGAGGCAATCAACCGTGCCGGAGTTGAGTGCGCCCGCGCAGCCATCGGCGACAAGGCCGACACCTACATCGCCGGCTCGATCGGGCCGGGAACCAAGCTGCCCTCGCTCGGCCACATCTCGGTGGACGATTTGGCAAGCGCCTATGAAGAACAGATCCGGGCGTTGGTTCGTGCCGGAGTGGATCTCCTCATCATCGAGACCTGCCAGGACCTGCTCCAGATCAAGACCGCCATGACCACTTGCTTCGAAACCCTGGAGTTACTCCGCGTGGACATCCCGGTGATGGCCTCGGTGACCATTGAGCGCACCGGCACCATGCTGGTTGGCACCGATATTGCCGCCGCCGCTGTCACCTTTGAACCGTTCCCCATTTTTTCTTTTGGGCTTAACTGCGCCACTGGACCCATGGATATGGAATCCCATATTCGCTACCTCAGCCGCAACTGGCCTGGGCGTATTTCCTGCGTACCCAACCAGGGGTTGCCCGAGGTCGTCGACGGCAAGACCTGCTATCCCATGGACCCGGAGACGTACGGGCGTGAGATGAGGCGCTTTGTCACCGACTACGGGGTCAGCGTGGTCGGCGGCTGTTGCGGCACAACCCCGGCCCACACCCGGCAGCTGGTGCGGAGCCTGGCTGGAGTCAAGCCGGCGGTGCGGGAGGTGATCGCATGAAGCCTTCGGTGTCGAGCCTCTACCAGGCTGTTGAACTGCAACAGGAGATCCCACCGCTCCTGATTGGGGAACGGGCCAATGCCAACGGTTCCAAGAAATTTCGCGAGCTCCTGCTTGCCAATGATTACGAGAGCTGTTTGAAGATCGCTGTTGAACAAGAGGCCAAGGGCGCGCATATCATCGATCTGTGTGTCGCCTACGCCGGTCGTGATGAAAAAGCTGATTTGACCACCTTGGTGCGGTTGTGTGCCAGCTCCCTCAAGGCACCGTTGATGATCGATTCGACCACCCCAGAGTGCATTGAGGCCTGTCTGCGGATATATCCCGGACGAGCAATCATCAATTCCATCAATCTGGAGGATGGCGGCATCAACATCCGGCGGATTTGCCGGGCGGCCAAGAAGTATGGGGCTGCTGTCGTTGCCTTGACCATCGACGAGAAAGGCATGGCCATGAGCAGCGACGATAAAATGCGGGTGGCTAAGGCCATCCATGCTATCGCCGTTGATGAGTGTGGGTTGCGGTCCAAGGACCTGCTTTTTGATTGCCTCACCTTTACCGTCGGTTCTGGTGACGAGAGCCTGCGGGACGCCGCGATTCAAACCTTGGAGGCGATCCGCCGCATTAAGATTGAAATGCCGGGGTGCCTGACGGTGCTTGGATTGAGTAATATTTCCTTTGGACTAGCACCCCAGACCCGGCGCATCCTCAATTCCGTTTTCCTCCACGAGGCGGTGGCAGCGGGGCTTGATGCCGCCATTGTCGATGCCGCTAAGATTGTCCCGCTGGCCCGTATACCGGTGGAAGATCGGGAGATCAGCCTTGATTTGCTCTATAATCGGCAGATCGAAGGAGAGAAAGATCCGCTGCTGCGATTTATTGAGCATTTTAGCGGGAAAAAGGAGCTCGTGGCCGACGAGGAGCAAAGTGCCGTCAAAAAGACGGAAGAACAATTGTTTCATAAGGTGATGGACGGCGACAAGGAGAGTCTGGACGATATTCTTGCCATCTTAAGAGAACGATTTAAGCCGATTGATATCATCAATCATATCCTAGTACCGGCCATGCGCCATGTTGGTGAGCTTTTCGGCAAGGGTGAAATCCTGCTGCCGTTTGTCTTGCAGTCGGCGGAAGTTATGAAAGCATCGGTTACCCTCCTGGAACCCTTCATGGATAAAATCGAGGGTGGTGCGGCGACTAAAATTCTTCTAGCTACGGTTCAGGGCGATGTGCACGACATCGGCAAAAATCTGGTCGATATCATTCTCTCCAATAACGGCTATGAGGTGTTCAATATTGGCATAAAAGTGCCGACGGGAACGATTATAGAAAAGGCGAGGGAGTATCAAGTCGATCTTATTGGTCTCAGTGGCCTGTTGGTCAAATCGGCCATTGTCATGCAGGAGTCCATGACCCAGTATCGCGACGCCGGGCTCACTGCTCCGATTTTGTTGGGGGGAGCTGCTTTAACGCCCAAATTTGTGGCTGAGTCGTGTGTCCCAGGATATGGAGGTCCGGTGGTCTACTGTGCCGATGCTTTTGCCGGGTTGAAGGCAGTGCAGGAATTTGAGGCAGGGAAATTGACATCGACGACTTATGATGGGGCGACCGCTATCAAGCCTATGAAACCAGGCATTAAGGCGTCTGAGGTTGACCGGAGCAACCCTGTACCCAAATCACCATTTTTAGGGCAACGGTACGTAGTGGATATCGACCCGGCGGTTTTGTTTCCCTTGATGAATGTCCAAGCACTTTTTCGCGGTCGCTGGGGATATAGGCGGGCCAAAATGGGGGCAGGGGAGTATGCGGATTTAATCCAAGGGACTGTCCATCCGCTGTATGAGGAATTGATGCAAACAGCACTTGCCGAGGGTTGGATCCAACCAAAGGTGAGCTACGGTTATTTTCCCTGTCATTCAAAGGGGGATGCTGTCATTGTGGAAGCGGACAGCACTGAATATTGCTTTTCTTTCCCCCGGCAGGCAGAACAGCCGTTTCTTTGTATCGCCGATTACTTTAAATCAGTCCCGGATGGCGGGGATATTGCCGGATTTTTTATCGTCACCATTGGGGGGCGCATGGGCGAAGAGTCGGCACGCTTGTATCAAGCCAACGCCTATCATGATTATCTTATGCTCCATGGATTCAGTGTGGAACTGACCGATGCTCTGGCCGAATACTGGCATGGAGTAATGCGCCGGGAATTGGGGATTGATGGTAAGCAGCCACAAGATCTTTACGGAACCGTGACCCAGGATTACCAGGGCTCCCGCTATGGTTTCGGCTACCCGTCCTGTCCTGATCTGGAGGCGCATGAACCCTTGTTCGCCTTCCTCAAACCTGAAGCAATCGGGATTTCGTTGACCGAAAACATGCAAATGGTTCCGGAACAAACGACCTCGGCTATTGTTGCCCATCACCCCCAAGCTAAATATTTCGCGGTTTGAACTATGGAAACATCAAGCGGACGACATATCTGTGCTAACTGTGGGTATATTTATGATCCCACGACCGGCGATCCCATGAATGCGATCCCGCCGGCTACACTCTTCGATGAACTTCCTGAGCAATGGGTATGCCCGATGTGTTATGCTACGCAAGATCAATTTGATCCTCTTGATTAGGCAGAAGTGACTCCACTTCTTTGACCACAAAAAAAAGCCTTATGTCTCAGCGGAGCTGAGTCATAAGGCTTTTAGGAAAAGAATCGGCGGCGACCTACTCTCCCACATAGTCTCCCATGCAGTACCATCGGCGCTGAAGAGCTTAACTTCCGTGTTCGGAATGGGAACGGGTGGGGCCTCTTCGCTATGGCCACCGAAAAATTTTAGTCAGCCGAGGACAGAATGAATTCTGTCACACGTATATTTAAAACTGTGACAATTGAAATAGCAGGGTAAACTTCATTTAAAAAAGGATATGGTTAAGCCTCACGGCTAATTAGTATCGGTAAGCTCCATGCATTACTGCACTTCCACACCCGACCTATCAACGTTGTAGTCTCCAACGAGCCTTCAGGTACCTTACGGTACGGGATATCTTATCTTGGAGTGGGTTTCCCGCTTAGATGCTTTCAGCGGTTATCCCTGCCGAACTTAGCTACCCAGCCATGCCCTTGGCAGAACAACTGGAACACCATTGGTTCGTCCATCCCGGTCCTCTCGTACTAGGGAAAGATCTCCTCAAATATCCTGCGCCCGCAACAGATAAGGACCAAACTGTCTCACGACGTTTTAAACCCAGCTCACGTACCACTTTAATCGGCGAACAGCCGAACCCTT
>JBBQCO010000045.1:0-22898 GCA_038318785.1 Desulfobulbales bacterium | reverse complement strand
TGCCGTGCGCCGTCCACGGGGATATAGGCACGGAAGGTGAGCACGTAATCGCTCTGCATGATGTTTTGAATATCCTCAATACTGCGGGTGATGGTGTCGTAAGCCCCGCCGATGGGATAGTGTTTGCCAAAGGAATTTTTGGACAGCGCCTGCAGATTGCGCTGTTCTTTGGCTTCTGGTCCGGTGAAGCCGAGGGAATAGATCGGCGTCGGAATTTTCAGGCTGGAGATCCGGGTCATCAGATCGGAACGGTTGATGGCGCTGTCGTCGTCTCGGCCGCTGCTGAGCACGACAATCGAGGTGGAAACAATGTACTCGACATCACTGGAAGAATCGCCCCCCACCGAAGAGCTGGCCATCTGCATGGCGGCGGCTACACCGTCGTAGAGGCGGGTCTTGTCGCTGCGTGGCTGGAGGTCAGCGAGTCGGCGGCCGAGGATGCCGGGCTCGCGATCGAAATTGGAGAGGACAGTATACCCCTCGCCGCTGTTATCCAGGGCGAGAATCGCCACTTGATCCTGGGCCCGCTTGGCGTCAATGAATCGGGCCGCTGCTCGAACCATGGCCTCGAAATCAGGGCCTTTCAGCAGCTTGTTGGTATCGAGCACCAGGATGGAACGGGTCGCTTCCTCCCGGCCACGAAGGGGTTGGATATGGTACTGCTTTTTTCGGGGATCGTAAGCCCGGCCTTCGACCATCACGCCGATATTGAGCACATTAAGGTTGACCAAGGGATTCATCTCCTGGTCAAAGGTGCGCATGTAGACATGGACAAAGGGATAGAGAGCTGATTCAACTCGAAAAATTTTCAAACCGTACCCCTGGGGGCCAACCGCTCCAGTGGCGGCGTGGCCAATGTTGGCTGCCAGCACGGCGGCGAACACCAGCGCCAGGATGACTAACTCTGCCGCTACCGGCCTTAATCTGTTCCACCATTTCATACCCGACTCCTTTGGGTGCTCGTTACACTGCGATTCATTTTTTTTACATCTGGTGAAAGGGCTTGCCAAGATGGTTGACGCTTTTGCCACCAGGCCCTTTGTTCGAACTGTAGACCGCCTTGGTTATACCGGTTGAGGTATCGAGGATAAAGGCCCCGTAGCCGCCGCCCGACCCCCAGGTGACGATCTGGTAGCGGCCCGTGCTGGAGAGCGGGACCGCACTGTCCTCGCGCTGGTTGAGCACCGGTACGGTCAAGGTGGGGCCATCATTTTGGACCGCACCCATCAAGAGAGCGATCAGCACCGTGGCTAAGGCTCCGAGCACCACGCCCTTGCCAAAATTATTCGGCCATGCGCCTTTCATTGATCAGAGCCTCCGCTGAAGTTTTATTACCCGTAACCGACTGACTCCGCAACACCTGCGCGATATCCTCCCGCGGATTCTGCTGCTTGGCTATGGTGGATTCATTGGTGTCCGTAGCCGTCTTCTCCTTGTTTGTCTTGGCGACAGCCGCGGGACCGGTGCTTGTTTTCTCAACCGGTGCGGGCTTGGGCGCGGGTTTGGTCTCAGGTTTCTGCGTGGCGACCTTGCCGGCGGCGGGCTTATCGACAGCTTTCGCCGGTGCAGGCTTTGCCGGCGCGGCCGCTACTCTCTCCACCGGAGGACTGGATCCATTGATGGCCCTGGCCAGCATCTCGCGGCGATCGGCGACCTGGCCCAGGTTGTCACCCAGCGAACTCCACAGCTCAATATAGAGCTCGGTGTCGCTTGCGCCCTGAGCCGATTTGTACCCAGGTTTGAATTTGGTCAGCGCCGCCTGGGTTTGGTTGTCCAGGCGGCCGGTGACCGGCACATTGTAGCCCTTGAGGTAGAGGCAGGTCTGCATCTCGCCAACCTTGTCGTTCTGGCTCAGGTTTCTGAAGTCTTGCCGGATTTTATCCAGGACTACCTGATCGGGCTTCATGTTCGGAATCAGTTTCCAGTACGGCAGGTAGAGATATTTGCCGACGATCTGCAGGATGCTGGTTTGGACCAGGAGACGAATGGCCGCATGCCGTCCCTGCACTTTCTTGACGGTGCCCTTGAGGCCAAAGCTCGGGCCAAAAATAGTGAAGCCGAGCTCTTTGTCCGCCATGGCCTTGTAGACATTGATCGAGTTGACGGTTTGCATCCGGGCAACGCCGGACATTGTCCGGAAATCGAGCAGATTAAAATCCAGGGTGATCCGGGCGACGCTGTTCTGGTCTTCCTGATTGTAGTCGACCGAGATCGTATCGCCGGGGACCCAGGACTGATTAACATTGAAAGGTTTGGTTGTGACTCCGAAATCGGTGTTGCTCCCCCGGGTCTCAAGTCCGCGATCGAATTCGGTGATGCCGCCGGAGAGGACGATGTCCGGGATGTATTTCCCCTGGAAATTGGAGTAGCCGGTGACCATCTGATTGTTGATGAAGACCGGGCTGTAGGGGATATAGACGACATTGCCGCCGATGGAGTTGAGCGCACTCTTGCTCATCTCAGTGATGTCGTGGGGGATCTCGCCGCTTGAATATTGTGAAAGCCCGGTGAAGTCGACAATGTCCTTGCCCTGGATAAACACCCGTTTGCCGTACACCTGGGTCATTTTACCAAGGTCGGCCAGGGGCTGATCAAAATTGGTCTCGGTGATCACCGGGGTATCCGCGGGGAGGTCGACATCCACATTACGGGGATCGATCTTCGCACAAGAGGTGAGCCCCAGGGCAACGAGCGATATCAACAGCAAAGAGCCCGGATGCATCCGGGCTCGCGATCTTTTTGGTAAACACAGCATGTTCGTTCCTCGACTCCGGTTATTCGGAAATGATCGTCTTGTCGCCCTTGGAATCATCGATAATGATGATGTCGCCATTTATTTTCGCCCCTGACTCCAGGACGACGCTGTTGAGGAGCCCATCTTTAGAGGTAACGACGTCACTGGACCCCGATGCTGCCTTGCTCCTGGCGCGCTGCGTCAGGTAGGAGTAATTCTTGTTCGACTTGCTGATCTGGTCATACGACTGGACCGTCTCGTCAATTTGAATGCCGTCATCTTGATCATCGGCCCAGCAGGGCGCGATGGGGGAGACACAGGCACATGCTAACAAGAACATCAGGGGTACAGTGATCGTTCGCATCTTTCTCTTCCTCAAAAGCCTTGTCAGTCGGCGGCAACCACGGAATCAACAGCAACCTTGGTATTGTTGCCCGAAATCGAGACCGCGACATTGCCCAGATCGGTTTTGGTATGGACATCACCCCGCTGCGCTTGGCTCAGTTGGACTGATCCAATGTTCAACTGATTATCGTTGCCGTCGATCACCCCGTTGAGGCTGCCCCCGGTGACTGAGGAGGTCACTGCACCGGCCTTAGAGTTTTGCATCATCACCGAACCGATATTGGAGGTGTTGTTGTTCCCTTGAACGGTGTTGGTAATGGATTCGGCCTTGACCGTATTGGACACCTTGCCGGCTTGGGAATTCTCCATGGACACGGAGGCGCTGTTCACGGTGTTGTTGTTGCCGTTCGCCGTGGCGGAAACTGCGCCATTGGCACGAACCCGGTTGGTGACTTCCTTGGCCTGACTGCCTGTCATCTGGATGGAACCGGCATTGGCGATGTTGTTATTGCCACCTTTGGCTTGGGCGTTGTACTCGCCCCCCTTTACCTGGTTTTGCGCACGGATGCCGAGGAGGTCGGCATGACCGACAACCGGTATCGCAAGGAGCGCACTCAGGGTGAGTATGTGGATTGCTTTCATTTTTTTCTCCAAAAACAGATTGGCTTAGTGAGGAACCAGGTTTTTTCCCGTTGCGACGAGCGACGCCGCAACGGGAAACTCGCCGTTTTTTATTAGTTGATGGCAATGGAAGCGGCGTTGGCCTGATTGTTGTTCCCACCCTTAACTGTAGAGGAAATGTCGCCGGTTCCTTCCACCTCATTAAGGACACGTCCTTTCACCGCTGTTCCGCCCATTGAAATGGAGGCGGCATTGGCGCTGTTGTTATTGCCCGCCTTAACCAAGCTGGTGATGTTGCCGGTTTTGCTTACCTTGTTCTCTACTGAAGCGGTGGCACTGGAACCGCCATTGAGCGAGATGGAGGCGGCATTGGCCATATTGTTGTTGCCGCCACTGACGGTGCTGCTGATTTTGCCGGTGTTCTTGATTTCGTTCCTGATGCCGGCCTGCAGCCCGCCCTGCGGTTCGGTTTGACCTGGGGTGGTTGTCGCGGCGGTGTCGGTGGTGCTGGCGTCGGTGGTGGAAGCAGTGGTATCAGCGGTATCAGTGCTGTCAGTGGTATCGGTGGTGTCTGCGGTATCGGTGCCGGTGTTGGTAGAGGCGGTGCTGCCGGTCTCTGCAGTCGAACCCGAGGTCTGAGTGGTCGGAGCGGTGGCGGTAGCGGTAGCGGTCGAGGTTTGGATAGCCGCAGTGTTGACGGTTATAATATTTGTGTTGGTATTGGTGTTCGTGTTTCTGATGGCGGTGGGGGAGGCATTAAAGGTGTTGTGGTGAATGGAGCCACCTTTTCGCTTGAATGATCCGGAAAGGGTATTGTCAGCATGGGCCACACCGGCGGAAAGGGCAAAGGCGATGGCAACGGCTAGGACAGTTTTTTTCATAATGAGTACCTCTTACGTATGGGTTTGAGTGATAGAAACAAGGAGCAACAACTGTTGGCACCAGAACAGCAAAGACAATGCCAGAAATGGTTGAGACAAGACTGTGTAAAAAAATATTATACATTGCAATTAGTTACGTATTTGATAGCGAGAAGGGGCGGAAGGATGGGGTGAGAGGCAGGGGGGGACGGCACGAGAGAGAGGGGGCAACCTCGGGGAGAATGTCCGAGAATCGGACAGCGTTATGCGGGATTCTTATTAATACCCTGATTTTAAAATCTTTTCTTGAAGAGAAGGATTGTTGTAAAAACGGACAGCCGTTCACGACTCCTGTCCATTTTTACAACACCCGTATGGAATCCCTGAGGGTCAGGCCGAGATATCGTACTTCTTCATCTTCTGGTAGAAAGTCGAGCGGGCAATGCCCACCAGGGCGGCGGCATCAGAGATATTGCCGTCGGCCCTTTCCAGGGCCGCCTTGAGGTGGTTCTTCTCGACCTCCTCCAGGCTGGGAAAGACTTCGAGTTTTGCCGGTTCCATGGCGCCGAACTCCTCGGAAAGACCGAGTATCTCCCGTTCTGAGATCAATCGTCCCTGGGATTGGACCGCCAATCGCAGCAGGACGTTGCGCAGTTGGCGAACATTGCCGGGCCACTGATACTGAGAGAGGAGCTGGAGGCCGCTGTCCGCAATCCGGGGTTCCTGCCAGTTGTATTCGGCGGAGAATTTTTTGAGAAAATAGTGGATCAGGGGTTCGATGTCTTCGACCCGTTCCCGCAGCGGCGGCACCTTGAGGGTAAAGCAGGAGAGTCGTTGGAACAGATCGTCGCGGAACAGGTTGTCACGGATCATGGCAGCCACATCCCGGTTGGTGGCGGTGACTACCCGCACGTCGAGCCTGCGGGTCCGGGTGTCGCCCAGGCGGGTGATCTCGCCGTTTTCAAGAAACCGCAGCAGTTTGGGTTGCAGGATGAGTGACATGTCAGCCACTTCATCGAGAAAAAGGGTGCCGCCCTCGGCCAGTTCCAGCTTGCCCGGTTTGTCGATGGCCTCGTGGTAGGCGCCTTTTTTCGACCCGAACAGCTCGCTTTCAAAAATGCCCTCGGGGATGGCGGCGCAGTTGAGGGGAATGTAGGTCCCTTTGCGCCCTGAAAAATTGTGCAGGGCCGAGGCCACATGCTCCTTGCCGCTGCCTGCCTCTCCCTGGATAAAGACCGGTACATTGATGGCTGCGATAGTACGAATATCCTCATAGAGTTTGACCATTTTCTCACTGCGGACAATGGTTTCGTCCTTTGAGGCGAGCCGTGATTTCAATGATTCCCGCTCCCGGTGCATCCGTTGGCGGCCAGCGAGGTTGTCGAGCAGCACGGCTCCGTGCAAGGCCAGGATTTCCAGGCTGCTCTGCTGGTCCGGATTGAACATTGCGGGCAGGTGATGATCGAGATAAACACAGCCGATTGCCTTGCCATTCCGTGTCAAAGGGACGCAAAGCACCGATTGCGCCTGGGCTTTTCCCTTGCGGCCCTCTCCCCGTTCATCGCCGTCAATCCTGGCCGACCGACAGCCGTCCATCACCTGCTGCACCACCTCCTGGCAGACCTCCCGGCTCTCCCGGCGTGGGTCGAAACAATGGGTGAATGTGTAGAGGAGTTCATTTTTTTCGTTAAGCAGGGCGAGGAAGGCCCTTTCCGCGCCTGCAAACTGCACGGCCTCGGCCAGGATCCGTTCTCCCAGAATTCCCTCCTCGTCAATCCCCTGCAGCTCCAGGAGTAAACGGAAAAGCGGGGCTGTCTGCGACTTTGCCGTCAGGGGCGCGACCAATGCTGCCACGGGAAATGGCGTTGAGGCGGATTCCAGGTTGAAGAGAACGGTGGCTGAGTCCATTGGCCGCTGTGCCGCCGGAGGATTGTTGACCTCGTTGGCAAAGACCCGGGAAGGGCGGTCGTCTTTCCGCTCGTCGATGAAGGTGAAGAAATAGTTAAAGATCCGGAAGGTCATGCCGTGATGGAGGCGAATCCCGCTGACCTTGCGTTCGTCTATCCACACCCCGTTGGTGCTTTCATGGTCAAAGAGCATGTACTCGCCGTTCTCCCGGAGGGCGATGGAGGCATGATGGCGGGAAACCTGCGGTGAAGCAAGGACGATGTCGTTATCGCTCTCCCTGCCGACGGTGACCGAAGAGGCAAATTCGACGACCCGGTAATCCTGGGCATCTTGGCAAACAATTACATTGGGCATAACGAGTCGGGAAGGTGGGTTTTCATCGGTTGAAGAAGGTGGTTGGTGGACAAGAGGGTCTGCTAACAATTTTCGAGCCAACACGGAGAGCATGGGTCGACCGGGAAGGACTCGACATGGCGCAAGCATAGCATCGCGCATCATTTTCGGCGATGGTTACAGTGGTCTGGCATGAAAAGCGTGCGTTTTTTCGGGCGACCGGAAACGATTTGAGCCCGGCGAAGTCAATTCGGCGGCAAAAAAGAGCAGCAATGTTTTGCCTGGTCCCAATGCAGATTGTACCTGCCCAATGTTGTTTCGAGTCCGCCCACACGCAGAAGCGACGGCGATTTGGCAGGAAAAACTCAAAAAATCTGCATTCCTGTTTGCGAATTCCAAAAAATCGAGCTAAATGTTGTAGTTTACAAACTTGTAAGCAACTGTACCACTACAGTTCCCCCATATTCAATTCAGAAAGGTAATCCCACGGAGGCAGGATGTTGGAGTTTAAAAAAGGCGTTGATATTCTATCAGCGGTTGGCGGCATTACGACCATTGGCGAAGCCAGAAATCTGTTCGAGCAGCAGCTCGACAGCGAACACTTGAGCCGGCTCGCCTTGATCACGAATGAAGAGGCGCTGCTCAAGGTTGCCAACGCCATTGCCATGTGTGCTCCCGACCGGGTTTATGTGCACACCGGTAGCGAAGAGGATTGCGCAATAGTCCGCCGGATGAGTCTGGAAAAAGGCGAGGAGAAAAAACTGGCCATGACTGGCCACACCATCCATTTCGACCTGCCCGAGGATCAGGGGCGCATGGTCGATCAGACCTTCTACATCTACAACGAGGACGAGCAGGTTTCCTCGTTGGCTAAAAAAGAACTGCGGGATCAGTCGCATGCCTATGTTCGCGAGCATATGCGCGGCATCATGCAGGGCAAAACCATGTTCGTCGGCTTTTACAGCCGCGGCCCGGTGGGCGCGAAAGCCTCGATTCCGGCCATCGAGATCTCCAGTTCCACCTATGTAATGCATTCAGCAGAGCTGCTCTATCGCAACTGCTTTGCCGATTTCGACGCCGAGGTTGCCCGGCGGGGCGAGTTTTTCACCAATGTGCATTCCGAAGGACCCAACCGTTCAGAGGATGTACCCAAGGCCCGCATTTACATGGATCGGAGTTGGCAGACCACTTTTTCGACCTTCTGCACCTATGCCGGCAACACCCTGCTGATGAAAAAGGGCAACCACCGCTTCGCTTCTGACTGCGCCATGTACAAGCACCATGGCGAGGAACTGTCGGAGCACATGTTTATCACCGGTATGACTGGCCCCGGCGGCCGTAAAACCTATTTTGCCGGTGCGGCACCTTCGGGGTGCGGTAAAACCACCACCGCCATGGTCGGCAGCGATTTCGTCGGTGACGATCTTGCCCAGATGTGGATCGAGCAGGACGGCACCCTGCGGGCGGTCAATCCGGAAATCGGCATTTTCGGTATCATTGAGGATGTTAACCTGGAAGGCGACCCTTACCTGATAAAATGTTTGCGTCAGCCGGGAGCGGAAGTCATCTTTTCCAATGTGCTGGTCGACGAGCACAACACACCGCGCTGGACCGGTGACGGGGACCCGCTACCCGAGAAGGGGGTCAATTATCAGGGGCAGTGGACAAGAGAGATGACAGGGGTCCCTGTCTCTCACCCCAACTCGCGCTGCACCCTCAAGGCGGAGGCCGTGGGCAACCACAATAAGGCCGTCAATGCCGATCCCAACGGTATCGTCATTAAGGTCATTACCTACTCCGGCCGCGATTCGAATACCATGCCGCCGATCTGGGTGGCCAAAAGCATGGATGCCGGCGTGGCCATCGGAGCCTCCATCGTCTCCAAGGCAACGGCCGCCGAGATCGGGGCTAGCGGCGTCAATCGCCAGCCCTGGGCCAACACGCCTTTTGTTGCCGGCAGCATGACCGATTACCTCGATGCCCAGCTTAATTTTTATGGCAATGAGAAGATGAGCAGAAAACCGGTGATGGCAGGCCTCAATTACTTCCTCACCCACGAGGCTCGCGGCGTCAACGGCAAAGGACTCCTGGGGGAAAAGAAAGATGTTCATGTCTGGCTGGGTTGGCTCGAGCTGTTCACCCACGGTGATGTCCAGGCCATCGAAACCCCGATCGGGATGATTCCGAAATACGAGGATCTGGTAAAATTGTTCAACGAAAAGATCAACAAGGAATATCCCGAGTCGCTCTACACAATGCAGTTCTCCCTGTACATCGACAATGTGGTTGCCCGGATCGATTTGCAGGAAGCGGCCTGGCGTAAGGAACAGGGAGTCTCTGAGCGGCTTTTTGCCGTCTATGAAGAGCAAAAGGCCGGTCTGCTGGCACTGAAGGCCGCCAAGGGCGCGATTGTCAAGCCACAGGAACTCCGCTGAGCCCAGCCCTTCAACTCAACTCCAATAAAAAGAGCCCTTTGCATCACTGCAAAGGGCTCTTTTTGTTGGGGAATCCGTCTGCGGCCCTGTTTATCCGGTTTTTCCCTCTGCACCAGATACTTTAGAAAAAAACTAGCCTTTGAGCATCTGCTGAACCTTGTCGCGGATCGCATCGATTCCCATGCCCTGGTAGGGTATTTGCTCGGATAAACCGCCGGCGCCGTCTTTCCAGGTTCCCATGTGGCCGTATTTTGGTGCATAGCCTCGTTCAAGCAGCCAACTGCCGTAACGGATGCCCAGGCCGGTTTTGCTGTTCTGAGTTTCGACAACCAGCACCATCGGGCTGGTCCCGGCTGTAGCGAGCATGGCTTCGTCCAACACATTGAGCACCGGCTTGTTGATCAGGCCGAGATCAATGCCGGCCTCCTTGAGCAGCTCAACCACATGGAGACAGCGATAGAGCATCTCGCCGTAAGAGACGATGTAGCCATCACGGCCATGACGGATCACCTCGTCCTTGTCCGGCCTGAAGACATAGCCCTCACCAAAGCGTTTTTCGCCTTTTTCATCGAGGATGAAAGGGGTGCCGGAGCGGGTTGAGTAGATAAAACGCAGGCCCGGATCGTGGAAGACCTTGGTCAGGATCGCCTTGAGTTGGAGGGCGTCGGCGGGGAAATAGAGCCGGGTCTGGTCATGCTCGGCCAAGCCGTTGTCGGCAAAGAAGTTGTTGATGCCGAAATGGCAGGTGTTGTCAGCCATGTCGTCCACCCCGGAGTGGGAGAAATGGGCGAGGACATTGGCCTGGTTGAGGCGGGCCATGGTGATTTCGGAGATAACCATCTCCTGAAAGGCGGCAAAGGTGCCGACGATGCCCTGTTTGCCCGGCGCGGCGCCGAAACCCGCGGCCACCGAGAAGTTATTGCGCTCCATGATGCCGCCGTGGATATAGACCTCCGGGCAGTTTTTACGGACGTGGTGCAGGCCGCAGGAGCCTTCGAGATCGGAATCGACCACCAGCACCTTGGCGGCAGGATTTTCCATTGTCTTGAGGATGTCGCAGACGATTTTACCGAATTCGTCGCGGTTTTTGGCCGATTCGGTTGAACTGCCGAGGTAGACGATTTTTTCGGCCTTGGGCGGCGCCTGCTGGAGCATAGCCACTGCCGCAGCATGTCCCTTGGCGGTGAGATAGTCGACGGCCATGGCCACGGGAATGACATCGTGGCCCTTGGGCAGCCCCTCAATGCCGGCAACCCCAGGAGCCATTTTGCGTTTGATCACCACGGCCACCGGTCCCTTGGCGGCTATCGCCTGGCGAATAGAGGTGAAGAGGAGGTCGATGTCCTCACCTGCGCTGGTGTGGACCGCAAGGCCTTGTCCCCCGAGGGTCCGTGCCAGGTCATATCCCTGCATGTAGGAACTCGGATGACCGGCAATGGTGACGTCGTTGTCATCGAGCAGCAGCTTGACATTGAGTTTTCTGGCCACCGCATAGCGAGCCGCCTCGGCGTCATCGCCTTCCTGTTGGGAACCGTCGCTGCCGAACATGAAAACGGTCTGACCCGGATGCGCCTCGGCCACGCCGTTGACATGGCTCCAAAGGTGGCCTAAACGGCCGGAGCTGAAAAAGATGCCATTCGCCTCATTGCGCTCGGGGTGGCCGTAGAACCCTTTGCCGAATTCCCGATAATGGAGTAGGGCTTCGGGTTTTTTGTAGCCGTTGAGCACCGCCATGATGTATTGAATGGCCACCCGGTGACCGGCCTCGTCGAAATAAACCGGGTAACAGGTATCCGATCCTTTCATGAAGCCGTCGACGATCAGCAATTCGGGCACAATGTCGTAGGCCCCGCCGGTATGGCCGCCTAACCCCTTGGTGTTGGCCAGGGCGGTAAAAAAAACGAGGCTGTCGCGTACCAGATTGATGTTGGCCAAGAGAGTGGCGCGCTGCTCTGTTGTCAAGCTTTCCTGGGCCACGGAAAAACGCAATGGTTGGTACGTCGACAAATCAATAGGAAATTTCATAACATATCCTGATGGGAAGAAGTTCTGGGAACGGCTTGACCAAAAAAGGTGTTGGCATCCGTTCGCGTCTTGAAAAAGTATTGCACAGATAACAGAAATGCCAAAATCCGCAAGGATGATCTTGTTATCGCGCCCTCATCGATTCCTGGAGATACCTCCGGACGCGCCTACATCTTGCGGCCCTTGATTAACAAAGGTAAAAAGACAGGTCTGTTTCGACCGGAAAAAACCGCTTTCCTTGGCCAATCATCTGCCCAAACCGTTGCCCATCCTTTTATCATCTCAGAAAACAAGAGAACACTATGAAAACTATCTGGAAGTTTGATCTCACGCCCAACCGGATGCAAGCCATTCCCCTTCCTCTTGGTGCACAAATCCTCACTGTGCAGACCAAAGGAGACGATGCGCCACTGATGTGGGTTCTGGTTGACCCGGACATGCCGTTGCAGGATCGGCATCTCGGCATCTATACCACCAATACGGCCGTCCCCGACGAACCGGGACGTTACATTGACACCTTCCTCATCTACGAAGGCAGCCTTGAGTTCCACCTTTTTGAGATGGCGACACCATCTTCCGAGGAGGAAGGGTGTTAAAGGGCTCTTGGGATCAAAATAGGTTCAGGTGAAAACCACAGTCCGATTTTGATACACCAGAATCTGGCGCTGCAGATGGTGCCAGATCGAGCGCGAAAGAATCACCTTTTCCAGATCCCGGCCTTTTCGCACCAGATCCTCCACCGTATCGGCATGACTGACCCGGATGATGTCTTGGGCAATGATGGGGCCGGCATCGAGATCGGCGGTGACGTAGTGGCTGGTGGCGCCCACCACCTTCACGCCGCGTTCAAAGGCGGAGTGATACGGCTTGGCCCCGGGAAAGGCGGGCAGGAAGGAGTGGTGGATGTTGATGATCCGGTTTTTATACTGGCCGACGAATTCGTCCGAGAGGATCTGCATGTAACGGGCGAGAACGATGAGTTCGATCTTGTGGTCGGCCAGCAGTTGCAGCTGCGCCTGTTCCTGCGCTCTCTTGTTCTGGCCGTTGATTTCGAACAGATGAAAATCGATGCCGAATTGGCGGGCAACCGGTTCGAGGTCGGCGTGATTACTGATGATCAGCGGGATCTCAACCTCGATTTCCCGGGATTTCCAGCGCGAAAGAATATCGTAGAGGCAATGGGGCAGCTTGGAAACGAAAAGGGCCATGCGAGGCACCTCGTGGGAGAAGTGCAATTGCCATTGCATCTCGTATTTTTTGGCAATCAAGGTGTCGAAATATTCGCCGATCTTGTCGTCCGGAATGATAAACCTTTCCAGCTCCCATTCAATCCGCATGAAAAAAACCTTGCGCAGGGCATCGACGTGCTGGTCGAGAAAGGTAATGTTGCCATTATTTTTGTAGATAAATTCACTGACGGTGGCAACGATCCCCTTGCTGTCAGGGCAATGAATAAGCAGAATGGCGGAGGCGGGCTCTGTTGAGACAGGTATGGCGGTCATGGTGTCGAGGCACTGTTGGCCAGTATGGAAGAGGGTTGGAGAAAAAGCCTGGTTATGACCAAATGGAGAAACAAATGCGCAAGATATATTTTTCATGTTGAATCCGCAAGCTGCGGATGCACAATTTCTTTGTGTAAGCAAAAATATCTTCCGGTTCATCCTGCGGACATCCCTCCCGTACGGAGGGAAGAGAAAATTCGTTGGCCAATGGTGGCGTAAAACTGAAGGAATGAGTGGAGAATGACCAAGCAACCCAAACCATTGCCTTTGCCCATCTACCAGCCTCCAGCCCAAACCGCTTCGGTCGGTCTGGGGAAGGAGCTGGCCTGGGTCGGCAGTCTGCTCTTTCTTGCCGTGACCCTGCTCCTCCTGTTGCTGGGGCAGACGACCGCCTGGCGGGGCCTGATCGGCAATATTGCCATCAATTTTTTGGCCATCATGGTCGAGGCCCTGCCGTTCATGCTGATCGGTTCCCTGGCCGGGGGGCTGATCGAGGTCTTTGTGCCACTCGCCTGGGTGGACCGGGTGGTGCGACGGCACCGGATCAGGGCGGTTTTTCTTGCCGGTGCCATGGGCCTGCTGCTGCCGGTCTGCGAATGCGCCATCGTGCCGGTGATCAGGCGGTTGCTCGGCAAGGGGGTGCCCTTGGCGGCGGCTCTCACCTTTCTCCTCGCCGGACCGATCGTCAACGGCATTGTTGCCGCTTCCACCGCCATTGCCTACAGCTACGATTGGATGGTGCCGGCGGTGCGCCTGGGCAGCGGCTATTGCATTGCCGTCATCATCGGCCTGCTCCTGGGGCGATGGTTTAACCGGGACAACGGCCTGCTCCCTGAATGGGGGAAGGCGTTGCCCGTTTCCTGCGGCCACCAGGGCTGCGACCATGACGGTAAGCCCTCCCGGAGCGCCCGGTTCCGCCATGCTCTGGAGCACGCCAGCGATGATTTTTTCAGCGTCGGCTTCTATCTGGTCATCGGAGCCTTCATTGCCGCTTTTGTCCGCAGTGTCGTGCCGATGGATGCCTTCAGCCACCTGCTGGCCACGCCCTGGCAGGCCATCCTGATCATGATGGTCATGGCGGTGCTGCTCAACCTCTGCAGCGAGGCCGACGCCTTCATCGCCGCCAGCTTTCGCGGCATCCTGCCGGGCAGCGCCCAGATGGCCTTCATGGTTCTGGGCCCGATGCTCGATATCAAGCTGCTCCTGATGTATCTGAGTGTCTTCCGAAAACGGCTGATTGTCGCCTTGGCCTTCACGGTACCGACCGTTGTTTTGGTGGCCATGCTCACTCTGCAAGCCTTCCTGCCCGATCTCTTTTGACCATGCCGACCAAAATTCTGAAATGTCTTCTGCTCGCCCTGTGGGCCGGATTTTTTGCCTGGCTGGTTGTGTTCGGTCAAGGCCATCTGGCCCGGCTTCTGCATCCCAAGCTGTGGTGGTTGGTGGTCTGCGGCGCGGTTGTTCTCCTGCTGTTCTTGGCCGTCAGTTGCGGTAAGCCGGCAACGGCTTCGCGCGAAGTTTCTCTCTGGTGGCGCTGGCCGACCTTCCTGATTCTGCTGGTACCGCTCTTGTACGGTATTATGTTGCCGACGGCGCGATTTAACGCCCAGACATTCGCTCACAGGACCGTGCAGCCCCCGGACGGGCCGCCGGTGCAGACTGCACAGGCAGCACCAGTGCAACCAGCCGATGAGGAAGAGGGTGAGGGGGAGGCAGCGGAGGTGCCGCTCACCCGGCTCAATGACCAGGCGGCACGGTATGCGGGGAGGGAGGTAGAGACGGTCTGCCAGGGGATGCGGGATCCGCAATTGCCCGAAGACCTGATGATCTGTTATCGTTTTTTGATTAACTGCTGCGCCGCCGATGCCCGTCCTGTCTTTATCTTTGTCAAAAAAACCGGTCAAGCCTTTCCCGGCAATGACAGCTGGGTGCGGGTCAAGGGCCAACTCTCCGTGTACGAGAATCGTGGCTTCACCATCCCGATGATTACCGCCGAAACCTTGACTGCGGAAAAGGAACCGGCCTTCCCCTTTCTTTTTTAACCCAAAGGCTCTGGGTTACGATCAGTTTTCCTCAATCCGCCGGCGGAACCAGGACAACTGGTGGTCGCGGATTTTTTGCAGGTCGAGATGGTAAATGTCCGGTGGAAAGAGAAATTCGATCACGCCGGTATCAAAGATCCGCTTGACCTCGTACTCGTCATGGGCCACATCGCGCTGGTAGATGTAGTTGAGGTAGGAACGGTTGGTGTGCAGGATGAATTCGATGCGCATGCCGCCGGTGCGGGCAAAGAATTTGAGCATTGAGGTCTTGCCCGAGCTCCCGGTGGCGGTGCCGCGATATTCGCCGCCGGTCAGGGTGTCGGAGATGTCCTCCAGGGTCATGAACGATTCGGCTCGGGCCGCGCTGCGAGTGAGATGGCGCACGAACCGTTTGACATCGTTGACCGAGTTGAGCACCGCCATCAGGCCGAGTTCGTCGTCGACCGCGGTGGCCGGATTTTTTTCATTTTTGCGCAGCAGTTTGAGCACCTTGGCCGAGGGTTCCTTCTTGCGGATGGTCACATAAATGGGAATGTCGGTGCCGTTGTCGCGAAAACGGCGTCGCTTCACCAGGGTTAATTTTTCGCCGGCCGCCGGAATAATCAACCGGGCCTCTTCCTCGGAGAGCACCTTGACCGCGCTGCAACTGAAATTATCGCGGTTGTGGCTGCTGTGGAGGTAGCGGATGTCGAGTTCGCCGATTTTGCAATCCGGACTCCAGACAAAGGCGTTGAGGAAATTAAGGAAAGTGAGAAATTTTTCGCCAATTTTTGTTTCCCGCTCCCGCTGATCGATGGAACCGGCCAGTCCCATCAGCGCCAGTTTCCGTTTAGCCTCGAAGCGGGCTTTTTTGTGGTAGCGATCATCAAACAGAGCTAAGAGCAGTTCGACCGGATCCCAGGTGGTGACAATCTCGTTGGTGGTTTCGATATGGGCGCTGTACGGGGCCAGCACCTTGGCCCGCAAGGAACTGATGACGTCGTCGGCGGTGCGCGCATATTCGTGGAGATGGCGGATAACCTCCTGATCGGTGCCCTCAATGCCGAACATGTTGCCGAGCAGCAGATAAGCACGTTCTGCCGCTTTGGTCCGCAACTCCTTGTCGTGGATCAGGGCCAAGACTTCATCGTAGGTCGCGATGCCCAAAAGATCGAAGATCTGATTGCGGACCGAGCGGTACTTGGTTTTCAGCAACTGGTTGTCGTGGATGTGTTGCACCCAGGCCTTGGTCTCCCGCGAAAAAGGGTGGGCCAGAGGTGGGGTATCCCCAACGGCGAAGGGGCCATCTTGCAGCATGGCGGAAAAAACGGATTGTTGATCAAGAAGGCTCATGGCAGGTACATCGGCGGGCAGGGGTCAACAAGTTATGGGCGGCGGCTCTTCTCAAAATTTCCACTGAGGTGCCGACTTGCCAGTCGGCACGACGGGGAGGCATTCAAGAATGCTCACTTCTACCATGCAACCTTTTGGGGTCGCAAGTGAAACCCTGCGGCTTAGCTCAATACGATTGCAAAACCGAAAAGCACACCATTGAGTTTTCGTTTTGACGAACCGCTTTCCCATTGATACCATGAACGTAACCGGGATGTTCTTGCTTGTGGCGATTCTAGTCAGCCACCTGATCTCCCCCATCCGGCAAGAGCGTCTAAGCAATGGCCCTTTTTCAACCAAGGAGAAAACTGTAATGTTCGGAGAACTTATCGATTCAATCAGCAAAAAAGCCGGCGCTTTTTTTGAACCCATCGGCCGTTTTCTCGAAAGCACCCATCTGCCGGAACAGTTTAAAGAGGTTGATTTTTCAGGACTCTTCACCAATCCTTGGTTCCTGGTGCCGTTTGTGGCCTTGGTCGGCTACCTGCTGTATAAAAAAGCCTTTCGCGACATGGTTATTTTAGGCGCCCTCATGGGGGTTTGGTATGCTTCGGGAACGCCCTACATGCAAACGCTTGTGGTCAACGGAGAGGTGCAGGTGACTAAAATATTGCCGGTTATTTTTGGCGGTGCGGCTGTCCTTGGCCTGATCATTTACCTTCTCTTTGGCCGTTCCGACTGAAATGTCCAGATTCGATATCAATTCTGCGTCTGCCTTGATGCTTTGTTCACGGGTCACTCGTGACCCCTTGGAGATACATGGATTACCGTAACGCCATTTTTATTGTTACCGAGGAGCGTTCCTGCCCGATCTATAATGTCGGTGAGGAATTCAAGGTGGAGCAGATGGCTCTGACCGTTCCCGAGGGCAAGCCGGCCTGCCTGATGATGGTGCGTGAATTGATGAAGGCCGTTGCCGAAAAGAAAAGCATGGAGCGCTTTTCTCCCTATGGCCTCCAGAGAGTCAAATTCGAATGTGGCGGGTGCACCGGTCTGATCCGATTTGAGTTCAAGAAGGAAAGGGATTTTGCCACACTCCAGATGAAGCTGCTGGCGGCGGCTGAGCAGAAGGCAAGGATGCGCCATCTGGATAAATTTTATGATATGCTGCGTGGACTTGAGATTTTCGAGCCATTGGACGAGGACAGTCTCCGCGACCTCTCGGGGCAACTGCAGGTGAAGGAGTATGAGGCCAATAAGATCGTCCTGAAAAAAGGCGAACCGGGAACGAGTCTCCATATCGTGCTTGAAGGTCGAGTCGCGGTCATCGGTGACGATGGGCAAATGCTGTCGGAAATGGGAGCTGGGGATATCTTCGGCGAAATGAGCCTTTTATCCGGCGAGCCGATCACCACCTCCATCCACTCAAAGCAAAAAACCCGTCTAGCCATCCTCTCGAGTAAGGATTTCAAACATGTCCTCAACCGCTACCCAATTCTCCAGGTCTTTTTCTACAGAATGCTGGTGGAGCGGGCCCAGGCAAACACCATGCGATCGGGCACCATCAGTTCGGGTATGACCGGAAGACTTTCGGAAATCAACCCGGTTGAACTCTTTCAATTGATCAACTCCAGCCAGAAAACAGGGAAGGTGCAACTGGTGCTTGACGACGGCAACGCTGTGGTCACCTTTCACGAAGGGGAACTGGTCGGTACCCAATATAAAGATTCTTCCGGCAAAGATGCCTTTTTTGCCCTGCTGGCAAAAAGCGAGGGCAACTTTACTTACACCAGTGGCCTCACTGCGGCGGAAAAAGAGCTGCCGGTGATCGGCGGGTTTATGGGCTTGATCATGGAGGGCATGCGACGGGTTGATGAAAAGGAAGGCTGATCGTTCCTGCTTGTCACGCTCGACCCTTTACCGTCCTTTTCTTGACCACTGACTCGGGGCGATCAGCCTTGGGCGTCCCGAGTCAGTGGGTGCTTTCGATCAGAGGTTTTTTTCACTCATCAGCGTCTTGCTTTCATTCCTCGGCCGCTCCCTTTTCCATCCCAATTGACCGTCTAAAATCACTCGTGAAATTCGATGTCTGCAAAAAAAACGAGAGATTTCTCTGCAGTTCAGAGCCCCAGGTCCGATCTTCCTTGGCGTCCAGTCGCTGATCGATGCGATCACCCCGGTTATCCAGGCGATTTTCATAGCGATCATCCCAATCCTGGGCCAAGGCGGTACCCAGCCAGAAAAAGAGGGTGAGGGCGGCTGCGGTCAGCAATTTCATTTTCATGGTGTGTTCTCCTGAAGTGAAGGTGAATAAAAGGCCTTTACTTGTGAGAACGCATCAGCGGCAGATCGGTTGACAAGCGTTTGGAAAAAAATCTTCGGAAAAAGTGAGGTTACTCGGAATCTGATGGAGATTCGGTCACATATTTTGAGAGATAAAAGGATTGGAGCACGATGAAAACCAGGGTGAGGCCGAGCATGCCAAACAATTTGAAATTGACCCAGGTGTCGCGGTCGAAATTGCTCATGACATAAAGATTAACCCCGCCCAAGATGAGGAAAAAGGCAATCCAGGCGAGGTTGAGGTGTCGCCACACCGGCTGCGGCAGGGTCAGATTGGCTCCCAACAACCGTTCAATCGCTGTTTTCTGGCCGACCACGTGGCTGAGGAGAAAGGCGCCGCCAAACAGCCAGTTGATCACCGTGGGTTTCCACTTGATGAACTGCTCGTCGTGGAGGTAGAGGGTCAGGCCGCCGAAGATAATGATAACCGCCAGGGCAACCAGCTGCATCGTGCCCACGGTTCGCGTTTTCATCCAGGAGAGGGCGCACTGGAGCATGGTGGCGCCGATGGCCACTCCGGTGGCAATGTAGATATCGAAAAATTTGTAGGCGATGAAAAAGAGCAGAATCGGAAAGAAATCAAAAAGGAATTTCATGGTCGTCATGGTAGGGTCTCGGGGGTACGTGTTTATGGGGAAACGAAGGGGCCCAACAGCAGGAAGACTGGCGATGGGCGCACTATCGTCCAGTCGGAACGGCCGGCCTGCTGCTTTGCCCGTTTTGTTTGCCTGTTGTTTAATGAAAGCGGGGCGCGGTGTCCATCTTTTTCCCGCCGCCAGTGGCAATAGTGGCTGTCTCCATTGCCTGAAGAGCGGCGGCGAGGGTATCCTCGAGAACCGCTCCTTAGAGTTTGGGCGCTCCCACCATTGCCATGCAACCCGCAGCAATCTGGGTCGTCAGTGTCGCTCAGGCCAGCCGGACCCGGTTGATCTGGACCTCATCACGCTGCACCGTGCGGTGGTACTGGACCGCCGGTCGGCCGAAGAGGATAACATACCCTTTGACATGATCCTCAGGGATTCCCAGCCGCTGGTACATGTCGGTTGAGATTTCGGAAAAGGCCCACCGGATCATGGCGTTCCACAGGGTGCCGATGCCCATGCTGGCTGCGAGCAGCTCAAAATAGCTCATGGCAATCAGCATGTCGGCATCCGGGGTGGTCACCGTCGAGGGGACCGAAACCATGAGCAGGTGGGGCGCATTTCTGAAAATGATATCGCGGCCCTGGTCCCAGGCAGTGACCACATGGCGGAAATATCCCCGTCCTTCTGAGAGTCGTTTTTCGATCACCGCCGTGCGCAACCCTTCCATGGTCTCCCGGCGGAAGATCTCCATGGTGGCCGGGTCCTCGATCACCGTGAACAGGCACTGCCGATTGTTCTTGCCGGTGGGGGCGTTGGCTACGGTCCGCACCAGGCGGTCGATCACGCCGGCGTCCAGAGGATCCGGCAGGAAACGGCGCATCGAACGCCTGCCTCGAATGAGTGCGGCCATCTGGTCGGCACTGGGCAGGCTTTCCGGCAGGGGCAGCGAATTTTCCGGTTTAAATCCCAAAATGGAGAGGGCGCCGGTCGGGCAGACCGCCAGACAGTGCTGGCACTGAATGCAGTGGTGGATTCGGGTCGGATTGAGGGCCGGGTAGTCGGGGGCCATCTCGATTATGTGAAAGGGGCAATCGTCGATACAGGCCCCGCACTGGATGCAGAGGTCAGGGTCGATGGTGAATTGCAGGTCCATGGTCTCTCCTATGGTTGCGTGAATGGGTGTGGTGCGATACTGTCGTTTGTGATGGTGCTCAAGCGCCATCTACTGGTTCTGGCGGGCTCTTGTATCGCTGCCGGGCGGGAACGGGCGATGAAGAGCGCGCCTCGTGGTGGTCGAGGTGAATCGGGTTGCAGAATATATCGTGTGATCAGGCATCATTACTGCGGGAGCTGCATGCGTTCCGGGGCGGGGTCATTGACACCTCGACCCTGATCTATCTTGAACGTCTGGGAATGCTGTCCCGAACCGCCCGCTGCTTTTCCTTCCTGCTCATCCCCCAGGTCGTCGCTGAATACGGGGCGCAGCCGGAAGGCATGGTCCTGGCGGCCGCATCC
The DNA here is from genome assembly GCA_038318785.1 of Desulfobulbales bacterium. Taxonomy (GTDB): domain Bacteria; phylum Desulfobacterota; class Desulfobulbia; order Desulfobulbales; family Desulfobulbaceae; genus Desulfobulbus. The sequence goes on along the minus strand of JBBQCO010000045.1, from coordinate 2,340 downwards.
TGCTCCGGGACGACGGACGAGACCCTCTGTCAGACAGCGCATGCCTTGGGGCAGCCGGTTCTATCCGAAGATAAACAGGTGCTCCGCCGGGCCCGTGCACTTAACCTCTGTTTCTATAACACCCTGATGATCGTCCTGGCACTCTGCGCCCAGGGGGATTTGCCCCTGAACACTTTCCCGGAACTGCGGCATAAACTGCATTCCTTTTCCCGATACAATCCAGGCGTTTTTGCTGTGGGGGATGCGGTCTATGAAGCGCTCCTCCGGCAGATGCAGACGAACTGGCGGTAGGCCACAAGGGCACAATCATCCGGCCCGCAGCAGCTCCCGCGCGAGAGCATTCGCGGTTTGCAGATGGGCGTCGATATCGGTGTTCGACTGAAGGCGCAGGCCTGGGGCAATGAGAGTTCTGACCTCAAAACCGTAGAGTTCCAGGTTGAGGACATAGCGCTTGACCACATCGTTGTAGGCGCCGGTCCCCTCGACATGGGTGAGAATCAGCACCGCAATCTTGCCGGGTGGCAGGCGGCTGCAATTTTCTTCATCGTCCCGGATATCGGTCCGGATCAGCGACCACATCCGGTCGTAAAAGGTTTTGAATTGGCCGCAGGTATCGCCAAAATAGATCGGTGCGGAGAACACAGCAATATCGGCGCGGTAGAGATCATCCAGGACAGTGGTGACGTCATCCCTGAGAATGCAGCGGTCCGCGCGGGTATGGCAGCCTTCGCAGGCCTGGCAGCCGCGGTATTGCATGGTGTTGAGAGGATATTCGGCAACCGTGGCGCCGTAGGTGGTGGCGGTTTCGATAAAGGCGTGGGCAATGCGGGCGCTGGTGCCGTTCTTTCGCGGGCTGCCGAGGATGTTGACGATGTTCATGAGAGACCTTTGCTGACTGAGGATCGATCAAGGAAAAGAAGAATGTCTTGGGCGGGGGCCATTGTACGAACAAGGCCGAGATTTTTCCAGGGAATTGTGGGGCCGGCGTGACAGGGGCCAGGACCCGCTCTTGTTTTTGCTTCTTGCGCCCTGATAGGCTAAGTTCTCTTCATCCGGTGCCGGTTGCAGCGGTCTTGACCCTCTCAGTGTCCCGGTTTCGGCTTCGGAGGCCAAGAGCCGACTGAAGACCGGCCGGCTGCTGGCCGCAGGTCTGGGCGGTGATCCGGATGAGTGTTCAGCCGTAGTGCCGCGGCACGACCTGTTTTGAGCGAGCCTTTTTGGGGCCGGAGCTGTGCGATGCCGTGCCCTGGTCCTTTTTAGCCAACAATCCGAGAGGTACCGATGATTGAATTTATTCAGCAGTTCGATCCCGTTGTTCAGGCTCTACTGGCCACGCTGTTTACCTGGGCGGTGACCGCTGCCGGGGCTGGGCTCGTCTTCATGAGCCGGGAGATCAATCCGAAACTGCTCGACGGCATGCTCGGTTTTGCCGCCGGGGTCATGATTGCCGCCAGCTTCTGGTCGCTGCTGGCACCGGGGATCGAGATGGCCGAGCAGTTGGGCCACATCCCCTGGCTAACCGCCACCATCGGCTTCATGGGCGGCGGTATCTTCATGCGCCTGACCGACAAGCTCCTGCCGCATCTCCATCCCGGTCTGGCCATGTCGCAGCGCGAGGGCATCAAAACCTCCTGGCAGCGGTCCACCCTGCTGGTCCTGGCCATTACCCTGCACAACATCCCCGAGGGGCTGGCGGTGGGCGTCGCCTTCGGCGCAGTGGCCGCGGATCTCCCCTCAGCTTCCATCGGGGGGGCCATTGCCCTGGCCATTGGCATTGGTCTGCAGAATTTTCCTGAAGGAACAGCGGTCGCCATGCCGCTGCGGCGCGAGGGCATGAGTCGCCGGAAAAGTTTTTTCCTTGGCCAGGCCTCCGGTATTGTGGAACCGATCGCCGGGGTGTTGGGCGCCTTGTTCGTCCTCAAGATGCAAAACATCCTGCCCTATGCCCTCTGTTTTGCCGCCGGGGCGATGATCTTCGTGGTGGTCGAGGAGCTGATTCCAGAATCGCAGCGCAAACAGGCTAATATCGATTTTGTCACCATGGCCACCATGGCTGGGTTTGCGACCATGATGATCCTCGATGTCTCCCTGGGCTGACCAGCCAAACAGGCTGGGATCATAGTGCTCAACCGGACATGTTTTTTCATCGGTGCCCTCTCTTTCACCGATGCTCGCCGCAACCATAAAGCACCCTCAGTTGTAACTATTCAGTTGAAATAATGCATTATTTTGTAAAAAGTTCTTGACATGGTTTGGCATTGATTTTTTAAAAATCAATGCCTTTGCCATCTGACCCTGTTTTGCAGCGAAGAAGGGCACTGTCTGTTTGTTGAGGTTGAT
>JBBQCO010000044.1:0-24273 GCA_038318785.1 Desulfobulbales bacterium | reverse complement strand
GAAGATATCGACCGCATTGAGGTCATCCGCGGACCTGGTGGGACGCTGTGGGGTGCCAATGCCGTCAACGGTGTGATGAATATCATCACCAAAAAGGTCGAGGAAACCCAGGGCGAGCTGGTCCGGACCGGCGCGGGCACTCAGGAAACCTTCTCCAGCGCCGCCCGTTACGGCGGCAAGATCGGCGAAACCACCTTTGGCCGGCTGTACCTGACCTATGATGATCATGCCAGCAACGTCCTCAAGGAAACCGGCGCGGATGCCGATGACGATTGGCAACCGGCTCAGGGCGGATTCCGCATGGACGGCAAACCCGGCACCGGCAAGGAATGGGCCCTGCAGGGCGATCTGTACGAGAACAGCGGCAACCAGCTGGCTTTTCCTTATTTTGGACAAGCGAGTCGCCCTTACCCTCAACTCTCTATGATGAGATCGATTCCAAGGGCGGCAACCTGTTGGGGCGCTGCCGTGCCGGTGGATGCCTACTGCCTGTTTGACGCCAATCTGATCTGGACCCCGAACAAAAATTTGGAGGTCATGCTCGCCGGTCAGAATCTGACCAACAGCGGCCAGTTACACTAACTTTCCGAATACTCAACCCCGGCCACTGAAATAGAACGCGGGGTGTACGGCAAGCTCACCTGTCGAATTTAAAGGCAACGTTTACCTCCGATGCAATACAGACCACGTATAACCGCTGCGCTGACGGTCCTTTTTTGCCTGATGGGCTGTTGTGGCCCGTTGCGGGCTGAGGATCGGGAGCTGGAGTACAAGGTAAAAGCCGCCTTTTTGCTCAATTTTGCCCGATTCACCACTTGGCCGGAAAGCAGCGTCAACAATGCGGATCCCCAATTTTCCCTCTGTGTGCTTGGAAGCGACCCCTTTGGTCCGGCGTTGAACGGCGTCGAATCCAAGGAAATCGCCGGGAAAAATATCGATCTTCGCCACCCCGCCACTGTTGCGGATGGACTTGGCCAAAGCCGGCTGCTGTTTGTCAGCAATTCAAAGCAGGCCAATCTGGAACGAATCCTCCCCTTGATCGCCGGTCAACCCATTGTTACGGTCAGCGACATTGAAGGGTTTGCCACCTCCGGCGGCACCTTTGAATTGAAAGATAAAGACGGGCGACTCTCCTTTGTCGTCAATAACACCAACGCGAAGGAGAGCGGTATCCGCATCAGTTCCTCACTCCTCAATCTTGCCATTGAAGTACTGTAATTCTCTATGAAAAAATGGTTTTTCCAACTTCCAATCCACTCCAAACTGCATGGGATCGTGCTGCTTTCCTGCACCCTTGCCCTGTTGCTGGTCATGCTCGCTTCCTTTGCCAGTCAATGGTATTTCGTGCGCAAGCAGATTGCCGATGAGGTGCAGACCCTGGCAATGGTCCTGGCCGAAAATTGCAGCGCCGGCATCGCCTTTGAAGATCGACCAGCTTTAAAGACGATCCTGCAATCCTTGGTTGCCAAACCTAATGTCATGGTCGGGCGTGTTTTTGACGTCAAGGGTGAGCTGTACGCCGAATATACGAATAAGCAGTTGATCTCTGCTGATCATCAGGAATCAACCTCGGCTGGCATCAGTGTAGGGACCTTTCGTTTTCAAGGGCAACATGCCGAGATTCTCCAGCCGGTCACCTTGGGCCAGGAAACGATAGGGTCGGTGTTCATGTCTATCAGCCTGGAAGATGTCAACCGTAACCTCCTGATTCTGGACGGCTTAATGATCGGCATGCTGCTGGTTGGACTCGGTCTGGCCATGCTCTTTTCCCATCGTTTGCTGGCGGTGATTGTCGGTCCTATCAGCATCCTCTCTCGAATAATGGACGCCATTTCGCGCGAAAAAGATTATTCCGTCCGTTCGCCGGTCAACAGTACGGACGAACTAGGGCTGCTGTCCAATGGGTTCAACGATATGATCGCCCAGATCCAGCAGCGTGACCAGTATCTCGAAGAGCAGGTGGAGGAGAGGACGCATGATTTGCTGGCGGCGAAGGAGACGGCCGAGGCCGCCAACCAGGCAAAAAGTCTTTTTTTGGCCAACATGAGCCATGAGATTCGGACGCCGATGAATGCGATAATCGGCATGACCCGTTTGGCGTTGGACAATCAACTGGATCCCCACCAGCAAAAACTGCTCCAGACCGTGAAGAACGCGGCCGATAACCTGCTCGGCATTCTCAATGATATTTTAGACTTTTCGAAAATTGAGGCCGGGCAGCTGTTGTTGAGCAGGAAATCCTTTGTGCTCCGGCAACTCATGGAAACGGTGCTGTCGACCTTGAATGTACCGGCTACGGAAAAGGGCTTGCGGCTCGAATATGTTGAAAACGAGGATCTGCCGCCTGTGCTGGTCGGGGACGTGATACGGTTGCGGCAGATCTTTTTCAATCTGGTGGGCAATGCCATCAAATTCACCGACACTGGTGGCGTGACCATCAGGATCGACAGGGCATCTGCAAATCCTATGGATGGCTGCATGTTGCATTGCAGCGTCACCGACACCGGCATAGAACCGGACACGCAGGAGCGTATTTTCGACACCTTTGAGCAGGCGGACGGGACCTACGCCCGCAATTTTGGAGGCGCCGGGCTGGGGTTGGCGATCAGCAGGCAATTAACCGGGATGATGGGCGGCAGGATGTGGGTGGAGAGCGCTCCCGACCTGGGCAGCACCTTTCATTTCACCGTCTGCCTCGAGCCAGGAGAAGAGGTGGCGGGGGTATCGGCACCAGCCCTTGGCCACGCTGAACCACTGAGAATAACCGGGCTTCGCATCCTGGTGGTGGACGACAATGAGGTGAATCGTGATTTGGCCAGAATGGTGCTGGAGCGCGATCATCAGGTCAGCACCGCCATTCACGGCCTGGCCGCTTTGCAGGTCTTGGCGGCGGAGGAGTGTTTTGATGTGGTGCTCATGGATGTGCAGATGCCGGTTATGGACGGGCTCACAGCGACCAGGGTGATCCGCGCCGTCGAACAGCAACAGCCCCTCCCTTGTGCGGTTGAGTCAGCGTTGCTTGATCGCCTGAGCGCGAATCTGGCAGGGGAACATGTGACGATTATCGCCATGACGGCGCACGCCATGGGCGGCGATCAGGAGATGTGCCTGGTGGCGGGCATGGATGAGTATGTCACCAAACCCTTTCAACCGGAACAGCTGATTGGTGCCCTGATGTCGATCAAGGGCTTGGAATTAGAGAATTATTATCCGATTGCCGATGCCTGGTCGTCAGTCGGGGGAAAGGACAGTAACGCTGCGCCCCTGATCCCGGCCACGATTGAACAGGTTCGAGCCTTTTTCCAGACTTCGGCGGGTTTCACCCCGGAACAGGTCGAACAGCTGCTGGCAACTTCGCACCAGAGCGTGACCGGATTGTTGGCGCGCTGTGACCGGTCCCTGCAGCAAGGCGATTTTCAGGAACTGGGATTAGCGGCGCATACCCTCAAGGGGACGTTGCTGCAATGCGGCCTTGCGGGTCGGGCCGAGCAGGCGCAATCATTGTTTGGCTATGCCGGTAGCGGAAACGGGACGGCAGCCGGCAAGGGCTTGTCGGTCCTGCGGGAGGGGCTGGCTGGCCTTCTGCTGACGGAACGAACAGCTTCGGAAGAAGTGTTGCCTCCGACGATGGAGGATGGTAGCGCGGCCGAAAGGAAACTCGCACGGGGGCGGATTCTGGTCATGGATGATGAGGACGTTATCCGGGATGTGGTCAGCGGCATGCTCGACTATCTGGGATGTGCTTGCGGTCTGGCCGCCACCGGTGAAGAGGCCCTGGCGCTGTATGCGAGCGCGCTTGCCGAAGGAAAGCCCTATGACCTGGTCATGACTGATCTGCAGGTGGCGGGAGGCATGGGGGGAAAAGCGTTAGTCAGGGAAATTCATGTCCTTGATCCGGCGGCCTGCGTGCTGGTGTCCAGTGGCGACCCGCAGGATCCGGTGATGCAGCACTACCGGGAGCACGGGTTTCAGGGGATGCTGAAAAAACCGTACTCGATCCGCAATCTTTCGGCAGTGCTGGAAGAGATGCTCGGGCCGGCCTGAGGCCGGATACGCTCAATGGGCCTGGGCTTCGGTTCAGCCTGGAGGCCAGGCCATGTTGCGGCCGCCGAGGATATGCATATGCAGATGGAACACGGTCTGCCCCGCCTGCGATCCGTTGTTGAACACCACCCGGTAGTGGATCGCGCCTTCCTTAAGGGCGATTTCGTTGCCGATCCGCATCAATTTTCCCACCACCCGTTCATCCTCTTCACTCACCGCCGATGGGCCGCTGAGGTGTTTTTTTGGGATAACAAGGAAATGGACCGGCGCTTGCGGGGCGATGTCGCGAAAGGCGAGGACTTCGTCGTCCTCGTAGAGATTGCTTGCCGGAATTTCCCCGCGAACGATCTTGCAGAACAGGCAGTTGTCGGGCATGATGAACCTCTCGTGTGGTAAAGGGCGTTGGGTTATCGAGGGTTGCCGACCCGGGGCATCAAGTGAAAGATCAGGGCATTGTCCACGCCGGCAATTTTGATCGGCTCCATGGCGATCGGGATCGATTTGGCGCCGATTTTGATGTTGATCATCTGCAGGGCATCGAGATCGACGAGATACTCCCGTCCACCCAAGGCGCCGAGCAGGGGTGTCAGCGAATCCTGGGGATTGTTGGCGTTCTGGGTGGTATCGGTAAAGCGGGGAGTCACAAAGAGTTTCCGTTGGGCCGGATCAAAGCGGGTCTGCAGGTCACAGGTCATGGGCAGCCGGACCTCGCCCACTCTGAGCTGAATGTCCTGGCCGGCCAATTGGGTCACCACCACCAGATTTTTCCCGGAGAGGAGGCCATGCACGGTGATGATGTTGTCATGGATGACCAGCCGGTCGAGAGATTCAAGGGTGATGTCGCCCTGCAGCTGCCGGCTTTGCGAGGGAATGTCCAGCGGCAGGATCTTTTGCAGGGCAGCCAGCACGGTTTCCGCCGGCAGGGTGAGGGCTATGGGTTTTTGGTTTTTACTGTCGCTGTTGCCGCTTGTGGCCGGGAGGGGCGCCAGAAGCAGGAGGATCAGCAGGCAGGCGGTCCACAAGGATTTCATAGTGAATAAATCGATACAAAGTAAGAGTGTCGGCGGTGCGGCCGCTGATGATCCAAGGATCAGGTTGATTGAGGTCAAGAGAAAGCAAACCAAGATGCTCTATTTTCGTTCCCCTGTCAAGACCGGCAAGCAAAAGCCGGCACCCTTCGCTCCGTGAGCGGCAGCCTCGTGGTCAGTGGGTCAGGGCATGACCAAACCCGCCCCCTCCTCACGGTCCACCGGGAATGCTGCCTGACCGGCGCCCCCCCTTCCTTGCTCACTGCCATCCGGGCGGAATTGACCATCGACAACCCTAAATATCAAGCAGCCAAACAGTTCGGCCGCTGGATCGGCAAAAAGCTCAAGCCGCAGCTCTTTTTTTATCGGGAAGAAGAGGGGCGGATTTTTTTTCCGCGAGGATTTGGCAACCAGGCGGTGCGGCTTTGCCGCCGGGAAACAGGGGCTTGTCCGGAAATTGTTGACCAGCGCCGCAGCCTGCCGGAGATCGAGCTCAGCTTTCACGGTGGGTTGCGACCGTATCAGGAAGAGGCCACGGCGGCGCTGGTTGCCCATTCCTTCGGTGTGCTTGAGGCCGGCACCGGTTCGGGGAAAACGGTCATGGCCCTGGCTGTTATCGCCCGTCGCCGGCAGCCGACCCTGATCCTTGTCCACTCCAAAGAGCTGATGCAGCAATGGCGGCAGCGCATCCAGCAGTTCCTCGGCCTGGAGGCCGGTCTAGCCGGTGATGGCTTTTTCGATATCCGGCCGGTGACCGTGGCTATCGTCAACACGGCCAAAAAAAATCTGGCAACCCTGCCCCAATGTTTCGGTCAAATTGTGGTTGACGAATGCCACCGGGTTCCGGCCAGCCTGTTCACCGACGTGGTGTCCGCCTTTGACAGCCAGTACATGCTGGGGCTGTCGGCCACCGCCTTCCGGCGGGAAGACGGCATGACCCGGTTGATCCACATCTATATGGGAGAGCGGGTACATACGGTTGATGGACGGATGCTGGCGGCCAGCGGCGCGGTGGTTCGGCCGGAGCTGGAACAGCGGCCGACCGACTTTGTTTACAGCTATCAGGGAGAGTACTCCAAGTTGATCAAGGCCCTGGCTGCCGACATTCAGCGCAATCGCTTAATTGTTGCGGACATCCTTGCCCTGCTCCGGCAGGGCCATCAGGGCACGATCCTGGTGGTCTCGGACAGAGTGGCGCATTGCCAGGCCTTGGCGCACCTCCTCCTGGCGCAGGGGGTGACCGCACCGGTCCTGACCGGCCAAGCTGCCCCGGAAGAGCGGGTACGGATCGTTACCGATGTTCAGGCGGGGCGGTTTGCGGTGCTGATCGCCACGCTGCAGCTTATTGGCGAGGGCTTTGACTGTTCCGGATTGACAACCCTGGTGCTGTCCACCCCGATTAAATTTGAGGGTCGGCTGTTGCAGGTGGTCGGCCGAATTGTGCGGCCGGCCGAGGGCAAGCGAGCCAGGGTCATCGATTATGTCGACCAAAACATAGCTGTTCTGCGGCGTTCGGCTGCGGCTCGCCGGGAATTTTTTTCAGGCTGGTGAGGGGTCTGGTTATCAATCTCCTTGTCTTTTTGTTCTTCTTGCTGTAAATATTATCCCCTTTTTATCTATATCCGATTGCCAACCGGCCGATTTGTTGTGTTCGCGCCTCGCCGGTTTTGCCTCGGAGCTTATCCCCAATTGTTCTGTTTCCCGAGAGGTTTCCGGGATTTCATTTCTTTTCAACACATGTATATAAGCCCCCTCACGGGGCGGGAGCAGTATGGAGCAGCAGTTTATTCGTAACGTCGCCATTATCGCCCATGTTGACCATGGGAAAACAACCCTTGTCGATCAGTTGTTCCGGCAGAGCGGCATGTTTCGTGACAATCAGCAGGTGGCGGAGCGGCTCATGGACTCCATGGACCTTGAACGTGAGCGCGGCATCACCATTGCCTCAAAAAATGGATCCTACATCCATGGCGATTATAAGATCAATATTATCGACACCCCCGGCCATGCCGACTTTGGCGGCCAGGTCGAGCGGGTGCTGCGCATGGCCGACGGCGCGGTGTTGTTGGTCGACGCCCAGGAAGGTCCCATGCCGCAGACCTTTTTCGTGGTCAAGAAGGCCCTGGCCGCTGGGCTCCCCATCTTGGTGGTGATCAACAAAATCGATAAACCGGCGGCGCGTTGCGACTGGGCGGTGGATCAGGTCTTTGGCCTGCTCGATCGCCTCGACGCCCCGGACAGTGTTCTCGATTTCCCGGTGGTCTATGCCTCGGCCAAGGCCGGTTTTGCCGTCAATGACCCGGATGAGCCGGTCACCCCGGAAACCGGGATGCATGCGGTTTCCGATATGATCGTCAAGCACGTGCCGCCGCCCTCGGGTAGCCCGGATGCGCCGCTGCAATTGCAGGTCAACACCATCGATTATTCACCCTACATGGGGCGGTTGGGTATCGGCAAAATCACCAACGGCCGCCTCGATCTGCGCACCAGCCTGGCGGTGGCGCGGCGCGACGGCTCGATCAGTCCGGTGCGGATCAACAAGATTTTCGGGTTTGCCGGCAGCCAGAAGGTGCCGATGGACAGTGCCTCGGTGGGTGATATCGTTGCCGTTGCCGGGATGGAAGACGTCACCGTGGGCGTCACTTTTACCGATCCCGTTGATCCTCGGCCTTTGCCGCTGATCGAGATCGACCCACCGACCATCTCGATGAATTTTATTCCCAACGACTCGCCCTTTGCCGGTCAGGACGGCAAGTTTGTCACCTCCCGCCATCTGGAAGAACGCCTGACCCGCGAAACCCTCTCCGACGTGGCCCTCCAGGTGGAGCCACTGACCGATGCGGTCGGTTACCGGGTCTCCGGGCGCGGCGAATTGCATCTTTCCATCCTCATCGAGAAGATGCGGCGGGAGGATTACGAGTTTCAGGTGACCCGGCCCCAGGTGATTATGCGTCAGGTTGACGGACATACGCTGGAGCCGTACGAAGAGTTGTCGGTGGATGTGGATGAGCAGTATCAGGGTGTGGTCATTGAAAAATTGGGCAAGCTGAAAGGTATTCTGCTCGATATGCAGGTGGAGAAAGAGATGACCCGGATGAAGTTCAAGGTACCCACCCGTGGCCTGCTGGGTTACCGCTCCGCCTTCATGACCGATACCCGCGGCATGGGCGTGATGAACTACATCTTCGCCGAATGGGGGCCCTATGCCGGCGACATCCAGAACCGGGTCAACGGGGTGATTATCGTCAAGGAACCCAGCACCACCGTGGCCTATGCCCTGTTTAATCTCCAGGATCGCGGCCGGCTGTTTTTGGGGCCGGGAATCGACACCTATCCGGGTATGATCATTGGCGAGCATTGCCGTCCGGCTGATCTGATAGTTAATCCGGCGAAGGGCAAGAAGCTGACCAATATGCGGGCTTCGGGTTCGGATGATGCGGTCATTCTCACCCCACCGGTTGTGATGAGCCTGGAAGACTGCATCGCTTATGTCAACGATGACGAACTGGTGGAGATCACCCCCAAGGCTATTCGCCTCCGCAAGAAGAAGGATGCCAAGATTCGGGGGTAGATTTTTTGCCGATAGGGGGGTAATGTGCAGGAACTGTTGATGATCGGTGCGGCGATTCTGGCTGGAATCGCCGCCTTTGCGGTGATGATCAGGCGGTCGGACGGCGACTGCCTCCCCTGACTGTTGCTGTACGGCTCTGCGGGCGCAGGGCTCGTTACTTATGCGGTCTTGAAAGCTCTTTTTTAACGGTTGCGTGCCGATGTCTCCCAGTCAGCTCGACCCCGTGCTTTCGGTGGAAAATCCCGTTTCCTTGATCCGTTCCCGGATCAAGGAAAAACGCCTATTTGAAGCCCGCTTCCTCTGTCGGCAACTGGGCGATGCCCTCGGCGCGAAGGAGAGGCTGGCCCTGGAGCGAGAACTGACCGGATTGATGGACCAGGTGGCTACGCTCCAGCAGCAAGCGAGGGTGCTCCTCGACGAGGGGCAGAAAGAGCAGGTAGTCCGGCTGTACAACGAGATAGAGGCCATTGCCATCGACGTGCCGGGTCTTGCCGAAGAGAAAAGGGCCCTGGAAGGGTCTGAGGCGATTTTCGCCAAGCTTTCTTCTCAAACGCCGCATGCCGGCCATAGGCAACATCGGCTGGCGGCAGCCCTTGCCGCCAGGCACAACAATGATATGGGGGAACAGGAGGTGCCGATCATGTCGCACATTCCTCCCTCGGACAAGGAAGAGCAGGGTGTTGCCGTTGCTGCTGCAGGCACGCACCGAAAAAAAAGGGTGGGGCGTCTCTGGCTGGCAGCCGGTCTGGTAGGACTCCTCTTGCTCCTGTTTTTCGTCTGGCGCGGCGGCAAGGAAATCCCCTCCCCTGCATTATCGCCCCCACTAACGACCCAGAAAATTCTGATCAGGCCACTTGTGGCCACCTCGCCGGAGGAGGCCGAACAACCAGCCGTGACCAAACAACCGGTGCAAGAAGAAGTCAAGCCGGTCGATCAGCCCATCCAACCCATCGAAAAAAAAGCCCCCCCAGCTCCCGTCCTTAGGCTGGGAGCCTTGCAGGTTGAAGAATCCCAACGCCGATAAGGCTGTTCCCGTTTTTGTCCCGCCCGCTCAGAGAAGCGGCCGTTTTCCAGTCTCCTTGAACGCAAAATAGTCCCGCAGGATGCGGTCGTGGTCAAAGACCAGAGGGGGCAGGTTGTCTTGATGAAAGACGCCTGCGTTCTTAGCGTCGTCTGCCGCAACCGGAGGGCTGTCGGCTTTAGCGATGAACACCGTCGATGCGGTATGCTGGCGAGCGTCACGTTCTGGATTCGAATAGGTGTGGAACTGGAGGCTCAGCTTGACCGCTAATCCCGTTTCCTCGGCGGCTTCCCGTCGGGCAGCGTCCTCAAAGGCTTCGCCGTAATCAACAAATCCTCCGGGCAGTGCCCAGCCATGGGGCGGATTCTTCCGCTCGATCAAGACGATACCGCTTGCGGTTTCAATAATGATGTCAACGGTGGGGGTGGGGTTTTTAAAGGTCTGAATCTGGGCGCCACAAGATGGGCAGTGCATGGGGTAAGCTCCGGAAAATTGGTTTTACAAACAAAGGGTGCGGATGTCGGCCCAGCTGCACACTGTCGGCAGATCGTGCCGCTCGCGGTTCCAAGGCTGGGCGAAAACAATGGAATGAATGCCGGCGCGGCGCAACTGCAGGCAGGTTTCGGCCCGGTCGTCGATAAAGGTGGAAAGTCCCAGGTCTTTGATGTGCCGGGCCTTGTCGTCGTGATCGCCCATGGCAACCACCCGAATATGCGGCCAGATCGGGCCCGGAAAAATCGTTTGCAGCCAATGGTGCACCGGTTCGGCTTCCGGTCGGGCAGTGACAATCGTCACCTGCGCTTGCCCGGTCATCTCGCCGAGCACTTCCACCGCGCCGGGCATGGGCAGCAACCCCGTGCCCACCGAATCCTGGAGGATCTGGAGGAAGATCGACTCGGCGATACTCGCGTCCATGTCCAGGCACTGCTCCACGGAAAAATCGGTGATGTCTTCGGGGCGAATGCCGCAGTGGGCATACTGGTCACAGGCTATGCGGATAAAGGCCTCGACGGTGTCGGCAATGACCCCGTCGAAATCGAAGCCGATCTCGGCGGGGTGGATTTTGGTAGCCATCATGGGCGGCAGGCAGGCCTATTTTTCGACCTTGGCGTTTTCAACGATGACGTCGTACTTGTATCCCGCCCCAAAATCACGCTCGGCACTCAGTGTCCCCTCAACGGTGACGACCGTGCCCTCGACGGCGTCCTCGGTGGTGGTAACGACAAGATCATGCTGATTTTTCAAGGGGTTGCCGGTGCCATCTTGAAGGTGCAGCCAGTTCTTGCCCATGATCATCCGTGAGATCTTCATAATCTTGCCGCGGACGCGAACGGCCTTGCTGTTGAGCTCCTTGCCTTGCTCAAAGCACTCCCCCACCGAGTAACTGTTCGGACCAGTGGCCTTGTTGACGTTGACCTCAGCCGATGGCACCACCGCGCCGACACTGCCGGTCGACGGTCCCATGGACATGACCTCGCCGACGGATCCCTGGGTGTCGCCCTTGCCCCCACTGCCTTCGGCCTGCAGGGCCGCATCAAAGCCGGTGCCCTCCTTGGCGGGTTTGGCTTCGGCAGTGGTTTGATCCGCTCCAGCCGGAGCGCCCTTGTCCAGGCCAGGAGAGAAGACGATCGCTTCAAAGGTGCGGTTGAGGGTTTTAGAGGTAAAATTATACATGGTCATGCCCGGCGTACAGGTGAGGGTCTGCCCGGTTTTGATCTGAGTTTCGGGGATGGCAACCCAGATTTTTCCTTGGGTGGCTTCGAGTTGCAGGTAGGTGTAGCCGCTGCTGTTCATGGTTTCGAGAACCTTGCCGTGCAGAACAAGCCCGTCAAGCGAGGTTTCAGCTGTCGCCTTTGCTGGCGGCGAGGCTGGTTTATCCTCGGCCAGAGCGAGGGTCGGGACGATTAAAACAAGGGAAAGGGCCGTGCGGGTGAGAATTTTTTGTAAAGTGAACATGGATGCATCTCCAACGTGAAGGGACGAAATGGTATGTGGTCAATGCAGGCCTTGGTAGCAGCGAACAGCCACGCGCCTGGGTCAAGGGACTTTAATAAGAATCAGGGGCTCCCCTGTCAACCTCGGTACCTTTCGGGGAAAAGCTCGGTCAGACAATGGTTGATGGCTCCGGCCCAGACTTGATAGCCCCTGGTGCTGAGATGGACCTGGTCGGCGAGAAAACCCGGTTGGGTGATGGGCAGACACTGCTCGTTAAAGGGGCCGACCAGATCGAGGAAAACGCAGTTTTCGGTGGTGGCGGCGACCCGTGCCAGTTCCCGATTCACCTGTTCAATCTCTTGGGAGGCGACGATCGGCATGGGCGTCAGCGAGCAGAGGATCAGCGGAATTTGCGGATAACAGAGGCGCAGTCGCTGCATCATGGTGGTGAAAATCGCGGGAAAGAACATGTAGCCCATCAGCAGGTTGTTGGTGCCGGACTGCACCAGGACTGCATCCGGATCCGGGCAATCCTCAATTTCATCCATCAGGCGGGCCGACAGTTCCTCGGTCATCTCGCCGGCGATCCCTCGATTGATCACGGCGGCATTGGGCAGATGTTTTTCCCAGTCACCCCATTCCACCAGAGAATCGCCAAGCATCAGCAGTTTGATCATTGCTTACCTCGTTGGTTGTGACTGCAGGACAACGCAGCCCATGCTGGTTACTGAAATGGTTTGACCATACCTTACCGCATCACCGCGCTTCGGGTCAATGAAGTCGAGGGGCGGTGGACGGCCGGTGTCGATGATCTTCACCCAGGATTTGTTGTGGGTGGCTGGGGGTACGGTGAACAGGGCGGCATCGGTGGTGCTGCCATTGAGCATGATGAAAAAGTCGTCGTCTTCCTGCTCCAGGGTGGCGCCGTTGAGCAGAAAGGCCAAAGTCCTGCACTCATGGGACCAGTCCTGGTGGCCGGGTTGCAGCCCTTGCCAGATGATTTCGAGGGAACAGGCCGTGTCGTTCGGGCCATTGTCGAAGAGAAAGAAATCATCCCGCCTGAAGATGGGGTGGGATTTGCGCAGTTGGATCAGCTTGCGGAAGAAGCGTACCTGATGATGATTTTTCTCAGCCTGGGACCAGTCGAGCCAACTGATGGCATTATCTTGGCACCAGGCGTTGTTGTTGCCCTGCTGGCTGCGGCCGAATTCGTCGCCGGCAACCAGCATTGGCACACCCTGGGAAAGCAGGAGGATGACCGCCATGGTCCGGATGCGCCGGGAACGCAGGCCCATGATTTTTTTATCGGTCACCGGTCCTTCGGCGCCGCTGTTCCAGCAGAGGTTGTTGTTGTCGCCGTCCCGGTTGTCTTCGCCGTTGATCAGGTTGTGTTTTTCATTGTAGCTGACCAGGTCAGCCAGGGTGAAGCCGTCGTGGCTGGTGATGAAATTGATCGAATTGCAGGGCCGGCGGTCAAAGTGTTGATAGAGATCGGAACTGCCCGCGATGCGAGTGGCCAGGGCCGGGACCATACCGGCCTGACCGCACATGAAGGCGCGGACATCGTCGCGGAAGCGGCCGTTCCATTCGGCCCAGCGGTGATGAGGGGAAAAGTTACCCACCTGGTAGAGACCAGCCGCATCCCAGGCCTCGGCAATGATTTTGGTGTCGGCGAGCACCGGCTCTTCGGCGATCATCTCTACCACCGGCGGATTGGCCAGCACCTGGCCATTGACATCCCGGCCGAGGATCGAGGCCAGGTCGAAGCGGAAACCGTCGACATGCATATCGACGACCCACCAGCGCAGGGCGTCCATGATCAGGTTGCGGACAATAGGATGGTTGCAGTTGCAGGTGTTGCCGCAGCCGGAAAAATTGAGATACGCCCTGGTCCAGGGGTCGAGCAGGTAATAGATAGTGTTGTCGATGCCCCGGAAACTGGTGGTTGGGCCGTCGGCGCCACCCTCCGCGGTATGGTTATACACAATGTCGAGGATGACCTCGATACCGGCTCGGTGCAGCGCCTTGACCATGTCGCGGAACTCGTTGAGGGGAGCCTCCAGGTCGCTACTGTAGCCAGATTTAGGGGCGAAAAAGGAGAGTGGGCTGTAGCCCCAGAAATTTTTCAGGCGCTGCCCGGTTTGCGGATTGACAAAGGTGGCCTCGTTTTCGTTGAACTCGGTCACCGGCATCAATTCGACCGCCGTGATCCCCAGCCGTTTGAGATAAGGTATTTTTTCGGTGACCCCTTTGAACGTGCCGGGACAGCTGGCCTGGGATGAGGGGTGGCGGGTGAAGCCACGCACATGGAGTTCGTAGATGATCGAGTCCCGTAGCGGGATGTTGAGCGGCCGGTCACCCTCCCAGTCGTAGGTGTGCTGGTCCAGCAGGCAACAGGGCTCTGAGCCGAGGCAGGAGCGCGGTCTGCCCCAGTCCGGGGAATGAATTTCCTTGGCATAGGGATCGAGGAGGATGCGGCTGGAGTCGTATGCGTGTCCCGTGCCACTGGGGTCATGCGAACCACGTATTCGATAGCCGTAGCGGAGATGCGGCGACGCGTCGGCGAGCAGGATATGCCAGATGTCACCGGTTTTATGGATACTGGGATCAAGTGGTATCTCAACCCAGTCCGACCGGTCGGGATCCGGGGCGATGACCAGAGTGACCGTCTGCGCATGCCGGGAAAACAGGGAAAAATTGATTCCTTGTGGGGTAAGCGTGCTGCCGAGTGGCAGTGGTGAACCGGCTTTTTTGGGGAAATCGTTTTTCATATTGAAATAGTAACAATTATCATTATATTTGAACCATGATGAACTGGAATCATCATACTTGCTTGTCCCTTTTTTTCAAACCGTTGCGGAGGTAAATATGGGTCTGCGGAATAAATTGGTGATTAAACGTATGCCGGCAATCGACTGGGATATGACTCCGGAATACACCTTCGGAACCTATGAGAGCTGGGGTGGTGTAGAGCGGGTCCGGAGCAAGAAAGAACGGGCGTATTATTTTTTTATCGATGCCTGGGTTGAGGAGCCGAAACTGTGTCTGATGGAGCGCGGGATTAAACATGCCCGCGTGGTAGCGGAAATACTCGCCCCAGTAGAGATGGTTCGCCGATGTGTCAAGGAGCAGGGCAAGGTGGCTTTATTTGAGCGGACTCACCCGATCAACGAGGAGTTAAAGCAGTGGTTGATCGCGAATGTGATGGAGAGCGAAAATGATCCACGGGTGATTTATCTGGAAATCCCCGAAGACAAAAAAATTATAGACACTGGACTTCCGGGAAGGGATGATGTGCTTGCCGTCCCGGTGAAGATTGCTTTACCCAACAAGCCCGCCGAAATGAGTGAGGAGGATGTTGTTGCCCTAATCACCCAATTAAATTTTGCCGAGCAGGAGCGCAATCCACAGGGTCATTTTAATAAGGTCCTGGTTGATAACGGCGATAGTTTGACCGTCACCGACAAGGTGACCGGTCTGATGTGGCAACGCGGCGGCACCGACATCATGAGTCATAGTTCGATGCGGCGGGAGGTAAAGCGCATCAACGAAGAAAAATTTGCCGGATATTCCGACTGGCGTTTGCCGTCCGTGGCCGAGGCCCTTTCCTTGCTCGAGCAGGAAAAATTAGCCAATGGTCAGTATCTGCACGCCTGTTTTTCTGGTGAGCAGCCGTTCATTTTTGCCGATGCCACCAGAAAACCGGGGGGGCAGTGGTTTGTCGACTACAAGCAGGGGCGAGCTTTCTGGTCCTCGGGGACTATTCCCGGTGGTTTTGGCCGATTATGCCGCCAAGAAAAAGAAGTGCTTTGAAAAAAAGCTGTTGAATCAAGGGGGGGCGCCTTGTAGGATAGTTGTTGAACTAAAAGATGCCTTTACGAGTAGAGGAGTAGAAGGTCCTTGAAACGGATACTGGTGGTTGACGACGAAATGCAGATACGCACCATGCTGACCCAGATGTTGGAGCAGGAAGGGTATGCCGTGCATACAGCTGAAAATGGTGAAGAAGGCCTTGCGCAGGTAGGACGGCATGCCTTTGATCTGGTGATCACCGATATGATCATGCCGGTGAAAGACGGCCTTAAGTTTATCATGGAACTGGTGCGCGATTATCCCGACCTGAAAATCCTGGCCATCTCGGGTGGGGGCGCTATTAAAGCGGAACGGTACCTGACCATGGCTGGGTACCTGGGAGATATTGCCACGCTGGAGAAACCGTTCAAGCGGGATGCCTTTCTCGAATTGGTGAGGAAACAGATAGCGCCTGAATGAGACAACAGCTTCAAATAGAAAACAATAAAAAAGGCCTGCAGCAATGCAGGCCTTTTTTATTGTTATTTTCTCCGCGGTGTAGGGACGTCAATTAACCTGTGTTGTTTTGCCGGTGGCGCTTTCAGATCCCACCCGGGCCAGTTGCCCCTCTTTTCTCTTTTGGAAGCCGTAATTGACGAGTTTTTCCAGGTCCGCCCACATGGACTCGCTGCCCATAATCGCCACGACAATTGTTTGGTCATCGCGGGTAAATTGGCCGACATAGGTTTGGCGGGCAGCAACGGTGTAACCGGTTTTGCCGCCGACAGCGCCGTCCAACCGCCACAACGCCCTGTTATGGTTGCGCAGGGACTTACCGTACGAGGTGGAAATAAACTTCTCATGCACTCGGCGGGCAAACTCGTCGTGTTGCATGGCGTAACGGAAAAGATTCGCCAGGTCGCGGGCCGTCGATTGTTGGCCAACAGCGGTCAGTCCCGAGGCAGTGCGGCAAATGGTGTTGCGCGCTCCCCACATCCGAGCGCTCAGAGTCATGAGGTTGGCGAATTTATCTTCGCTCCCGGCAATTTTTTCCGCCAGGGCTACGCTGGCATCGTTGGCTGAGGCCAGGAGCACGGCGTTGATCAGATCGTTGGCCCGGTAATTTCTGCCGGGGTCGAGAAAGATCTTGGAACTCGGCATACTGGCTGCATGATTGCTGACGTCGATGATGTCGTCATTTTGCAGTGATTTCAAGGCGATCATCGCCGTGACGATTTTAATGGTCGAGGCTGGCTGGCGGGGATTGTCCGGCATTTTTTCAAAAATGGTTCCTCCGCTCTCCGCATCCATCACCATGACGCTCCTGGCACTGATATGCTTGTCGATATCCGAAACGCTATCGGCAGGCACATTTGAATAAACCGGGGCCTTGGCAGAGCGGGAAGCCGCCTTTTTCCTGGTGCTTTCTGTTTGCGGCGAACGTGATGCCCGTTTCGCCACAGCGGCGGATTGTGTTGGTTGGACCACCTGGGATTGCTTGACGCCCCCGGCAACGGAATTCGGCTTGGCCGGAGCAGGGTTGCTGGCGGCAGCTTGCTGCTGTTTAGCTTTTGACGCAGCGGTTACAGATGCCGTTGATTTTACGGCCGACTGTTTTTTCCGGGCCGACTGTTGAGCGGTTTGCGTCTTGGCAGCCGCCGGGGATTGGGTGGCGGTTGCCGTTTTTTTGCTCGACTTGACAGTGGTTGTCGTGGTCGGTTGTTTGCTGGTCTTGAGCGGAACGGGAGATTGCGCTCCTTGCACGTCCATCGCTGGATGAACAAGGAAGATGCTGCCGATGAGAAAAAACAGAACAAGGGAAAGGTATCGTTGCATAGCAAGCATGGGCGCCGGTTGAGGGGGAAATATGTAAATTTAATATTTCTTTCGTCGCCCTGTCAAGCGAATTGCCCGTTTTCTTTGAAAATCACCGGTCCTTATGGTAAACAAGCCAGCGATAATTTGTTGATGGATAAAAGAGAGGAGCGAGAGAAAGGCATGCAAACATCACCGGAAACAACCGAACAAAGCAGGGATGAATGCGAGGGGTACATCCCCGACCAGTTCGTTATGGAGCATCTGCCGGTGATTCAGGAGAATGCGACGACCCTGAACGATCTGGTTGATATCTGTTGCCGCAAATACCGTCTACTGCCGGCCATCGGTATGGCGCTGGAAGAACCGCTTGCCTATAAGGCCTGGCACGAGCGCATCCTGGCAATCGCCGCCTTGCTTCGCCGTCTTGGCGTTAAACCGGGGGACAGGGTGGCCCTTCTGGGGGAAAATTCCCACAATTGGGGGACCGTCTATCTGGCAGTGGTCCGCCTGGGCGCGAGCACCGTGCCGATATTTCCCGATTTGCCCGAAGCCGATGTCCATCACATCCTTGGCGAGATGCAATGTGACTTCATCTTTCTCACCCAGCGGCAGATCGAAAAGATCTACGATTTCAAGCAGCGGCTGAAACATGTCGTCACCTTTGATGATTACCGCGACGATACCGGACTGATCACCCTGCAAACCTTCAGTGACTTTCTCGCCGAGGCCTTGGCGGAATTTGGCGAACAAGCCCGCGACGAAACGCTCGAGTTCCCCAAGGTCGACGCGGATGAGCTTGCTGCCATCCTCTATACCTCCGGAACTTCAGGTTTTTCCAAGGCCGTTATGCTCAGCCACGCCAACCTCTGCGCCAACGCCTATTCGGCCAGCGGCGTCATGCATATTGCCCCTGGCTGGGTCTTTCTTTCGGTGCTCCCCATCTCGCACACCTATGACTTCACGGTGGGTTTTTTGCTGCCTATCTTGAAAGGGTGCCGGATCGCCTATGCAGGCAAGACCCCGACACCCGCCATTTTGCAGAAAATCTGCGAGAAGGAGCAACCCCATGTGATGTTGGTGGTGCCGCTGATTATTGAAAAAATCTATAAGAAACGGGTAGCTCCGGCGGTGGAAAAAAGCAAATTGTTGACCTTCTTCTGTCGCTTCAGCGTGAGCAGAAAGATGATTTATCGCAAGATCGGCGCCAAGCTGCTCACCTTTTTCGGTAACCGTTTGCAGGTGATGGGCATCGGTGGCGCGGCCCTCAATCCCGAGGTGGAAACCTTTCTCCGCGATTCCGACTTTCCTTTTATCGTCGGTTACGGCTTGACCGAGGCCGCTCCGCTCTTGGCTGGAGGACCGCATGGTGATCCCTCCGTCAGCCCCGGTTCAACCGGAAAACCGGTGCCCAATGTGGCGATTCGCATCGCCGATCCCCATCCCGAGACAGGGGTCGGTGAGGTTCAGGCGCAAGGGCATAACGTCATGCGCGGCTATTACAACGATCCGGAGGCGACCAAGGATACGTTCACCGAGGACGGCTGGTTGCGGACCGGAGACCTGGGCCTGATCGACGCAGCCGGCAACCTGCACATCAAAGGGCGATCCAAGTCGGTTATTGTTTTGTCCAACGGCGAGAACGTCTATCCCGAGGCAATTGAGCACACTATCAATTCCTATCCTTTTGTAGTCGAATCGCTGGTCGTCGAGAACCGAGGTCTGCTCGAGGCTTGGGTGTATCCGGATTACGAGTTTGTCGACAGCAAGACCGCCGGCCAGAGTCGGACCCAGCGGCATCAGTACATCTCGGGTTTGTTTGAAGAGATGCGAACCGCCCTCAACAATCAGCTCTCCACCTCCTCCCGGCTGTCCCGGGTGCTGGAGCGACGTGAACCCTTTGTCAAGACCGCCACCCACAAGATCAAGCGGTATCTCTATTCCGCAGATAATATGCATGTGTAGCCAGGACGGACCAACTCAATCATCAGCAAAAAGGGGGAAACAATGAAAAAAACAATGGGAGTGGCGGGATTGATTCTGCTGACAGCATCAGGATCGGCTTTTGCCTCCGGCTACCGCATTCCGGAGCAGTCGGTGAATTCGACGGCCCGTGCCGGCAGTTATGCGGCCTACACACCGGGGGCAGACGCCAGCTATTATAATCCTGCCAACATGTCCTGGCTCGAGGACCGCGGGTATCTGGAGGTGGATGCCACCTGGATTCATTTGAGTTCGATCGAATACACCGACAACCGTGGAACAGCCTATAGAGGTGACTCTGAGAGTGAAGATTTTCTCCTGCCGACCTTTTTTGCAGTCTCACCGGACTATAATAATTTCAGGGTGGGTTTTTCGGTCACTGCCCCGGCCGGTCTGTCGAAACGGTGGGATGATCCCTATCCACGCAGATATGCCGAGGAATTTACGCTGAAGGTTTTTGACATCAACCCCACGCTTTCCTATAAATTCTGCGACCGGTTTGCCGTGGGTGCCGGTGTCCGGGCGATTTACACCGATGGCAAGGTGAAGAGCAATTATTCGGCGATTGGCCTCGCGAGGGATCTGGAGGGGGACTCTTGGGACGCAGGGTATAATGTGGCCTTGACGGCGCGCCCAGTGGAGAACATGAACCTCAGCGTCACGTACCGATCGAAGGTGGATTTAAGTGTTGAGGGCGATGCCGCGTTAGGGTTCAGGGGGGCGACTGTGTACGATGGCTACGCCGAGGTTGAAATCCCCTTGCCTGCGGTCCTTGCGATTGCGACCTCGTACACCTTTTTTGACCGGCTGACAGTGGAGCTCGAATATGATCGCACCTACTGGTCTGATTACGAAAACCTGGATTTTAACTATTCAAGAAGATTCACGACCCTTCCTCTTGCCAGTTTTGACAGCCCTATCCCTAAAAACTGGGAGGATAGCGATGCCTGGCGATTGAGTTTCACCTATGACCTGAAAAACAACTGGATCCTCATGGCCGGTTTTGGCATTGACGAGAACCCTATTCCCAGCAGCACTCTGGGCTTCGAACTGCCCGATTCGGATGCGTTGCTCTATTCCGTGGGTGTCCGCTACACGATCAACAAGGATATGGAACTGGGTGTGGCCTACCTCTATGACGACAAGGAAAGCCGCAGTGTGAACAATCTGGCAAATGGTGGTTCCGTCAACGGCGAATTTGAAGATGCCGCCGCCCATCTGCTGACCGTTGGTTTTACGTACAAGCTGTAAACTCTGGTTTTTTGAGTCTTTCCCGACGGGTCTGGAATATTTCGGACCCGTTTTTTTTATCCCAGCAGCAGGGATTCGGAGAAGCGGATGATCGGCATGATCACCCAACCGATGACGCCGGTGTAAAATAGGGCGAGCAGGAGGAGGAAGCCGAAGGGCTCAAGCTTGGCGTAGCCGCGGGCTGCATTCGGCGGGAGCAGGCTCATCAGCACTTTGGAGCCGTCGAGCGGCGGGATGGGGATGCAGTTAAAGACCGCCAGCATAATATTGATCCAGACGCTGGCCACCAACATGGCCACCAGGGGTTGCAGGATGAAGAAGGGGAGGAAATGCAGGGCGACGAACAGGTGGGCCAGGGCAGCGCTGGCGATGGCCAGTGCAATGTTCGAACCTGGTCCGGCCAGGGCGACCAGCAGCATGTCGCGCTGCGGATTTCTGAAATAGCGGGGGTTGACCGGCACCGGCTTGGCCCAGCCGATCTTCATGATAAAGAAAGCCAGCACCCCGAGCGGATCAAGGTGTTTGAGCGGGTTAAGGGTCAGGCGGCCTTCATTTTTAGCGGTCGGATCACCCAGGCGCCAGGCGACATAGCCGTGCGCCAGTTCATGCATGGTCAGGGCGAAAAGGAAGGGCGGCCCCTGGATGATCAGTTGCTGCATGAAGGTGTTGATGTCAAAATTCATGGGTAATCAGGTCTCCTGAGAAAAAGATGGTGCTCAAATGGGGCACGTGGAGCTGTCTCGCCGGAAAAAATAAGGAGAAAAGGATGAAAAGCGAGCAAAAAAGATGCGGAATCAGGGCTGCCGGAGGATGATCGGGTAGGAGGTCCGGATAAAGGCCAGGGCCTGCTCGTGGCTGGTGACCTCGCCGTCCAGCTGCATTTCGATCAGGTGATTGCGGATGGCCCGGAACTGCGGGCCGGGTATATAGCCCATGGTCTTGAGTTCTTCGCCATCGACCAGAGGTGTCACCTTGCGCAGCGTGGTGACAAAAAGCGAAACCGCCTGTTGGATGGAGCGCTTGCGGGCAATGGTCATCAGGTAGAGCAGGCCTTCGGTGTCGAGTTCACTCAGAAGCCAATAGGTCTCGCTGGGTTTGAGAAAGGGGCGCTTCTGCATTTCATGGGCGATACGCTCTCCTTCAGTTTTTTGCAGGATGAGCTTTCTCCGTTGCTTGGGCGGAAGATCGAAGCGGTGACAGAAGGAGATCAGTTCCTTGGTCCGCGACCGGCTCATGATCGCCAGCAGATAGACCATCCAGGTTTCGATCTTGTCCGGCAGGTAGAGGAGCTTGAACCAGGAGATTGCCTGGCCGGCCTGGGTGAGGAAATGGCTGAAGCGGCGGTCGATTTCCAAGTTAGGACGAAGGTCGGGCCAAAGAAAGGGAAAGAGCTTGAACGAGGCCATGCGCTTCAGGGCCGGGATCGGGTCGTCCTCGGAGAGAATGAGTTTGAGTTCATGGAAGAAGCGCGGCTCTTCAAACCGGTCGAACAGGTTCATCTGTACCGTGTTTTTGATCAGTTTCTCGGTGTGGCGGGTGATGGTGAAATCGAGCCGTCCCTCGAAGCGAATCGCTCGGAAGATGCGGGTTGGATCTTCGACAAAGCTCAGATTATGGAGCACATGAATCCTTCGTTCCTTGAGGTCGTTCTGGCAGTTGAAGTAGTCGACCAGGGTGCCGAATCGGTCTGGGTTGAGATGGATGGCCATGGCGTTGATGGTAAAGTCCCGGCGGTAGAGGTCGAGTTTGATCGAACTGAGTTCCACCGTGGGCATGGCCGCCGGGTGCTCGTAATATTCGAGCCGGGCGGTGGCCACGTCGATGCGGGTGTGATCGGGGAAGACCACCGTGGCCGTGCCGAATTTTTCGTGGGGATGGACGACGCCGTGGTGCTGCTCGGCCAGGGTTTTTGCAAAGCGGATGCCGTCGCCTTCGATGACGATGTCAATGTCGGTGTTCTTCACCTGGAGCAACAGATCGCGGACAAAGCCGCCGGCCACATAGGCGTTGCAGCCGAGGCTGGCGGCAGTTTCGCCAATCTCGCGCAGGAGGACGGTCATGGCGCGGGGCAGGATCTGGACCATGCTGCTGCTGAGGTTACGCGTCCGTTCCACCGAAGGCCGCTCATCGCCGCGCAAGAGGTCGGCGGAGAGGTGGGCCGGATCGTTGACCAGCAGGCTGAGCAGGTCGGTACGGGTGATGACGCCGACGATGTCCTCGCCCCGAACCACCGGAATGAGCCGCTGGCGATTTTCGATGATCAGTTTCTGGATATCGGCCAGGGTCCCGCTTTCCGGCAGGGTGGCGATCTCGGTGGTCATGTAATCGGCCACCGGCAGGCTGCCGAGCTTGTGAAAGATAGCTTTTTCCAGCACCATGCGGGAGATCATCCCCAGCAGGCCAACCGGCTGAAGCCCGTTTTCCTGGCCCTCGTTGGTGCGCACCACCGGCAGGACGGTCACATTATAGCGGGTCATCAGCCGGTTAGCCTGATCGATGCTCACATCCGGGGTGACGGTAATCACCGGAGAACTCATCAGTTCGCCGGCAATGGCCTTGGGGCGGATATGGCGATGGAGCAGGCCGACAAGCTGTTCCTCGGCCTCGGCAATGGTCAGGTCACGGATAGTGGCTGAGGCGGCTGAAGCATGGCCGCCGCCGCCGAATTCCCGGACAATCGAGCCGACATTGATCTCCGGAATGCGGCTGCGGGCAATCAGGTAAGTCCGCTCGCCCATGCTGATCAGGGCAAAGAGGACATCGATGTTTTCCATGACCATCAACCGCTGGACGATCAGCGCGAAGTCATCGATATATTCGGCCAGAGTGAGTTTGCTGATCACCACGGTCACCCCGCGAATGATATAGGCGTGTGCCTCCTGCCGCAAGAGACCGATCAGGCTGATCTGTTCGGAGGAGAGCTCGCGGGAGACAAACTGGGTGACGATGTCGAGATTGGCGCCGTGGGCGAGCAGCCAGGAGGCGGCGGCCAGATCTTCGGGACAGGTGGAGGAGTGGAGAAAACTGCCGGTATCCTCGTAGATGCCCAGCGCCATTAAGGTGGCCTCGTCTCGGGTGGGCACGATGCCCTGTTCCTGAAAGATGCGGGTGAAAAGAGTGGTGGTCGAGCCGAAGGGTTCTGTCGTTTCCAGGGTGCCGCGCAGGTCGCCGGGAGCGTTGGGGTGATGATCGTAGAGATGAATGAGAAGGTGTGGGTTGCGGAGGCATTCGGCCAGCTTGCCGATCCGTTCCGCCTGCCGGGTGTCAACCACGATCAAACGCTGGACTTTGGTCAGGTCGATATGTTTGATCTTTTTAAATTCATAGATGTTGCGAAATTCCTGGGCCAGGTAATCGCGGACACTTTTTTCCTGCGAGCCCGGAAAGACCAGTTCGGCATCGGGGTACAGTTTTTTCGCGGCGACCATGGCCGCCAAGCTGTCGAAGTCGGCGCCGATATGGGTGGTGATGATATCCATGGCGCCGATTATACACCAAAGCCGCTGTCTGTAAAGAAAACCGCGTCGTTGCCCGGAAGATGCGCTTGCGTCCGGTGTGATCGATCTTTGCTTTGAGGGTTGGGCGTGCGTGGTGGCTGTTTCCTGCGTCCAGATTGATGTAACTGCACGACATCGTGTCGAATGTTTAGCTTGTCCTCCTCTGGTGGGACACTGGGCCTCAGGATAAAAATGTAGAGCATCATTTTGTTGTTGCTTGACAATTGATCATTGATGCTCTATTTTAACTGACTTCCTATGAATCAGCAGAGCGGGTGTAGCTCAGTTGGCAGAGCACAAGCTTCCCAAGCTTGGGGTCGCGGGTTCGAACCCCGT
>JBBQCO010000043.1:0-24703 GCA_038318785.1 Desulfobulbales bacterium | reverse complement strand
CTTGGTGGTTTGCATAGTGATTTTGTATCAGGTAGAAGTCATATTGATGTTGTTATTCAACAATTAAAAAAACACATGTCCACATATATTGCAATATAAAACTGTCTCATTGTTTTTCCTGACAAGGAAAGGGTTCCGGAATAACAAGGAAATATTTCTATTCTGCACACGAACAACTGTCTTCTCTTTTCCGCCGGCAAACGTCCGAAAAAGAGGGGCAATGAGGTCGCCCGACCCGGTGGAAAAACAAAGGAGATCGAGTTTGAGAGGCCCGATGGATATGCCTCTTGTCGTTGCCTGCATACATCGTCTATCGTGCCCTTATTTTCCCATCTCTTGAAAAACGGTTATGCTCCCAATTCGATCCAGGAATTCGCCTCTTATGACCTGCCTACATAGTGCCGGACGCCCCCTCCTTGGGGGAGGCAAGGTCCGCTTGGCCGGTAAACGACAGGCTTCGCCGCTTGTAATTTAGACAGCACAGTTTCAATGGAACTCAAACGCCTCCTGATCGCCCGTTTTCCCGAGATCGCCCCCACCCGACTGCCAAGCGGTTTTGACCGGGTCGGCGACATTGCCGTGGTTGGCATCACACCGGAAGTGGTATCGCTGGAACGTGAAATCGGCGCTTGCATCCTCGCCCTGCACCACACCATCCAGGTGGTAGCGAAGCGCGATGGCGAGTATGGAGGCGAATACCGCACCCGGCCGCTGCGGGTCATTGCCGGTGAAGAGCGCCTGACCACGGTGCATCGAGAAAACAGTGTCGCCCTTCATCTTGATCTGGGCCAGGTCTATTTTTCAGTCCGTTCGGCCCACGAGCGGGCACGGATTGCCGCCTTGGTCCAACCGGGAGAGCGGGTGGCGGTCCTCTGCTCGGGCATCGGCCCTTTTCCCCTGATTATCGGCCGTCATAGCAAGGCGAGTGAGGTGATCGGCATCGAAAAAAACCCTGTGGCCCACCACTATGCCCAGCGCAACCTCAAGGCCAATCGAACCATCGAAAACGTCTGTTTCCTGGAAGGCGATGCCAAGCGGGTATTACCCAACCTCAACCGGCAGTTTGACCGCATTCTTATCGTTCTGCCCCACGGCGGAGAAAACCTGTTCCCTTGCGCCCTGGACGCACTGCGGCCGGGGGGCACACTGCATTTCTACGACATGCAGGCCAAGGGTTGCAGCAGCACCACCCAGGACAAAGTTGAGTCCGCTTGCGGAGAAAAGGGCCGTAGCATGGCACCCGTTCAAGTCACCGTCTGCGGGCACTGTGGACCAACCGTGCATCGCGTCTGCCTGGACGCGGTGATCGATGCCACGGAGTGAGAGCCTTCCGCGCTCCTCGCCCTCGCTTTCGTTGCGGTTCCCGGTCGCCTGTGCTATCTTAACCGGACTTTGCACCATACTGCATACGGCATGATGCCTCCTTTACTTCCTTAGGTGAACAGAGTGGACCCCAAGGGTTATATTAAAAAAGAAAGATTCTATCTCTACGTGGCCGCAGCCCTCATCATCGGCTTTCTTGGCGGGACGATTTTTGCTGCATACCGCTTACCCCATGTCAACGAGCAATCCGCGACACCGCAACACCAAGAAGCTGCCGCTACCCTTGCCACCCTGGAGAAGGCAGCCCAGGATAAACCGAACGATGGTCAGGCCTGGGTGGAACTCGGCCACGCCTATTTCGACACCGGCCAAGCCAAGCAGGCCATCGACGCCTATAATAAAGCCCTGGCGTTGTTGCCCGGCGACCTCAACGTGATGACCGATTTGGGCGTCATGTACCACCAGGACAGCCAGCACCAGAAGGCCATCGACCTGTTTGATCAAGTGCTGAAGCTCAATCCCAAGCACGAACAGGCCCGGTTCAACAAAGGCGTGGTCCTGCTCACCGGATTAAATGACCGCCAGGGCGCCCTGGCCGAATGGAAGATACTTGTCCAGTATCATCCCATGGCGGCGGCGCCATCGGGCAAGATGGTGGGCGACCTGATCGAACAGTTGGAAAAGGAAGCGATCAAACCCTAGGGGAGCAGCCTGGGCACTCCTCCAAGATGGATAGCAAAGACATTGATCAAAGGCATCGCCGCAATTGACGGAAAACGGCCGGTTTACCGCTTGACAGCCCTTTGTAACCCCTATATATTTTCGACTCTTTTAGGCATTCCTGCCCGATGGGGCCGGCAAGCAGCCGCATCAGCACATCCCGGACGGGAACCGCACAACAAGAAAAGGAACACTTTATGAGTAAAATAACAGGGTCACAGGCGATCATCAAATGTTTGCAGGAAGAGGGCGTGGAACTCCTGTTTGGGTATCCCGGCGGTGCGGTTATTGAGCTCTACGACGAACTGTGCAAGAGCAGTATCCGCCATATCCTGGTGCGCCACGAGCAAGGCGCGGTGCATGCAGCCGACGGCTTTGCCAGGGCCACCGGCAGAGTCGGCGTCGCCCTCCTGACCTCCGGCCCCGGCGCCACCAACGGGGTCACCGGCATTGCCACCGCCTACTGCGACTCGATCCCTATAGTGGTGCTGACCGGCCAGGTACCGCGCGCCCTGATCGGTAACGATGCCTTCCAGGAAGTCGACATCGTCGGCATTACCCGTCCCTGCACCAAGCATAACTATCTGGTCAACGACCCCGAGGATCTGGTGCCGGTGCTGCGTGAGGCCTTTTACCTGGCTGCCTCCGGACGGCCCGGCCCGGTTTTGGTCGACCTGCCCAAAGACATCATCGCATCACAGATCGCCTATCCGCCAAAAAATCAGGTCAAAATGCAGACCTACCAGCCCAACACGGATCCGCATCCAGGGCAGGTGGAAAAGGCCTGCCGAGCTTGCCTCAAAGCCAAACGACCGGTGCTCTACGTCGGCGGCGGCGTTATTCTCTCCAACAGTAACGAGGAATTGACCCAACTGGCCCGGCGGCTGAACATCCCGGTGACCATGACCCTGATGGGCCTAGGCGGGTTTCCCGGCACCGATCCCTTGTCGCTGGGGATGCTCGGCATGCACGGCAGTTACGCCGCCAACATGTCGGTGGCCAAGAGCGATCTGTTGATCGCCGTTGGCTCGCGTTTCGACGACCGGGTCACCGGCCGTCTCGATGCCTTTGCCCCGCAGGCCAAGATCATCCATATCGATATCGATCCCACCTCCATCAGTAAAAACGTCGATGTCGACATCCCCATTGTCGCCGACTGTAAACTGGCCCTCCAGGCCATGAACCTCTGGTTCGACAAGTCCAGCGAATACAATGCGCAGGAAGTGGCCGAACTGCACCAACCCTGGGTCGAACAGGTCAAGGAATGGGATGCCAAACATCCGCTGGCCTACATGGAGGACGGCGAGATCATCAAGCCGCAGTATGTCATTGAAACATTGCACAAGCTGACCGGCGGCAATGCCATTATCACCACCGAAGTCGGCCAGAATCAGATGTGGGCCGCCCAATTCTATAAATTCAACCACCCGCGCCGCCTGCTGACCTCCGGCGGACTCGGCACCATGGGCTACGGCCTGCCGGCAGCCATTGGTGCCCAGATGGCCTTTCCCGAGGCAACAGTTATCGATGTGGCCGGCGACGGTTCCATCCAGATGAACATCCAGGAACTGGCCACAGCCAGAGAATGCGGCGCCCCTGTCAAAATTGCCATCCTGAACAACAACTACCTCGGTATGGTGCGGCAGTGGCAGGAACTGTTTTATAACCGCCATTACGCCTCGACCGTGATGGAGGTCACCCCGGATTTTGTCGCCCTGGCGCAGGCCTACGGTGCTGTCGGCCTGCGCGCCAAGACCAAGGCCGAGGTCGAACCGGTGATCAAAGAAGCCCTGGCCACCAAAAACCTGGTGATCATGGACTTCTCCATCTCCCGCGAGGAAGGCGTGTTTCCGATGGTGCCGGCGGGTAAGCCCACCACCGAGATGCTCCTGGTCTAAGGACTGCTGAAGAGCGAACCGTTTATCCGGCCCCGTTGCCGGCTGCATTGAACAGACATTCCCACGTCGAACAGGACAACGACCATGAAACATACCCTTACCGTCTTACTGCGCAACCGGCCCGGCGCCCTTTCCCGTGTCACCGGACTTTTCAGCGGCCGCTGCTTTAACATCGAGAGTCTCTGCGTGGCCGAGACCTACGATCCCCAGGTTTCCTGCCTGACCGTGGTCACCAGCGGTGAGGCGGCCATCATCGAGCAGGTCACTAAACAATTGCACAAACTGATCGATGTCATCAAGGTCAATGACGTCAGCGAAGGCGAATTCGTCGAACGGGAAATGGCCCTGATCCGCGTCAAGGCTGAGGCGGGCACCCGTGCCGAAGTCCTGCGGATCATCGACATCTTCCGTGGCAAAGTGGTGGACGTCAGCCCCAACTCCTATGCCCTGGAAATCACCGGATCCGAGTCGAAAATCAAAGCAGTGATCGACATCCTCCGGCCGCTCGGCATCAAAGAGATTGTTCGTACCGGCAAGATCGCCATGGTCCGCGCCACCAAAAAATAACCGCCGCGCCATCGGCCGCAGGGCCATGGCCGACATTCCTCTTCCCCGGATTTCCCATGCAGAAAACTGAACTTCCCCTGGCCCTTGAAGGATACCCTTTTATCCTCTTCAGCGGTTTTGCCACCTTGGTCCTGTGCCTGCTTGGCTTTGCCATTCCAGCCCTGATCGGCCTGCTGCTCACCGGCTTTGTCACCTATTTTTTCCGCGATCCGGCGCGAGTCTTGCCCGAGGAGACAGGGGCCATTGTCTGTCCGGCGGACGGCAAGATCATTGTGATCGGCGAGGTTGATGACGACCGCTTTTTACACACCCGGGTCCAGAAGATTTCGATCTTCATGAATGTCTTCAATGTCCATGTCAACCGCATTCCCCTCACCGGGACCGTGGAACGGGTGGCCCTGTCGCCTGGAAAATTCTACGCCGCCGACAAGGACAAGGCCGTCCTCCACAATGAATTTTGCGCCCTCACCCTGGCGACGCCGGACAAGCAGCGGTACGCCATGGTGCAGATCGCCGGCCTGATTGCCCGCCGTATCGTCTGCCGGGCGGAAAAAGGGGATAGAGTCATGGCCGGAGAACGTTTTGGCATGATTCGTTTCGGCTCCAGGGTTGACCTCTATCTTCCGCTGTCGGCACGGGTGTCGATCGGCATGGGCGAAAAGGTCCGGGCCGGCGAGACCGTGCTCGGTTATCTCGTCTCGGCCCCGGTCGCCGGGACGGAAGAACCGGTTGCCTAACTCACCAACGTATCGTATAATCTTCCCATTATAATCTCCGGCCCACCTGTGGCGACAACGCACTAGAAAGCCGGATGTTGAATCGACAACACCAAAGGCGCCTTAAAGCCGTCTGATTTTACACGAGCCCACCATGGAAAGCACATTGCCGACAAACCAGCCGCCCAACCGTTTTTATGTTGTCCCCTGCATGCTGACAATCTGCAGCCTGTTCAGCGGTTTCTATTCAATGGTCTCCTCGATTAACGGTCACTTTTTCGCGGCTGCAGTGGCCATCCTGGTGGCTGCCGTCTTCGACGGCCTCGACGGCCGGGTGGCGCGGATGACCGGTTCGACCTCGACCTTCGGCATGGAGCTTGATTCCCTGTGCGATATGGTCGCTTTCGGCGTGGCGCCTGGGCTGCTTGCCTATCTCTGGGCACTGACCCCTTACGGTCGTTACGGATGGCTGGCCGCCTTTCTCTATGTCGCCGCCACCGCCCTCCGTCTGGCCCGATTCAACTCCCAGACCGTTGCCAGCCCCAGTCACGATTTCACCGGTCTTCCTTGCCCCGCGGCGGCCGGTATGATTGCCACCGCTGTCATGTTCAGCACCCATTTCTTTAAAACCACCGACACCGTCCAACATATCACCCTGCTCCTGCTGGTCTACCTTCTTTCCTATCTGATGGTTTCAACGCACCGGTATCTGAGTTTCAAACACATGGATATTGCCAAGGAAAAACGGTTTCAGTTGATCGTTGGCCTCATTCTCCTCTTGATCCTTCTGGCCAGCGAACCGCCAATCACCCTCTTCGGCGCCTCCCTGCTCTATATCTTTTCAGGGTTGTTCATGGCCGCCAAAAACCGGTTAACCAGAAAGAAACCGAAATCCGTCGTCCAAGAAAACCTACCCCACTAACCTGTTTGTCTTTTTGAGCTTTTCGTGCGCATCACCGGTGGCAGTGCTCGAGGCCGTAAACTCATCGCCCCCAGATCCAATGCCATTCGCCCAACCTGCGACCGAGTGCGCGAGGCTTTATTCAACATCCTCGGGCAGCGGATCGTAGGGAGCAGTGTCCTTGATCTCTTTGCCGGTACCGGTGCCATCGGCATCGAGGCCTTGAGCCGAGGTGCTTCCTTTGCCGCGTTCGTCGACCTGTCACTGGAAGCCGGTCGCCTGATCGAGGCCAACCTCCGTGCCTGCATTCCCCAGCCTCGCGCCGCCTTTGTCCCGCTTAACCTGGCAACAACACCCCACTTACACTTGCTGCGCACCACAATGGAACCCGGCGTCCGTTTTGACCTGGTCTTCATGGACCCGCCCTACCAAAAAAACCTGGCACAACAGGTCCTGACAATGCTTAAACAGGCAGATATTCTGGCAGCGGAGGCGCTGGTCATCGTCGAAGAGCAACGACGCGTCACCCTCCCCGAAAAGGTTGGCACCCTTGCGTTGATCGATCATCGCCGTTACGGAGAAACCGGATTATGGTTTTACGAAACTCTGCCGGACACGAACTGATATCATGAATGAAACCTGCATTGCATCCCCTCCCGATAAACAGAACGGCGATTTCCGGATTGCTCTCTATCCGGGGACTTTTGACCCGATCACCAACGGCCATATCGATATTATCGAACGGGGATTGCAGCTCTTTGACCGGATCATCGTCACTGTCGCCGTCAATGTGCAAAAAACACCACTGTTCTCGCTGGAAGAGCGCTGCACCATGATTCGCGAGTGTTTCAAAGACACCGGCAATCGGGTGGAGATTGGCTATACTGATGGCCTGATTGTCGATTATGCCATGAAAAACAACGCCCGCACCATCATCCGCGGCCTGCGGGCCATTTCGGACTTTGACTACGAATTTCAGTTGGCGCTGATGAACCGGCGGTTGGAACGGAAGGTGGAGACGGTCTTTCTCATGACCGCTTTTCGATGGATCTACATCAGCTCGAGCAACATCAAGAACGCAGCCCGCTGCAAGGGAAACGTCACCGGACTGGTGCCCGAGCATGTAGAGCGGGCCTTGAAGGAAAAATTCGCTTGATGGACACTCCTGTTGCCGGCAAAGACAACCGGACCGGACCGGACAGCGGCCGCCGCGCCCTTCTTGTCCGCTGGATGCAAGGGGTGGTCGCGGCTGTTTTTCTCTACCCCCTGTTTCGTTTCATCGGACACCGGATTCCGCCCAAGCCCCGGCTGATCGAGGTTCCGGCCCCCCTCCCCCTGAGCGGCGTTCACACCGGCCATGATTTTCTCCTTTTTTCCACACCGGAGGGGCCGGCAGCTGTTTCTCGAATCTGCACCCACCTCGGTTGCCGGGTCAACTACCAGCAGGACAAGCAGTACATTGAGTGCCCCTGCCATCAAAGCCGCTTCACTCCGGTCGGCACACGGATCGCCGGACCGGCCGAAAAAAATTTGCCCCAATACGAGGTCACCCTCAAAGAAGACGGAGAGGGCCGGGTGATCGCCTATGTGGTCCATCTCTGATGATTGGTTTGCTTGACAGGAAAATCTGGTCAACCCCGCTGCAATGGCTACGCGAGTATCGCTGGGGTGGCGGTTCGCTGATCAGCCTCTTCCTCTCGATCCTTTCGGGGATTGTCGTGGCCCTGCAGTACGATGTCAACAATCCCTTCTACTCGACCACCACCATTGAACTGGTCGTGCCCTTTGGCTCCTTCTGGCGGGCCCTGCACTACTATTCCAGTCAGGCTTTTTTCCTGCTCCTGCTGGCGCATCTTGCCGTGGTGCTGTGGAAAAACGATGAGACATTCAAGCGAGGGGCCTGGATTCGTCTCTGCACCACCCTGCCCTGCGGTTTACTGCTCCTGTTCACTGGTTATGTGCTGCGAGGAGACGCCACCGGCGAAGCAGCCGGGGCCATAGCCGAGCATATCTGCCTCTCCGTGCCCTTGATCGGCACACAGCTCAACGACCTCCTCTTTGATCTGGCTGACAGCGGCCTGCGCAAGGTCTACGCCCATCACGTCATCGGCTTGGTGGTTCTCGGGGGCATGGCCGCCTGGCCCCATCTCCGCCGCTACACCGCCCGCTGGCGCAACCATCCGGTGCTGGTGCTGCTCACCGTTTTGGTCTCCATCGCTGTCGCCGCGCCGATAGAGCCAAGCCGCTTCGGCCTGCTCTTTATCGCCGGTCCCTGGTTTTTCCTCGGCCTGCAGGAGCTGCTTCGATACTGGCCGGCCTTTGTTGCCGGCGTCCTGACGCCACTGCTGCCGCTGGCCCTGCTCTTCTGGCTGCCAAAGACCTCTCGAGTCCGTTCTCCTGCCCTGCTGGGTATCGGTCTTTGGGTACTCGCCACCGCCATCCTTACCTACCTCTGCATCCTGCGGATCTGAACTCGCTCCCCAATTCAATCGACCCGCAGCAGACACAACCGTTCCGGGGCCAAAAAACGGTCCAACAGTACCTCCCCGTCAAGGTTGCCGGGCACGGTGAACGCTGAGTTCACCACCTGCTGATAGACCG
Source organism: Desulfobulbales bacterium (assembly GCA_038318785.1). Lineage (GTDB taxonomy): Bacteria > Desulfobacterota > Desulfobulbia > Desulfobulbales > Desulfobulbaceae > Desulfobulbus. The sequence goes on along the minus strand of JBBQCO010000043.1, from coordinate 15,977 downwards.
CCTCCACCGCTTCCCCATAGCGTTCCAGGGTATACCGGGAACGGAGGATGCGCCGGTTTTCGGCCAGGGGGGGATGAAGATTGACTGCATCCGGCAGGGTATCGGGACAAAGAAGGGCGGCCTGCCCGCCTGAACCGACCAGACGGCGGAGAACCGCCTCCTGCAGAGATTCATCCAACCTGCCGAAATCCACCCGCTCCTCACTGATCCAGGCTGTCAGCAACCGCTCCAGATCATCCTTTCCCGGTTTGCGGCCATAAGCGGCCAGATTACGCAGCAATCCCTCTCCGGCCGCCGCCTCAACCCGATCGCGCCCCACCCAGTCCAGGGGTACTTCCAGCCGGTCATACGACCAAGGCAGTTGGATGCCCTCATCCCCCAAGCCCGACATAATCTCGGGGAGGTTGCGACCGCAGACCGGAGTGCCGAGTAACCAAGGTTCGAGAAAAGCCATGCCGAAACCTTCGGCCACGCTGGTGGTCACCGCGACATCCGCCCGCTGCAGCAACTCGATAAAACTGTATCCGCCCGGCCCCACCATTTCAAACTGCACCGGCAGTCGCAAATCTGTCGCCACCTGCCGCCAGCGTCCATACCGGCACAGTTCAAGTGGATTTTCCGGCCCCGAAGTGGTGGCAAACTGCGTTCCCTCAGGAGCCATGGCCGCCCAAAGGAGAAATTCCCCCAGATTCTTCCGGCGAATAGCCCGGGTTGGGTACAACCAGAGAGGGGCAGCATTTGCGGCCGGGGAAATCTCGACCGGAAGTGGGCCGAGATCCACCGGATTCAGGAGAAAGTGGAGGTGCCCTGCGTCCAGTCCCGCTGCTTCTAAAGAGGCAAAATCGCGGCTATTCAACACGGCATAGTGAAGATGAGCTGCCCGAGGATAAAGGAGCCGGGAGAGAACATCCCTCTGCCCTGCCGCCATTGTCTTCAGCATGGCCCGATAGTTGGCCGGGCGGCCATCTTCGGCAAAGTCGTGAATCTGAAAGAGGAGTCGCTCACCCTGATCGGCAAGCAGTCGCAAGGTAATGGGCAGGACCAAACTCTTGCCCAGGCTGTGGTTGTGCACATGCCAGAGATCGGGCGGACCGCCGAGGGCGGCGGTGGCTTCCGTCCGCATCTCAGCCGCCAAATCGGAAGGGGTGAGGTCAGGCCGGTCCGCCTCGTACTGCAGACCGGGAATGACCCGAAAACCCCAGTCCCTTTGCAAGGACGGCGGCTTGCCGGTGAGCACCACGGTCTTGATCCCCCGTTGGCGCAGAGCCTTTTGCAGGTGGCAGATAATCCGGGTAACCCCGCCGCTCTGCAGATGGTAATGGACAAGGGCAACCCGCATCGCTTAGTTCCCCACAACTGCGGCTGGACGATCAACAGCGATGCCCGCCACTTTTGACCATCGGTCAGGACTGAGCGGTGTCCACCCCCGCTGCCGCTGGTAGGCCACGACCTCACGCATCGGCGGCCGTTCCGGTTCGTCAATGCAGTGGGCCTCTCGGCAATAGGTGCCGTTATGACGACCGAACTGGCGCAGAAGATTGTCCCCTTCTGTCGAGCCGCACCGGAGACCGCTGGCGCGCAATCGTCTCCCCAGAACCTGGAGGATGGCAAAGGCCATCCGGCCCAGCTCGGGATTACTCCGGCTGCGATGACAACGCCGGCCCATATCAGTCTGGGCAAAGATCCCCAGGCCGTGCAGGGCATACAGATCAACCAAATGGGCGGTTTCCACCCCATATCCCACTGGAAAGGCTAACTGTTCCAGAACGGTTCGGCGAGCTGCGTACTCGCCGGCCAGCGGCTGGATAAAAGCGGTCAGTTCGGGAAAGTAGAGAGAAAACAGTGGTCGAATGAGAATCTCCGTCACCCGGCCGCCGCCAAGGAGACAGGCCTCCCCATGCCGGCACGAAAGACGCTCATAAAAGGATTTGACGTAACCAATCTCCGGATGCAGCAGGAGCGGCCCAACAAGACCGGTGACAAAACGGGGATGCATATTGGTGATGTCAGCGTCGAGAAAAATGAGGAGATCACCCTTGAGCTGGTAGAGCGCCTTCCACAAATTTTCTCCTTTGCCGCACTGGCGCCCCATCTCCGGGAGGATATCGGTTGACCGGTACACCGAAGCCCCGGCAGCAGCGGCCAGTTCCAGGGTCCGGTCGGTGGAGCCGGAATCGATGACGGCAATCTCATCCAAAAGGGGCGTCTGCTCACGCAGAGCCGCATGCATCCGGGACACCACCGCACCAATGGTCGCGGCCTCGTTCAAGGTGGGAATGCAGAGAGACAAGGACAGGCCCAGCTTCTCTTTTTGCCGCATCAACTCTCCGACCTCGGCAAATTGCCCATGATGAAAGGTCCGGGTTGCCAACCACCGGTCAACAGTGTCCATAACGTTCCTCTCCGGCACCCTCCGTTTCCCGGCCCAACAGGACGCCGCAAAAAAAACGGAATATCGGCTCGATAAAGTGGCCCAGCCCATTCACTGGTATGGACCAACCGGTTAAATCCAAGGCACAAATACAAAAAACCAATTATTTCGATTATATGAGCAGAGGCACAGCAAAGTCAAGCACTGGCTGTCCTCTATCAATTGGGGAATAAGTTCCGATCAAAAATGAAGGCGCACAACCTGAGAATTCCAGAGTCGCCCTCCAGCAACAGTTCAATATTTCATCACTTTTATCCATGAAACCCTTGCCGGATTGTGGCCAACCTTTTATGGTACTCCGCTCATAAGAATCGATATATTTACACGGGAGTTTCATGTTGCATCCACTTGCCTGCACCCTGCTCCTTTTTGAGGACGATCCCTCCATCCGTGCCATGCTCGTCGCCTTTTTCAGTGCTCAGGGGGCCAAGGTGGTCGCGATGGAGGACGGCAGAGATGCCATGGCGCGCATCGAAGCGGCACAGCCTGACCTGCTGCTGCTTGATGTGATCATGCCCTATCGGGACGGCCTGTCCATCCTGCAAGAACTGAGGGTGGGCAATTCCGAACTGCCAGTGATCATGCTCACCGAGAAAAGCGGGGAGAACGACAAGGTCACCGGCCTGGAATATGGCGCTGATGACTATATGACCAAGCCCTTCAGCCCCAAGGAACTGCTCGCCCGGGTACGGGTCCAGTTGCGCCGGAGCCGGAACCCTCGGATAGCCGGCCATCCCCCTCTGATCCTTGGCCCGCTCCGCATCGACCCCGCCTCACGGGAGGCAAGCCTGCCCGATGGGTCCCTCCTGCCCCTGACCAAAACCGAATTCGACCTGGTGTTCTATCTGGCCGCCCGGCCCAGTATCGCTGTTGCCCACGGCGAGTTGCTCAAAGAAGTCCTGGGGTACAATCCCGAAGCTGAGACCAAATCGCTGGTCATGCACATCGCCAACATCCGCCGCAAGCTCGAAGGCGCTTGCCCCCTGGCTCTGACGATCAAGGCAGTGGCCGGTGTCGGTTACAAACTCGTTCCTGGAGAAGCCGTTTAATAAACACACCCTCTCATCCCTCGCTCCTTCACCCGAGGTATTCCATGCCTAGTTACCGATCCTTCCCCCGGCTCTTCCACCTTTTGTTCCTGCTTATCCTGCTCACCCTCGTCCTCCCCTGCCGGGCAGCGGAACTGGAAAAAGAGGACACCATGATCCCCCTTCATGTGGCGGCCGGCACCAACCTGATCCATCTGGCCAGGGATTACTGCCGCGACCGCAGCGACTGGCAAGAGATCGCCCGCATCAACCGGCTCACCGAACCCTACCTGATCATCCATGACACCTCGCTCCAGGTGCCGCTTTCTTTGCTTATCGTCGAGAAGCTGAGCGCCACGGTCGCCTCGGTGCATGGCTCGGTTGATCTGCTGACCAGCAAAGATCAAAACATCCCCCTCAACAAAGGTGATATTCTGCTGCCGGGGCAGACAGTGCGCACCGGCCCGGACGGCTACACCCATCTCATCTTGCCGGACAATACCTACACCCGGGTCGAACCTGATTCGCAGATTACCCTCACCTACCTCTTTCGCCTCAAGGACGGGAACGTCAAAGCCGATTTCTTTCTCGGCCGAGGGACAATTATCCATTGGGTGCGGGAGAAATTGCGCGCCAATGAGAGCTTCCAGACCCGTACGCCGATTGCGGTCACCGGCATCCGCGGCACCGAATTTCGCCTGAAGATGGCGGAGAAAACGGCGAACACCATCGAGACTCTGCGCGGCCGGGTCGAGGTCAGCGGTTCGGGCCGTGCAACCACTTTGGGACCCGGTCAGGGACTGCGGGTCAGGGAAGGACAACCGCCGGAACAGCCCCGCTCCCTGCCCGAACCTCCGGCCAAGCCGAAACTTGAGCCGATCTACCGCAGCCTGCCGGTGGTGATCGCGGCGCCCTCCCACGCCAAGGCCAAGGTTATCCGATTGCGGATCACCGCAGACGAGCAGGCCCAGATCACCCTTTTTGATCAACGCGTCACTCCGGGCGGAAAATTTACCGTGAGCCCTCTGGTTGACGGTGCCTATTTTGCTTCCCTGACCGCCATCGATGGCGACAGTTTCGAAAGCACGGTGACCGGCCCGCTCCCCTTCACTGTCCTCACCATCCCGGCCACCCCCATGATGTCCTCGCCCAAAACCGGCTCCACCCTCTGGGGCAAACAGAGCACCATAGAATGGCTCGGTTCCGACCAGGTCGACCACTACGATCTCCAATTGGCGGCCGACCCGGAATTCAAACATCTCCTTGACCAGCAACAGATCAAGACAACCACCTACACCAGTCTGGAACTGCAACCAGGAACCTATCACTTCCGGGTAATAGCGGTGGCCCCGGATGGGTTCAACACCCTCTATTCAATTCCGGTGACCTGGAAGCTGGCGGAACCACCGAAAATGGGCGGCATGGAGGGGACGGCTAATGTCCGGCCGACCCTGCAATGGCCGGCAATGGCCGAGGGCTGGACCTATGACCTCCAGGTGGCGTACGATGAGGAATTCGAAACCCTGGCCGTTGATCAGAAGAATTTGTCTTCCACCTCCTTTACCCTTGAGGAACAGCTCGCCGCTAGCACCTATTACGTCCGCATCCGGGGTGTCGAGAACGGCCAACCGGCAAGTCCTTGGACTCCACCGCAGACGATGACGATCAAGTCGAAGCCGGCCGGCTGGGAAGAACTGCTCATCGGCGTGTTCTGTCTCGGCATCATCCTACTCTAAAGCCAGACGCGCGACAAACGTGATCAAACGGTTGACCGCCCCCGTTGCCGGCCTGCTGCTCATCGGCCTACTCCACCTCTGCGGTCTGCTGGCGGGGCTCGGTAACGACGGCCTTGACCTGCTGTTCCGGTTGCGTGGCCCACGCCCCCCGGACCAGCGGATCGTCCTCATCGAGGTCGACGAGCCCAGCCTGCAGCAACTGGGGGCCTGGCCCTTTCCCCGTCGTCTTCATGCCGATCTGCTTGCTCATCTCCGCCAGGCCACGGCTGTCGGGTTTGATATCCTCTTCCCCGAACCCACCGACGACGACGCGCTGCTCAGCCGCGCCCTGGAATCGGGGCCGCCGGTGACCATGGCCATTACCCATGAACGGGACGGGCGGCTCCTGCGACCTGCCGGATCAATCGCCGGTTACAAGGGTGTAGGCCATATCGAAACCATCCTGGCCGGCGACGGTCTTGTCCGCCGGGTGGACCTGGGCAACGACCCGTCCCTGCCGGCTTTCTCCCTTGCCCTCCTCGAGGCAGCGGCAGTCAGCATTCCAGACCTGGCCATCCCTTCCCGGCTGTTCATCAACTATTACGGCCCGGAAGAAACCTTTCTCTTTCTCTCCTATGCCGAGGTGCTGTCCGGCCGCTATCCACCGGATTTCTTCAAAGACCGGTTGGTGCTGATCGGCGCCCAGGCCGTGGGGATTGGTGATGCCCACATCACCTCGTTCACCCTTGAACGCTCTACACCGGGGGTAGAGATTCAGGCCACCGTCATCAACAACCTGCTCGACCACTCGTTCATCCGTCCCCTGCCTCAGTTGTCCGTGTTCCTTTTCGCCCTGATCTGCCTGGTGGCGGTCACAGCTTGGCCCACCTGTGGCGAACGGGTCAATCTGCTGATCAACACCACCTTGCTCCTTGCGGTCTTTGCCGGGGCCTGGCTGCTTTTCCAGCAGAATCTTTTTTTTGATTTTCCGCAGGTGCTCCTTTTTCTCTTTTTCGCCTACCTGACCCATCTCGTCCAACAACTGCTTCGCGCCGCCAACCGCATCTTCGTTCAGGCCCGCCGCCTCGACCAGGAACTGGACGCCGGTCTGCACCTGGTGGCAGGCACTATCCCAGAACAATACCTGCGCTCTGCACCCGACGCAAACCCGCTCACCGCCTCGGCCATCCAGCGCCACCTCGACCGGCTGCAGGTAGCCGTCAACGCCCTCAGCCTGCAACACCACTTCCTTGAAAACCTGCTCAAAGAGGAACTGCCGCCCCTGATCCTTTGGGAAGAGGGCAGCGGCAGGGCTGTCTTTGCCAACACTGCCTTTGCCCGATTCTGGCAAGCGTTCGCACCAATGGATCTGGAATTACCCACCTGTCAGTCTTTCCTTGACGCCATCACCGGACCGCGAACCGAAACCACCACCGAGGATGACGACCGCGTTGCAGCCGGAGAGCCGATCAACATTGAACTTCTGGGGATGGGCGGTCGGCGCTTCTATCAGGCCGAACTCCACCCTCTGCTGGTCTCCGAAACCGGCTTTCGCGGCGTGCTCGCCGTGCTCCAGGACATAACCGGAATCAAGGAACTGGAACGGGTCAAAGACGAGGTGGTGGCCATCGTCTCCCACCAACTGAAGCTGCCGCTGACCACTATCCTCGGGTACGGTGAAATCCTGACCGATGCGCTCAGCGGCGAGCACCAATTGTATGCACAGGAGATCTGCGGCCAGTCGCGGCGCTTGAACCGGATGATCGAAGACTTCCTCGATATCGCCCGCCTGGAAAGCGGTCGCACCCAGGTCCGCCGCTTCCCCTTCCCTCTCGGCCGGATGATTGAGGACGCCATCACCACGGTCCAACCTGCCGCCCGCAAAAAATCCATCGCCATCATTGCTCGTCAACCCAGCCGGACCACCCCTCTACGGGGAGACGAGTCCCTGTTGCTGCAGGCAATGATCAATCTGCTCGATAATGCGGTCAAGTTCAGTCCGGAACACACCACCGTCACCGTGGAGATGGAAGAACAACCTCAGCAATTCGTCCTGCGCGTTATCGATCAGGGACCGGGCATTGCCCGGGAGGAAAGGCAGCGGATTTTCGACAAATTCCAACGGGGCAACCAGACCGCCAAGGCGGACGGATTTGGCCTCGGCCTGCATCTGGTCCAACAGATTATCGACCGCCACCACGGCAGCGTTACAGTTCTGGCTGCCGACGAAGGGGCTGTCTTTCAAATTATCCTGCCCAAGCTCGACCGGGCTGTCGACGATGTCGGAGCTTTCCCATGCGCATAATCCGTTTCGCTTTCCCGCTTCTCCTGCTGCTCATGGTGCTGACGTTCTCCCTTTCCTGGACGGATCGGCTTGCCCCTGTCCTGCTGGGATGGGCTGGAATACGCCAGTTGGAGATCGACCTGGCCGGTTGGGACGCAAACGAGGTCCGGATAGACTCCTTGCACCTCACCCTCGACCATTCCTCCGGCCCGATTGCCTTCAAAGTAACGGATGCGGTCTGCCGCTATCGAATCTTTGGTTTACTGCAGGGCAAACTGGAGGCAGTCGCTGCCGCCTCCGTCGACATCGCCCTACCCCAACCCGTGGCCGCTCCAGCAGATTCCCCCGGCATGGTCCTGCCGGATTTGGCTAAACTCCTCGAACAACTCCAATTGCGCAATCTACCGGTGCAGCAGGTGCATCTCTCGCGGCTGCTGGTGCATCGCGGGCCTGTAGCCGCTAAAAATCAGGTGGCGTTTACCGTCGATCTGTCCACGACCGGAAACGAACGCCGGTTGCGGATTGACTCGACAGCATCGAACCGCCCCCCTCCGCTTACGGTCCATTTGCAAAGGACGGACGAACAGTCTTCCGGTTCACTCCACCTAGATCTCGCCGGTCTGCAGGGACTCTGGCCGCAAGGTGAGTCCTCCACTGCGCCGCTTCAGGGTATCGTCAAAGTGGAAATAAAGGCCGACCTGCATCCAGCTGCCAAGATGCCGCTGCAACTTGCATGCACGGTTTCCGCTCTGCGGCATCCTCTGTTCTCTGCCGAGGAGGTCCGCCTGCAACTGGACAGCACCCAACCGCTTTCCCCCTCTGCCCTGATCCTTGCTCCCACCTCCCGACTGAGTCTGCGTAATGCGCAAAGCCAAGGTGTCGATGCAGCAACTCTCATGGCCGATCTCAGCGGGCAGATTGTTTTCGATGACCATTCTTTTGAGATACAGCTCAAACCCGTCACTCCATGGTCGATCGAGGGCCTTACCTTCGGCGCTGTTCGGCTCGCCCCTGTATTGTTCAGGAACCTCTCCCTGCACCTCCAGGCCGATCGCAGCCTGCTGCAGGGCGACTGCTCTTTCGCGGCGCCCCTGGGCAGAGGGACAATCAAAGCCGATTTCAGCCACCGGTTGACAGGCGACTCCAGAGGAAATTTTTCATTGCAGACTGAAGGGCCGCTGCAAATGAGCGAAAACAGCACTGTACGCGAACTCCTCGTTACCCCCGAACTGGCCGTTGCCCTGCACAAGGGAGCACTCACCTTCTCTGCGCGAAGCCATTGGCGACTAAATTCCCCGCCTGAGCTGCAGACAGCCATCGAGCTCGTTGACGGCCAGGGAACACTCTTCGAGGCCCCCTTCTCCGGCCTGACCCTTCGGCAGCAACTCCGCCTCCTTCCCGTCATGGAATCGATCACGCCTGGACTAGTGCAACTGACAGAGATGCAGGGGCCGGTTCCCGCGAAAAATTTTGTAATGAAAATACACCTGCGTCCTTCTCCGCCCGGCAAAGGTCCGAACCTGTTGATAGAGGAGGCTGCTGTCCAACTCTTTAACGGCTCGATCGGGCTGGAGAACTGTATGTATGCCCGCAACAGCCCGCATGACGTCTGCCTGCTGCACATCGACAATCTTGATGTACAGCCGCTGATAGCCCTGCAAAAGGTCGACGGCCTCACGGGCAGCGGTCGGGTACACGGGCAGCTCCCCCTGCAGTTTTCGCCCCAGGGGATGACGATTCACCATGGAAAACTGGAGAACGACGCTGACGGCGGCATCATCCGTTATCAACCCGGTGGCAGCACCGTGCTCGACTCCCCCCTCACTGTGTACGCCCTCAAGGCCCTGGAGGAACTCCACTATCACCGGCTGGCAGCCCTAATCGACTACCTGCCCGATGGCACCCTCACTCTTAGCTTGCAATTACAAGGAAAGAATCCGAAGCTGGAAGCCGGGCGACCGGTGCATCTCAACATCACCACCGAGCAGAATCTGCTTTCACTGCTCAAGAGTCTTCAGTATAGTCATGGGTTGGCAGCAGAGCTGGACCGTACAATCCGGCAACAGTCCTCAAGCCAACCCGCCAACTGACCTCATAAGGAGATTGCATGTTCAAACGATTGGCAATACTTGCGGCAGCGGGAGTGTGTCTCTCTGCCTGTTCCCCGACGGTGCAGATCGCCCCGCCCGACAAACCGATCACCATCAACCTGAACGTCAAGATCGAACATGAGATCCGGGTCAAGGTAGAAAAGGATTTGGAAAATGTGATCAGTGAAAAGAGCGGACTTTTTTAATGGGAGAAACATCATGAAACGATATTTTTTATTGATTATCAGCCTGCTGTTTTGCTGCCAAACTGTTTATGCCCTCGATTTACAGGCGGCCAAAACGCAGGGCCTGGTGGGAGAGACGCCCACCGGCTATTTGGCCCCGGTCCAGGGTGGCAACAACGAGATTGCCCAACTGGTGCAATCGATCAACGCCCAACGCCAGCAGGAGTACCAGAAGATCGCCCAGCGCAACAATACTCCGCTGCAAGCCGTCGAGCAACTCGCCGGCAAACAGGCCATGGAGAAAACCCCAGGCGGCCAGTTCATCCTGCTAGACGGTGCTTGGAAGAAAAAATAGGCTCTGCGAGGGGGCAAAGAATGGATCAAATCCATGCCCCCTTTCCCCACCACCCTCCCTTCCCTTCTCTTGCCGATGTGCCGGCGAGTCAGAAAGGACCGCAGTGCCGCCTCCTCTCCCTGTATTTGCATCCATTGTTTTACTGCGTTGAAAAGATCTTGACAGTATAAAACGATATGTTTAAGATTATCGACATGAAAAATGATTATACCCGCACCCTGCCCGATACCTGGAAACCGATGTCCCGCGTCTTCACCGCCCTCGGCGACGAACACCGCCAACGGATGCTGTTGCTGTTTGAAAAAGGGGAACGGCTGAATGTCGGTCAGATCGCCGAGGTCTCCACCCTCTCCCGCTCCACAGTCTCGCACCATCTCAAAATCCTGCGGGAAGCGGAAATATTGCGTTCGGAGAAGATCGGCAAGGAAGTCTGGTACTGGATCAACTGTCCGTACCTGGAAGAGGTCCTAGGGAATGTCGTGGAATATGTCCGCGCCATCCGCTAATCTTTCCCTTACACAACGAAGTTCTTAAACATATCGACTCTTTTATCTCGTCAATCTACGCCCTGTTGAGAGGAACACTGTCATGATTCGTTCGTTGCTGCTCCTGGTGTTACGTAGCCTGTGCCGTCTGCTTTTCCGGGTGGAAATCAAAGGAACGATATCGTCAGGCCTTGCCGGCGAACGTCTCCTGGTGGTCGCCAACCACGAATCCTTTCTCGACGGCCTGCTCCTCGGCCTCTTTCTGCCGATTAATCCGGTCTTTGTCGTCCATACCGCGATAGCCAACAACCGTTACTTCCGCCTCATCCTCTCGCTGGTCGATTATCTGGCCGTGGATCCGACCAACCCCATGGCCATGAAAAAGGTGGTTCGCCTGCTCGAGGGCGGGCGCCCGGTGGTGATCTTTCCTGAAGGCCGCATTACCACCACCGGCAGCCTGATGAAGGTCTACGAAGGTCCGGCCTTTGTCGCGGCCAAGACCGGGGCCACCATCCTGCCGGTGCGATTGGACGGGCCATCGCGCAGCTACTTTTCGCGGCTCTCCGGCAAATATCCCAAAACCTTCTTTCCCAGGATCCGCATCACTATCCTGCCGACAACCCGCATTCCCCTGCCCGAGGCACCAACCGCCAAGTTGCGGCGGCGGTTGGCAGGAGAGGCCATGCGCCGCCTGATGCAGGAGATGGTCTTCTCCTCCCGGCCGCAGCAGACGCTGTTTGCCGCCCTCTGTGACGCCGCCGAAATTTTTGGCCCAAACCGGCGGGTGCTGGAAGATGTGCGGCAGATCGAATATTCCTACAACGACCTGCTGAAAATGGCGCTCCTCCTCAGCCGTCAGGTGGAACGAATCACGCAGGAGAACGAACGTGTCGGCCTGCTGCTGCCCAACATGGCGCCCACGCTCGGCTTGCTGCTCGGCCTCTCCGCGCGCCGCCGGGTACCGGCCATGCTCAACTACACCGCCGGCATCGATTCCATGCAGGCTGCCTGCGCCGCCGCCGAACTCCGTACCCTCCTCACCTCCCGCGCCTTTGTCGAGCAGGCCAAGCTGACCGATAAACTGTCGGGATTGCAGGGCATCCGCCTCGTTTACCTGGAAGATCTCCAACAGCAGATCGGTCTTAGCGATAAAATCTGGCTGATGGCCTATGCGATCCATGCACCTCGGGCTTTTGCTCTGCCCTCCTCACCGGAGGATCCAGCGGTTGTCCTCTTCACCTCGGGTTCGGAGGGCACGCCCAAGGGAGTGGTCCTGTCCCATCGAGCCATCCTCGCCAACATTGCCCAGGTGCGAGCAGTGATCGATTTTTCGGTGGACGACAAGGTGCTCAACGCCATGCCGATCTTCCACTCCTTTGGCCTCACCGCCGGCACCCTGTTGCCGGTGCTCACCGGCGCCAACCTCTTTCTATATCCCACGCCGCTCCACTACCGGGTCATCCCGGAGCTGGCCTATGACCGCAACTGCACCGTGCTCTTTGGCACCTCGACTTTCCTCGGCAACTACGCCCGCTTTGCCCATCCCTACGATTTCTACCGTCTCCGCTATGTGGTCGCCGGAGCGGAAAAGCTCTCCGAGACCGTGCGCGGTCTGTGGTTTGAGAAATTCGGCATCCGCATTTTTGAGGGCTATGGCGCCACCGAGACCGCCCCGGTCCTGGCGGTCAACACCCCCATGGCCTACCGCACCGGCACGGTCGGCACCCTGCTGCCCGGTATCGAGGCCCAACTGGTCGCCTTGCCGGGCGTCGAACACGGCGGCATCCTCCATGTCCGCGGACCCAATGTGATGAGCGGCTATCTCAAGGCCGACCGGCCGGGAGTCGTGCAACCGCCGGCATCCGCACTGGGCGAGGGCTGGTATGAGACCGGCGACGTGGTGACCATCGACGAAGAAGGCTTCATCAGGATCGTGGGCCGAATGAAACGATTTGCCAAAATCGCCGGCGAAATGATCAGCCTGGAGGTGGTGGAAAAACTGGCCGTGGCCGCCTCTCCGGAGCAGACCCATGCAGCCATCGCCCAACCGGATCAGGCCAAGGGCGAGGCCCTGGTGCTCTTCACCACCGATCCGGCGCTCAGCCGCGACCTTTTGGCTACCAAGGCACGGGAGCTCGGCATCCCGGAACTGGCTGTGCCTCGCACCATCCGACCGGTCGAGGTCCTGCCGCTCATGGGCACCGGCAAGGTCGATTACTTGAGTCTGCAGCGGATGGCCAGGGGTGCCTGACATGGAAAATCAACCTCTGTTGACCAGACGGCGTTTTCTCCTGCTACTGGCCGGTTCGGCCGTAACAGGGACGGCCAGTTGGGCGCTTGCCAAACCGGTTTTGATCAACCCCTGCCGGGCGGCGATTGCTCCGGACCTCGCCGCCAGCCCCTGGTTGCACAAAGTGTGGGCCGGGCTCGATCCCGCCCAGGTGTGGGATTGCCACGTCCACCTGGCGGGTACCGGTGACAGCGGCAGCGGATTCGTCATTGGTCCCCAGCTTTCCTCCTGCCTGCATCCGGTGCAATACGGGCAACGGCTGTTCTACATGAATGCCGGCTGTGCCCAAAACGAGGCAGGACAGGTCGACCGGAGCTATGCGGCACGCCTCCTGAACTTAACCGAGGCTCTGCCCCCCGGTTGTAAAGTGCTGCTTTTTGCCTTCGATCGTTTCCATGATGAAACCGGGCAACCCCGCGACGAGCACCTGTCCTTCTATGTCCCGGACAGGTATGCCCGCCAGCTGGCCATCGCCCACCCCTCACGATTTGAGTGGGCGGCATCCATCCATCCTTATCGACCCGACGGCCTGGACGCCCTGCATTCAGCCGTGACCGGGGGCGCTCGGGCGGTAAAGTGGCTGCCTTCGGCCATGGGCATGGATCTCCTGCCTCACCGCGATGCGACGCCTTTTATCAGGCCTTGGCAACGGCAAACCTGCCGCTCATTGTCCACTGCGGCAGCGAGCAGGCGGTCAAAGGAGAACACCGGCAACATCTCAATAACCCGCTCCGTTTACGCCGGGCATTGGACGCCGGGGTGCGGGTGGTGATCGCGCACTGCGCCTCCGTGGGCCAGGATATCGACCTGGACCGGGGACAGGCGGGCACCGCAGTCAGCAGTTTTCGTCTCTTTTCCCGGATGATGGGCGAACCGAGAGCAAAAGGGCTGCTTTTTGGTGACATTTCCGCCGTTACCCAACGCAACCGCCCCCTGTCGGTTCTCAAGACCCTCCTGGAACGCGCAGACTGGCACGACCGCCTGCTGCAAGGTTCCGACTATCCGTTGCCGGGCATCCTGCCCCTGACCACGCCAACGACCCTGGCCAAGGCCGACCTGCTGCCCGCAGCCGCCGTGTCCGACCTGAAACGGGTGCGTGAACACAACCCTCTGCTCTTTGACCTGGCGCTCAAGCGGCTCCTCTCCTGGAAAGGCCATTCGTTTTCCGCCTCGGTCTTCCACACTCGAAAATTTTTCCAAAAGGCATCCCTATGAGTTCACAGTTTGGCCTCCTCAAGACAGGTCGCTTCGCCCCGTTTTTCATCACCCAGTTTCTCGGGGCTTTTAACGACAATCTGTTCAAGAACGCCCTGATCGTGCTGCTCACCTTTCAGGCCGCCACCTGGACCAGCCTCAGAGCGGAAGTCCTGGCCAACCTGGCGGCGGGCATTTTCATCCTGCCCTTTTTCCTCTTTTCCGCCACCGCCGGTCAACTGGCAGATAAATACGACAAAGCCACCCTGGCCAGGTTGGTCAAGGTCTTGGAAATAGGGATCATGGCCGTGGCGGCGGCGGGTTTCTGGATGCACAGTTTATGGCTGCTGCTGACCGCCCTTTTCCTGCTCGGCTGCCACTCCACCCTGTTCGGGCCAGTCAAATATGCCATTTTGCCCCAACACCTGCATGAGGATGAACTGGTGGGCGGCAATGCCCTGATCGAGGCCGGAACCTTTGTCGCCATCCTCATCGGCACCCTGACCGGCGGTCTGCTGGCCGGTGCGGTGACGCATCCGGTGTGGATCGCTGTGGGCGGCCTGGTGGTGGCGGTCGCCGGGTATCTGACCAGCCGTGGCATTCCGACGGCCCCGCCACCGGCGCCAGAGTTGAAAGTCAACCCCAACCCGATCACCGAAACCTGGCACAACATTGTCTTTGCCCGGGAAAATCGTTCGGTCTTCCTCTCCATTCTGGGCATCTCCTGGTTCTGGCTCTACGGAGCGCTGTTTTTGGCCCAGTTTCCCGCCTACGCCAAGAATGTCCTGGGCGGCGGCGAAGCAACGGTGACCCTGTTGCTGGCCACCTTCACTGTCGGCATCGGCGTCGGCTCCCTGCTCTGTGAGCGGATGTCGGGCAAACGGGTGGAAATCGGCCTGGTGCCCTTCGGCTCCATCGGCCTGACCCTGTTTGGTCTTGACCTTGCCTTTGCCTCGCCCTCCGGTCTCATTGCCGGGGCGCCCCTTGGCCTGTGGGCGTTGCTCGGCCAGATGGCGACCTGGAGAATCCTGGCAGATCTCGCACTGATCGGCATGTTCGGCGGTTTCTTCATCGTCCCCCTCTATGCCCTGGTGCAGGTGCGCAGCGAAGCCAAGCATCGGGCCCGGATCATCGCGGCCAACAACATCCTCAATGCCCTGTTCATGGTGGTGGGGGCACTAGCGGCAGCAGCCATGCTCAGCGCCGGCCTGACCATCCCCCAGCTCTTCGGCCTTGGCGCCCTGTGCAATGCCATGGTCGCGCTCTACATTTACGGCCTGGTGCCGGAATTTCTGCTGCGCTTCCTGGCCTGGCTGCTGGTGCATGGAGCCTATCGTCTGGAGAAAAAGGGACTTGAGCATATTCCTCTGGACGGCCCAGCTGTCCTGGTGTGCAACCATGTCAGCTTTGTCGATACGATGGTGGTCATGGGCACTTCGCCGCGACCCATTCGTTTTCTGCTGGACCGCCGGTATTTTCAAATGCCGATATTGGGCTATCTCCTACGCCGAAGCGGAGCCATTGGGTTTGATTTTGATGATAAGCGGCCAGAAACCGTTGCGCAGGCCTTGGAAGATGCGGCCGCAACGCTCGCCGCCGGTGAACTGCTGGCCCTGTTTCCGGAGGTGACCCTCACCCCGGATGGCGAGATCCAGCCCTTCCGTGCGCTCATTTCCCGTATCCTGGCAAACCAGCCGGTGCCGGTGATCCCCATGGCGCTGCAGGGATTATGGGGCAGCTATTTTTCAAAAATCGCGGGTCGCGCCCTGCAACGCCCCTTTCGCCGGGGCTTTCTTTCCCGCATCGCCTTGGTGATCGGCGCGCCGCTTGACGCTGCCGAGGCGACTCCGGAACGACTGCAGGCAGAAGTGACCGGTTTACGGGGAGATTGTCGTTAAAAAGAACGTATCATGAAGGGGC